>JAQGLT010000060.1 GCA_028292745.1 Polaromonas sp. | reverse complement strand
AAATAAAATTAATCAGCCCCTTCCTCAAGTTCAACGACCGAATGAAGGAACTGCTGGCAGACAAGAACCGGCTGAAGATCGACGTTCGCATCGTGTACGGCAAGAGCGAGTTGCAGCCGCAGGAAATTGAATGGCTGCGCGGGCTGACGTTCATCCGCACCAGCTTTTGCAGGAACCTGCATGCCAAGTGCTACATGAACGAAGAGATGTGCATTGTCACCAGCTTGAACCTGTATGAGTTCAGCCAGGTCAACAACAACGAAATGGGCATCCTGATCCAGCGCGGCGATGATGCGCAGCTCTACAAGGACACCTACGACGAAGCCCAGCGCATCATTCGCATCAGCGAGGAAATCAGGGTTTCGCTGGAACGCGTCAGCAGCGAACCCGTGGTGGCGCCCGCACCACCGCCAGCACTGGCTCCAATCCGCATCGAAGAAAAACCGGCAGCCGCGCCAAATGCGGAAGACAAGCTGACCTCTTCCAAGATCAGCCAGAAGCTGGGCCTGAAGACCCCGCACTTTCTGGAACTGGCCAGCGAGCAGGGTTTTCTGGTGCGAAGGGGCCAATTACTTCCTCAGCACGCAAGGCGAAAAAGTCGGTATCGAGTTTGTTGCCAAGTCGCGGTTCGGCCCCTACTTCCTGTGGCCGCATGACTTTTATCTGGTGTGACCAGCTGCGTTATTTGCTACGCTATTCATAGCTACCTACGCAGGCTCCTATTGCGCTAGCGCTCGTTTTCATCATTAATTCGAGCACTCAAGGCCGGATTTGGCGCCTGCGCACCGCTGGCGAATTTCGGTTTTGAAAGTCCAGGTCAGCATGCACCTACTTCCTGAAAGCCAAAATACAAACAGGATATAGGTGCAGTCAAGGTCAGTTCAAACTGACCGCTATCTAGCGCTTCCTTACTGGCTGTTGGCGTCAGAACCCGCGTTGTTTTCGCTATCGGAATCGCTCTTGTCATCCACCTGCTGCATGCGCGGCTTTTGTCCGGGCTGGGGTGCGTGCTCAGAACCCGGCGCGATTTCCTCGCCGTGGTTCTTCTTGTCGTGGTTTACTTTTTTGTCGTGGGCGACGTTGCGTGGATCGGTCATGAAGGTCCTTCGGGTTGTTCAGGCGGTCATCAAATGCTGATGAACGCTGACGCGCTGGGATGCGCTTGAAAATTCATTGTGCTGGCGCATGGCAAGCCCGGGCGTAGGGCTAGGCGCTGCCTGTCGGTCAGCGTGCCAGCACGCTTGTGCTGGATGCGGTACACAATTGGCAAACCATTCACGCTTTCCTTTTCATAACGCCGTGCCCACTCCACTTTCCAACCCCTTGTCATTCACCCGCCGCGCCACCCTGAGGGCCGGAATCGGCCTGCTGGCACTCCCGGCGACAGGCCTTGCCTCGGCAGCCGCAGCACCGCCACCGCCCGACCTCTGGCCGAACGCATCGCCCGTTCCCGGCGGCATTGCGCGGCTGTCGCTGGGCCCGGCGCCAACGCGGCCGGTGGCGCATGCGGGCGAGGTGCCGCTGCTGGTGCTGGGCGATGTGATCGAGTGGACGGCGCTGGTGGGCATTGCGCTGGCCGCCAAACCGGGCGATGCCAGCATCTTGGTGCAAAGCGCCGAGGGCGGCGGCCAACGCAAGGTGGCTTACCGCGTCGCGCCCAAGCAGTACACCGAGCAGCGGCTGAAGGTGGCGCCGGGCACGGTCGATCTGTCGCCGGCCGACACGTTGCGCTACGAACGCGAACGGGCGCACCTGCAAACGGTGATGGCAACCTTCAGCGAACCGCTGCCGCAGTCGCTCTCGCTGCGCATGCAGGTGCCGGTGCCGGGCCGGCGCTCCAGCTCGTTCGGGCTGCGGCGGGTGTTCAACGGGCAGGCGCGCAGCCCGCACAGCGGTATGGACATTGCGGCCGCTACGGGAACGCCGGTGCTGGCGCCGCTGCCGGGCCGGGTGATCGACACGGGCGACTATTTTTTCAACGGAAACACGGTGTGGCTGGACCACGGCGGCGGCCTGCTGAGCATGTATTGCCACCTGAGCGCGGTGGATGTCAAACCCGGCGACCTGCTGACCACGGGCGTGCGCCTGGGCGCGGTGGGGGCAACCGGCCGGGCGACCGGGCCGCATCTGCACTGGGGCGTGATGCTCAGCCGCGCCATGGTGGACCCGGCGCTGTTTCTGGCGGCGTGACGGCTGATGGCGTGAGTACGCTGATGGCTGCTTGCGCATTGTTGGAGCGCTTGGAAGCCAGCATCAAGCCGATCAATGAAAGCTAATGTTTAAATAGCAAGATATGCATGCCCCGCCTGCGCTAGGTGCCAATTTAATGCCTTAATCGGCTCCGCTCCAGCTGATGGCAGTCAAGACACGCCGATCCATTGAAATCGATCAGCCCGACCCCTGATCCGGGGGATTTTAAAAACGCAGTTATTTGGCCGGGGTGACCTTGACGGTTGGCACCTCAATGGTTTTTTCCTCTGTCTTGACGGTTGGCACCACGACGGTTTTCTCGGTGGTGCCCACTTTCACGTCAGGCGGCGTGACATCGTATTTGGGCAGCGTGACATTGCCTTCCTGGGTTTTTTCGACCTCGTATTTGGGCGTGGTGACGCTGCCCTCCTGGGTCTTTTTCACGTCGCAAGCCGACAGGCCCATCACGCAGGCGGAAAGAACGGCCAGATTGAGTGCGGTTTTAAATATTTTTTTCTCCTTGGAGTAGTTGTTGAAGGAATTTTTCTTTTGGCCCGCTGGCTGGCAGGTCAAGGCTTTTGTAGCCCTGAAGAAATTTTCACTGGCCTTTTACCGCCGAGATGTAGGGCTGCAGCCCAAACAGCTGTACGGTGCCGGCCACTGGCAGCGCCGGAATTCAAGGAAGAAAGCCAGGCATTTGCTGCATTTTTTATAGCACACAAATCAACATCTACAAGCGGTACGGCAGTACCAAGGCATTTCATCGTCGGATGACAAGCCGGCCAATGCCGGTTATCCACTTATGCCCGCCGCCTGTGAATGGCCCTGTGGACAAGTCCCTGGATAAGCCCAAAAACCCACGTCCAGCCTGGGTTTGCGAGGTGCGCCTAAAAAACGGGCATCTTTGGCAGGCGGCCTTGGCCTGGCCAAATGCCCGAAGGGAGATATCGGCGTGCCGCCGTGGCGTTCGCCGTGCGACTCCCTGGCTGAAGCGCCCGCTGCAGACGAAAATGCAGGGCTTTCCTTTACCCTCCCTTTTTCCTTTTACCGACTCTGTCGCCCACTACCATGCCCCAGCCCGATTTCAGCCCCGCCGCCGACCGAAACAAGCAGCCCCTGCTCGATGTGCTTCGCCAAGTGCTGCCGGCGCGGGGCAGCGCCCTGGAGATTGCCTCGGGCACCGGGCAGCATGTGGCCTGGTTTGCCGCAGGCCTGCCCGGCTGGACCTGGCAGCCCACCGATGCGCAGCCCCGGGCGCTCGACTCGATTGCCGCGTGGTGCGCCACGTCGGGCCTGGCCAATGTGCGGCCGCCCCTGCAGCTCGATGTGCTGGACATGCCATGGCTGCCAGACAACGATGCCGGCGCGCCGGCGTTCGACGCCATCTTCTGCGCCAACATGCTACATATTTCGCCCTGGGCCACCTGCGCGGCGCTGATGCGCGGCAGCGCCCGGCACTTGGCGCCGGATGGCTTGCTCATCACCTACGGGCCGTATCTGGAGGACGAGGTGCCCACGTCCGCGGGCAACCTTTCCTTTGACCGGAGCCTGCGCGAACAGGACAGCGCCTGGGGCATTCGCCGCCGCGAGGAGGTAGAGCAGCAGGCCCGGCTCGCCGGCCTGGCGCTGGCGGCAAGGCATGCGATGCCCGCCAACAACCTGTTGCTGGTATGGCGCCGCGCAACCTGACGCGCCGCGACACTATTGGCTATTTACCATGAACGATGTCCGCCCCAGCCGCCTGATTCTTTTCAACAAGCCCTACGGTGTGCTCAGCCAGTTCACGCCTGAAGGGCGGTGGCGGGGGCTGAAGGACTTTATTGCCGTGCCAGCGGTGTATGTGGCGGGACGGCTCGATGCCGACAGTGAAGGCCTGCTGCTGCTGACCAACGACGGCAGGCTGCAGGCCCGCATCGCCGATCCACGCTTCAAGATGGAAAAAACCTATTGGGCGCAGGTCGAAGGCCTGCCCGGTGAAGCCGCGCTGGCGGCCTTGCGGCAGGGAGTCGCCCTGAACGACGGCCCGACCCGCCCGGCCCGGGCCCGCCTGTTGGCGTCGCCGCCGCCCGGCCTCTGGCTGCGCGAGCCGCCGGTTCGCACGCGCCAGTCGATTCCGACGGCATGGATCGAGCTGGTCATTCGGGAGGGGCGCAACCGGCAGGTGCGGCGCATGACGGCGGCTGTCGGATTTCCTACCCTGCGGCTGATCCGGGCCGCTGTCGGCGGCTATTCGCTGGACGGCCTGGCGCCCGGAAGCTGGCGCGAAACCGAGGGCGGCACGCCGTAGGCGCATGCCGGTCGAGCAGAGAGAAGTGGCAGCGCGGCCGTGGCCATCACTTCGGCTGGACCGCATGCTCCTCGACCACCAGGTAACGCTTGACCAGATCGAAGAAGCGGTCATAAAACGCATCGTTGGAGATGGTCTTGCTGCCCACCTTCACCATGGCGTCGTTGCTGGAGCTGAAGGGCAGCGACACGGAGCCCAGCGCGCCGACGCCCAGGCTGGCCGAGTTGTTGCTTTTCTTCAGGGCGTAAACGTCCTGCAAAGCCGTGACAAAACCCAGGCTCACCTTGCCGTCGGGCGTGTCGGGCGCGCAGACGAAGCGGATTTCCATCTGCAGGTGGGACTCGGGCTCGGGCTGAAAGCTTTTGCGGCCTTCCACGATGTCAACCCTGGCGGTGCTGATGATGTAGCCCTGGCTGAGCAAGGCCCGCCGGGCCGCCTCGCAGGTCTGCGCGGCAGTCGCGTCAAACAGCCGCGAGTAAGTCACGGTGGAGCTGAAGTCTTCCTGGGAGGCAAACGCCTTGGCCTGGGTGCCGCAACCTGTCAGCAGCAGCGGAAGGCTCAGGCAGCCCGCCAGCACGAGGGAGATGCGGGCACGCATGCGGGGTAAATTCAAATCGGGGCCTCCTTAGGGCTTCAAACACGCTATTTTCAGTCAGTCGGGCAAGATCGGCAACTCATGGCGCCGTGCGGCCAGAGGGCGAATCATGAACCTTCATGGAAGCGCCTGTCATCTCACCGGGTTTTCCTGTGGCGATGAACACCGGCAGGCCGGGCTGGCCGGGTTGAAATGCCCCACGCCAGCCCCAAGCTGATTTCAATGACTGATCCACTTCACCTGGTGTGCCCGCATTGCCACACCACCAACCGCGTTCGCGCCGACCAGCTCGGCAGCGACCCCACCTGCGGCCAGTGCAAGCAGGCGCTGTTCACCGGGCATTCGGCGGCGCTTGACGAGGCGGCATTCGACAAGCACATCGGCCGCAACCAGATTCCGGTGCTGGTCGACTTCTGGGCGCCGTGGTGCGGCCCGTGCCGTCAGATGGCGCCGGCCTATGAGCAGGCGGCCGCGCAGCTGGAGCCCAAGGTGCGGCTCGCCAAGGTCGATACCGAAGCCGTGCCCGCCCTGGGCACGCGCTTTAACATTCGCAGCATCCCGACGCTGGCGCTGTTCCGTGACGGCCGCGAAGTGGCGCGCCAGCCCGGCGCAATGGGCGCGGCCGACATCGTGCGCTGGGTGCATTCCCACCTGCGCTGATTTAAAAAACCAGCCAGACCCGGCTTTACTCGGGTGCTGGCTGGCCTTGAATTACCCGAAGCGTTTGACGCAGTCAGGCAGCCGGTGGCTTGACGGGTGATCAGCCCCGGTTGCGCCGGTCGTTGCGCATCATCCGCTCAACTTCGTCGCGCAGCGCACCGAGTTCGTTGCGCAGCTGGCGGCGCTCTTGCTGGGTGACCACGCCATCGGACTTGTAATACGTCTCATGCCGAGCGATTTCGCGCTCGCGGCTGTGCAGCCTGCGCGCTTCACGCTCGGTGATGCGGCCCGAACGCACACCCTCGTCAATGCGCTGGCTGATCTGCACTTCGCGGTTGTCCAGGCCCGGGGTCTGGGGGCCAGCGCCGCGCGGGGCCACGACATCGCGGTTGGCCATCATGCGCTCGACATCCGCATTCAACGCATTGAGATCGGCGCGCAGCTGCTGGCGCTCCTGCGGGTTGGCATTGCCATTGGACTTGAACTGGTTCTCACGCATCTGGATATCGCGCTCGCGGCGCAGCAGCACCTGTGCCTCGGAAGGCGTGATATGCCCCGATGCCATGCCTTGCTGGATGCGGACACTGATAGCCTGCTGCGCCTGGTCGATGCGCGGAGTATTGCTGCCCTGCGCCATGGCCGGGGCTGCGCCCATGCCGGCGAACAAGGCAGATGCCAGAAGCGAAGCGGTGAATAATTTAGATTTCATAAGGTTCTCCAATGATTGGATGGACTGGCAGCAGCGCACGGCGTCTTCTGAAAACAACCGACTCCTCTCGGTTGCTGGCAAATGGCCACTGGCACTGCTCCTGAATCGACTGCTTGTCTAAAGCGCTTTTTGATTCAGTGGGTCCATTGTTGCCCTGCATTTGTTAACACTGTGTAAGAAAACTGGACATTTACCCGGTATTTACCTCGCCACTACATTGGCGCCAATCGGCAACTAATTCCCCGCTTGCACGCCGCCTTGCCCCTTCAATTAGCATGCGAATCATTTGGCATCCGGCGGATTCAGCGGCCCGGCACTGCGCCGTAGGCTGCCTCCGTAGCTGGCCTGGTACTACAGAAAGAAAGAAAGAATGTTAAGCATCTTTAAAAGCCTGCTGGATTCCCTGACGCAGACGGCTGAGGAATCGCCGCAGGAGCGCACCCATGCGCTGCAGCTGGCCACAGCCGTTTTGCTGGTGGAAGTCATGCGGGCCGATCCGGCGGTCGAGCCGCGCGAACGCAAGGCCGTGGTCGGCGCCTTGCAGGCGAGGTTTTCTCTGCCTGACGACGAACTGCGCCAGCTGGTGGAACTCGCCGAGCAGACCGCGGTAGGTGCGTCGGACTTTTTCCAGTTCACCTCGCGCATCAACGACAGCTTTGCCCACCCGCAGAAAATCCAGATGATTGAAGAGATGTGGCAGATTGCCTTTGCCGATACCCGGCTGGACGCGCACGAAAACCACCTCATCAGCAAAATTGCCGCGCTGCTGCATGTCACCCATGGCGAATACATCGGCGCGAAAATGCGGGCGAAGGAACGTGCCAGGCTGGCTTGAGCGGTTGTGCGGCCTGCCGGCCGATGAAGGCACGCCTTAGCGGTGCGTTGCGAGGGCCAGGCGCTCACCACTCTGCAAGATCTACGGGGCCGTTGTCCTCGCATCCGCCACGCCTTCGTGCAACTCGACGACCTGGTCACCCAGCACGCGCGCGTCCTCCGGGTCGTGGGTGATCAGCAGCATCGGAACCTGCAGGCGCCGCTGCAGGGCGTCGAGTTCGCTGCGCATGCTGATCCGCAGGGCCAGGTCCAGGGCGGCAAAGGGTTCATCGAGAAGCAAGGCGCGTGGCTGCGCAACCAGCGCGCGCGCCAAGGCCACCCGTTGGCACTGGCCGCCCGACAGCTCGTCGGGAAACTGATGCGCCACCGCCGCCAGCCCAAAAGCATCCAGCCAGTGGTCGACTATTGCCTGCGGGCCTGACGCCTGCGGATTGCGCCAGCCCCGGGCCAGGCCGAAACCGACGTTCTGGCGCACATTCAGGTGGGGAAACAAGGCGTAGTCCTGAAACAGGTAGGCCAGGTCGCGCGCCTGGGGCGCCAGGTCGATGCCGGCCCGCGCATCGAACAGCACCGTGCCCCCGAGCCGGATATGGCCGCTGTCGGGACGCGTCAGGCCGGCAATGGCCTTGAGCGTCTGGCTCTTGCCCGCACCCGACGCCCCGAGGATGACAATGCGCTGGCAGTCGGAGCGCAGCTGAACATCGAGCTGGAATGCCCGCTTGCCCGATTGCAGCTTTTTGCGGATGGCGATGTCGAATTGCATGGGCCAGCCTGCTTCAACGGTGGTGGGCGATGCGGCCCGGCGCCAGCCGCCCGGCGGCCAGCAGCAGCACCATGCACACCGCCGAGGTGACCAGCACCAGGGTGTTGGCCAGCGCGTCCTGCCCGGCCTGCACCGCCTCGTAGACCGCGATCGACAAGGTCTGCGTCTTGCCCGGAATGCTGCCGGCCACCATGAGCGTGGCGCCAAACTCGCCCATCGCCCGCGCAAAGGCCAGCAGCAGGCCGGCCAGAATCCCGCGCCAGGCCAAGGGCAAGGTGATGCGGAAAAAAATCGCCATTTCGCTGATGCCGAGCACCCGGCCGGCCTGTTCCAGCTGGCCGTCAACCGTCTCGAAGGCGGCCCGCGCCGGCTTGAACACCAGCGGAAACGTGACGATGGCCGCCGCGATCACGGCCGCCTGCCAGGTAAAGATCAGGGTGATGCCGAACGTGGCATGCAGCCAGCCGCCCAGCGCGCTGTGCCTGCCCATCAGCACCAGGAGGTAATAGCCCAGCACCGTGGGCGGCATCACCATGGGCAGCGTCAGCAGCGAATCGAGCAGGTCGCGCCCGGCAAAACGCAGGCGCGCCAGCGCGTAGCCCACCGCCGTTCCCAGCACCAGGTTGATCAGCGTGGCCCAGCCCGCCACCTTGAGCGACAAAAAGAGGGCGGGCCAGGCGAAATCCATGCCGACGGTCTACCGGGCCTGCAAGGCGGACATCATGGCTGGCGAAAGCCGTGCGTCGCCAGCACCGCCTGGGCGGGCGGCGACAGCAGGTAGCCGATAAAACGCCGGGCTTCCTCGCCGTGGGCGCTGCCAATGAGGGGCGCCACCGGGTAAAGAATGGCCACGTCCAGCGGCACCTCGAACGCCACCTTGACCTTGCCGGGCATGAGCGCGGCATCGGTGGCGTAGACAAACCCCGCATCGACTTCGCCCCGTGCCACGTAATCGAGCGCCTGGCGCACGTTCTGGGTCATGATCGCCCTGGCCTGCACCACGGGCCACAGCCGGGCCGCCTCCAGTGCCTGCCGGCTGTAGCGGCCGACGGGAACGCTGGCCGGGTTGCCGATGGCGATGCGCCCAAGGGCGGGCTGGCCGAGGTCTTGCAGTCCGCGGACGACCAGCGGACTGCCTACCGGCACCACCAGCACCAGGCGGTTGCGCACGAAATTGCGCCGCTCGCCGCGTGCGACCAGGCCTTGCTTTTCGGCCATGTCCATCGTTTCCTGGTCGGCCGACGCCAGCACATCGACCGGGGCGCCCTTGGCGATCTGCTGCAGCAACGCGCCCGACGCGCCAAAGTTCAAGACCACGCGGGCATCCGGAAAGCGCGCCTGGTAGCCCTGGGCAATTTCCCGGAAAGCCTGGGTCAGGCTGGAGGCGGCCGAAACCGTCAGCTCAGCTGCAAGGGCAGACCCGGCGGCTGCCACCAGGAGGACGGCTGCTGGCCATCGCATCATCAAAGCCAACTGCATGTGTCGTTCTGGAAGGTGAAGTGGGGGAGCGCGGGAATGAAGCCGTAATATACGGTGAGTTGTCCATGACGCTGCCAGAGAGCAATTTCAGAGAAAGCTGATCTGCGCCAGGATCTGCCGGGCACCCTGGACACTGCTATAAAAATAGCAGCAAGCTTCGCAGATAGGCAGTGCGCAAACGCCCAGTTGTATTGAATTTATGCGGCGCTGGCGGCTTCAAACGTGCCGCAGAGCAATTCGGGCAGACGTTCAATGCCCATCCTGAAGCCGCAGGCCTGTGCGTGGCCGCCGCCGCCCATGCTTTCGGCCAGGGGAATGCAGTCGAATCCACGCTGCGAGCGCAGGCCGACCTTGACCATACCCTCTTTGCCGACATTCCACATCAGGGCGAAGCTGCCGCTTTGCTCGGACAGCATATTGCCGATCAGGCTGTGGAACACGCCGGGGGCATTGACCATCAGGCCGCGCTGGCCATTGAACACCACGGGCTGCGCGCCCTCGGCGATGTCGGCGGCGAGCTTGCTGAATTTCTCGTCCATGGCCTGGCCGCGCGCCGTAAAGTCAATGAGCTGGGCGGGACCGAAGGCAGCGATTTCCGCCCAGCGCGCAAAGTCAAGCGGCTCCATGTCGAGCGCGGCCAGAAAGCCCGCGCTTTCGGGATACTGCCAGGTCCAGATGTCGCGGTCTTCGACAAAGCGGACCAAATCCGGCACCGGCACGGCGGGTCGGAAAAACTCCCACGCCAGCCGGGCACCGGACTTATGCATGTCGAAGTGAACCACGCCGCAGCGGCAGGAAAAGCCGGTGAGCTTTTCGGCCGCGCTCTTGTGATGGTCAAGCATGACGAGCTTGGCGGCAAGCGCATCGATGCCGCCCATGATGTCGGGCGCAAACGAAAAGTCCAGGATATAAACGGCCCGGCCCGCCAGCGCGGGCAACTGGTCAACCGACTGGATGTCGCCATGGTCGAGCGGCAGAAATTCGGCCCGGCCGTCGTAGAAAAGCCAGGCCGCCAGGGCAGCGGCAAAGCCGTCGGGGCATTTGCGCCCGTGGTAAATCACGAGCGGCTGCGGATCGTTCAGGTCGGGCGCAACCAGAAGTTGCAGGGGAAGAATGGTTTTCATGGCAGACGGATTGTCGCCCCAAGACAGAGCGCCTGGCCTCAACAGGCTCAAGCGCCCTGACCCGTCCTTTCCCGGCCCTTTTCCTGGCGGGCAACTCAGCCGACCGTCACCTCGATGCGGCGGGGCTTGGCTTGCTCGGCTTTGGGAATGCGCAGCCTGAGCACGCCCTTGTCGAGTTTGGCCTCGATCTTGCTGGAATCGAGTTCCCGGCTCAGCGTGAAACTGCGGCGGTATTGCGGGCTCTGGATTTCACCGTAGACCAGTTCCATGCTGCCGGTGACCGGCACCGACGCCATGCCTTCGATCACCAGGTTGTCACCGGTGACCCGCACGCCCAGCTGTTCCTTGGCCACTCCCGGCATGTCGGCGATGACCGTGAGGCCGCCTTCGTCTTCGAAGATATCGACCGGGGGCACCAGGATGACTGCG
This sequence comes from Polaromonas sp., assembly GCA_028292745.1. Classification (GTDB taxonomy): domain Bacteria; phylum Pseudomonadota; class Gammaproteobacteria; order Burkholderiales; family Burkholderiaceae_C; genus Polaromonas. The sequence continues at coordinate 10,707 of JAQGLT010000060.1, read as the reverse complement.
GATTCGGCGCGTTCCGGCTGAGCGTTCTGGCTGGCGCCCGCCGAAACCTCGCGGCCCTGGGCGGTGGAAACCCCCTGCCCGGTTGCGCTGTTGTTGCGGCCAGACGAATTAACCTGGCCGCCCTGGCCCATCTGGCTGGCCGGATCGCTTTTCTGGTTCTGTTGGGTTGGGTTCATGACATCCTCCTTGATGGTCAGAAAAAAACAATCAGCTGACGTTGATCTGGCGGGGACGGGACGCTTCATGCCGCGGGACGGTCACGCGCAGCATGCCGTCGCGGCACGTCGCATTGATCTTGCCGGTATCGGCGTCCTCGGGCAGGGCAATCACGCGCCGAAAACTGCCGCTGAAGCGCTCCTGGGCATAGGTTGCCGTGTTCTCGCTATCGGCGGGGCTGTCTTTCTTGCGCTCCCCGGCAATGACCAGCAGGCCCTTGTCGATGGTGATCTGCAGTTCCGCGGGATCAACACCGGGCGTCAGCGCCAGCACCTCGATCGCATCTGCCGTGTTGCCCACATTGATGCTTGGAAAAGTGCGGCGCGACTGTGCCCGGATGCTGCTGGCCGCGCCAGGCCGCAAGGACTGCCCGAAGCTTTCCTGCAGCCGGTTGAGTTCGGCGAACAGGTCGCCGTAAAGGTTCAAGGTTCCATTCATGATGTGCTTTTCCTTTCTCTTAAAAAAACCATGAAGGCGCAACAGTCACAAGTCCTGCTGCCGGGCGGTGCCTGCGCACCGGCCCGATCCATCGACAGGTCCAGCCCGCCCTGTCATCCGCTGGCGCTGCATCCTGGTTTTGCGCCTGCCGCGTCAGCAGGTGATCTGCCCCTGTGAACTCCAGAGTAAGAGCGCTCATGACAATTTCAAGAGGAAATTGAGCGCATTTGTACAAGGGTTTGCCGTTTTTTATCGATGGCACATAAGGCCGGGGCAAGGCTGGCCAAACATGAGGTTTATGGACAGGTCAAGTGGGGCAGATCAAAAAGCCTGGCATAAAAGCCGTGTGCCGACAAGCACGACTTTTCTCTGAATCCGGCAGCCTTACCCCCGGTTTCTGTGGGCCACCCTGTGGATAACAATGTTTACAAGCCCCAAAACCCGCGCCAGCACTGGCGCGGCAAGGTCTGCCCTGAAATTGACCAAACAGCCCGTTACGCAATTAGCGGGAGGACCACTTGCCTGTGAAAAGTTGTTTTTTGGTGGATTTGCCGTCGTTTTCCACATTGGTTTTTCAATCGCCCGTCGGCGCTTGTTACCCCCAGATGATGTGGGCTACCTTGTGGATAACAATGTTCACAAGTGACAGGATCGGCGCCACTGCTGGCTTGCCAGGGGGTGCCTTGCAATTGACCAGCCCGGGAACAAATAAAAAAAGGACGCTCAACTGCGTCCTTTCACTTTTGACTGCCGCGTGCGCCGCCTCATCCGGGGCGGACAGCCGATCGGCTTACTGCACGCGCCTCTCGACCGTGATTTTTTCCACCTCCACGCGGCGGTTCGGCTCCAGGCAGTCGATCAGGGCGGAAAGCTTTTTATCGCTGCAGGTCACGACCGGATCGGCCTCGCCCCTGCCCCGCGCTTTCAGGCGATCCGATGCAATGCCTTTGCCGGCCAAATAGGCTTTGACCGCCATGGCGCGGCGCTCGGACAGGCGCTGGTTGTAGGCATCGGAGCCAATGCGGTCGGTGTAGCCGCTGATCACGATGTCGGTGGCCTCGCGGTTGCCGGCAATGGCCGTTGCGATTTCATCCAGCCGGGGCTGGGGCAGCCGCAGCTCGGCACTGTCAAAGGCGAACAACTCGGTGGCGGACAAGGTGTATTTTTCAAAGCGGGGTGCTGGCGGTGCTGGGGGCGGCGGCGGTGGCGCGGCCACGGCGACCTCACGGACCGGCTCCACCATGGCCATGCGGGTCACCGGGGCCTGGGTTTTTCCGCCGAAGCGATAAACCAGCCCTACCGAGAACAAGTCCACATGGCCCCGGTTGCCGACTGCATCGTTGACGCGGTAACGCTCGGCCTCGGCCCGCACCGCAAGCGACTCGCTCATCGCATACTGCAGGCCCAGGCCGAGCTTGTAATTGGTATCGTTCGCGCGGGGGTTGGGATTGCCCACCTGAACGGCCCCGGTGCCACGGAAGGTATCGCGGGCCTGCGCATAGTTCACTCCGGCCCGGCCAATCGCGGAAAACCTGTCGCTCAGCGGAAGCGTGCCGACCAGGTCAAGGTTCAGGCCCCTGAGCTTGATGGCGCCGTTCAACGTGCCGGCGGGCACGGTGGTGGCGGTATAGCCGAACTTGCCCAAATCGAAATAGCCGCCCTCCACCGCGAAGTTCTTGTTGAGCTGGTAGCCGCCGAACACCTTGAAGCCGGTGGAGCGGTCGTCATCGGCGATCGAGCTGGAAGTGAAGCCCCCGCTGAGCAGGCTGCTGCTGATGCGCGCATCGTCGATCTTCGCGGCCGAGCGCCCCACATTGGCTCCGCCGTACCAGCCCGCGTCCTGCGCATGGGCCGCTGGGCCGGCAAAGGCAGCCAGCGCGGCCAGTGCCGCGATGCCGTGGCTGCCTGATGCTTTTTTCAATTTCATGTCACTCTCCAGATAATTTCAATTCTTCAGCCCTTGCCACGGAGGCAACGGCACCGTCATGTCAAGGCGGGAGCATCAGATGTCTGCCGCCTTGCCTGAAGCCGACCTTACGGCAGGTTGATGCGGGTGTTCACCATCGTCACGCCCGAAATAAGGCTCAAGGCCCGGCCGTCGAGCACCGTCATCGTTGCATTGCCGGCGGTCGAGAAGGTGATGGCTTGCTGGGCAATGATCGTGCCCTTCATGAAGCCGCCGCCCGCGCCGTTGATGGTGGCCGAAGTGCCGACCTGCCAAAAGACATTCTTGGCCTGGGCGCCGTTTTTAAGGACGATGCTGCGCGCCCCCAGCGGGCCGGCGATGCCGACGGTCAGCGAGCTTCCCATCTGGAAGACGAAGATCGCATTCGGATTGCCCTGTGCATCCAGCGTCAGGTCGCCCGCCGTCAGCTTGAAGGACGTGGCCGAGGTGTAGGTGCCGGGAGCCAGCGTCAGCAGGCCCAGTTCACCGGCGCCCGCAAAGGAACCCGCCGGCATGGCAACCAGCTGGTTATAGGCCACCTGCGCAGCTGCCAGTGCGGCATCGGCGACCACCTTGGTCGCGGCATTGCCGGGCGCAGGCGGATAGGTGTAGATGAGGCCGTTCACGGTGCCGATGTTGAGCGGCGTTTCGGTGTAGCCACTGCCGCCGATGTCGTGAAAACCGGTCACTGCGGTCGACACGGCGGTGGTTCCAATGTCGCCATTGATGACGGTGTTGATGCCCTGGTTGGTCATGCCCGCAGTGCCGCCGTAGCTGGCAAACGGTGCGGCAGCGCCCAGAACAATCGCACCCGGCACAGGCGGCAGGACGCAGTTGACGGCGGTAAAGCTCCAGGCATGGCTGGCTTGCATCGGGTTGCCAGGAACCGCCAGATCCTTCACGCCGGCAGAGCCGCCCCGGATCACGGCTGAATACGTCAGGCCCGCCGTCAAGGGAAGCAGCGGGGTGAAGGTCGCGGTGCGGCCGGTCGCGTTGTCCAGCAGCACGGACGCGGCAACCACAGGCGCCGATGCCGGACCGGTCACGGTGAAGGTGGCGGCGTTGACGGTGGTGGGGTCCATCTCAAAACCGGACGGCACGCTGAAGGTGGCATTGATGCTGGCGTTGGCGCAGACATTGGCGGCACCGGCAGCCGGCACGGTGGAGAGCACGGAAATGTTCGCAGCCGGGACAGGCGCAGCGGTGACGAATGTCCAGACGTAAGCGCTGGCCGCAGGCAGGGGCGCCTGGTTGCCGGCCAGGGCGTTGCGCGCCAGGTCGGTTGCGGCACTGGTCACGGTGGCGGTGTAGGTCACGCCGACTGTCAGTGCAGCGGCTGGGCGGAAGATGGCCGTCTTGTTTGCCACGACGTAGGTCACCGTGCCAGCGGGCGAAACGCAAGGCGCCGCACAGGCCAGGGTGAAGCTGGCCGGTGTGATGCTTGCAGGCGCCATGTCTTCGGTGAAGGTCGCGGTGATGGCTGTATTGGCGGGCACGGCGGTGGTGGGCCCTGGCGCGGTGGTGGCGGGAACGGTCAATGCCACCTGCGGCCGGGTGGTGTCGGGGGTGACGCCAGTGGTAAAGCGCCAGACGTAGGGGTTGGCCAAAGCCAGGCCGGTCGCCACGCTGGTGGCCCCGCTGACGGTGGCGGTGTACGTGGTGGCGGGCGCCAGGGTGGCCGCCGGTGCCAGCGAAAAAGTCGCGACTTGCTGGCTGGCGTCAAGTGCCGCGGTTCCGGCGGGACTCACGCAGGGCGCGGCGCAGCTCAAGGTGAAGCTTGATGCACCCGCCAGCGCCACCCGCTCGCTGAAAGCGGCATTGATGAGGGTGTTGTTGACCGCGACGCCGGTTGCGTTGTTGACAGGCGTGACGGCCACAACAGTAGGCGCGACAGTGGCGGGAAGTGTGGGCGGAACAATCGGTACAACCGGTGCGGGTGTAAGGACGGTGGCACCCGAACCCAGGATGGGATCGCGCCCGCCGCCGCCCCCGCAGCCAACGGTCAAGGCGCCCAGCAGCAGTGCTGCGAACCACGGCCGAAGGCTGGCAAATCGGTGTAATTGTTTCATCTGGTTTTTCCTGTCAATGTGAACCCCTGCAAACCACAAACGAGAATGTGTTGGGTTTTGCAGCTGGCGCCATTATCAATTCGATACACAACTTAAAGTACGTATCACAAAATTGTCAGCATTGCGTCCTACAAGCCGCTGGTAATCCATGAAAAACCCAGAACAGCCGTAGGGCCGGTTTTTTTGGTTACGTTCTGAGTCGCATTTCCAGGGAGATCAGTTGCGTTCCCGCATGGAAGACTGATCGTTGTGGCGCAGTGGCAAGGCTATGTGGCAAACCACAAAAACCAGCGTTCCCGCGTGGCTTAGCCTTGGCAGGCAATGGCAAAGCCGGGCAACATTGCCGCTCCTGATTTCATAGCTTCCAGCGCAGGCGCTGCCTGCGCTGGGGCTCGTTTTGATCAAAAACTATGCCATTTACGTGGTTTTCCCCGGTACTTCTCCTTCCCCAGCTGGGGGAAGGTTGGGATGGGGGCCAGCGGTGGTTGAACGCCCGCTGCCGGCTTTTCCCTGCTGGCCCGAGAACTGCCTGGCGCCTGGTTGGGCCGGATTTAGATTCGGATGCGGGGAGGCCCCCATCCCCGCCTTCCCCCAGCGGGGAAAGGAGAAAAACGGGCGCAAAAAGATATGTGCATACGCTAGCCAGCGGGGGAAGGAGCCAAGCGGGGACACGGGGCGCAGGTACGCGGCGGTTGCGACTTACGGTGATTTCGCTCTGATCGCGATGATGTCGCTCCAATTTCGCGCATCAAGTCAACGCAGCGATGCATGCGCCTGCGTGCTTACTGCCTTTCCTGTTAAGGCGTCTTTGTTTTTTTGAGTTGCAGCCAGCCTGTTCGCCTGGCTGCACTTGCCGGACCCAAAAGCCGTCAGTTGCGCGTCCAGCGCCGGCCCAGCACAACGCCTGCCACGGCGGCGCCGGCCAGCATGGCCATCGACGGCCCGGGCATGGCGCGGGCCATGTTGACCGCAATGTCCTTGGTGCGGGGCGCCACCAGCTGCATGCGGCGCTTCATCATCCGGCCGCCAAGGTCGGCGAGCTGGTCCTGCAGCAGCCGCTCGGCCTCGGGCAGGATCACGGTTTCCTCGTCGGCCACGTGGTGCAGCACGTCGCGCATCAGCTCCATGTAGGTGTCGTCGTAGCGAACATCCTCGGGCTCCATGCTGCGCAGCAAGGCAATCAGGCGGCGCATTTCGTCATGCTCGGGAACACTTTTCTTGATGGCCTCGTTGTCGCTGATCTCGCGGACCGCCGGGTAGAAAATCTCTTCCTCCAGCTGGGCATGCACCTCCAGCGCCAGGCAGGTCGTGTTGACCAGGCCGAGCTTGATCTGCGGGCGGCTGGTCGTCTTGTACTGGTGGAAGGTCGCCAGCACATGGGTGTGGTCCAGCCGGATCATGTTGGTGGCGTTCGGCGTGAGGGCTTGGGTGATGGCGTTCATGGCAGGTCCTTTTATCGTGGGTTGGGAATTCAGGTGCTGGCCAGCTTTGGAGCCAGTCAACGCGGATGAAGAGCAGGCCAGCGCCAGTCAGGCGCCACCCACGCCAACGGTGACCTTTCCGCTCCCGCCGCAGGAAGGACATGGCGCATTGCCGGCACGGCCGGAACCACCGCATTCGCGGCAGATGTTCTCGCCGGTTCCGGGTGTTCCGGGGGGCGCTTCGTCTCCCGGATTGACAGTGCCAGAGGGCGCCGGCACCGGCACCGGCCCGTTGGAGGCCGCGCTGCCTGATGCAGCCGGCATGTCCATCGAGGCGCCGGGGTCCTCCTCGCCCGCGACCGATTCACTGGCCATGTTCACCGGTTTAGCTGAGCCGGATGCGGTCGATTGATCTTTGTTCATGGTGTCTCCTTGGGGGTGTGGGCGGGGTGAGCAGGGCTGTCGGTTTTCATGGCGTAGCCGTGGGCAGGGGAATCTGCTGCGCCTGCGACAAATGCTGCCGCAGCACCGGCAGGGTCTTGTCCACCCAGGCTTTCAAGGCCGGGTTCCTGGCCGTGCGGCTGGCTTCCTCGAAAAGCCTGATGTCGCGCTGGTGGTCGGCAATCCCGACGGTGCGCAGGTAGTCGCGGTCAAACGCGGGGCCCGACAGCTTGGACAGCCGGCTGATGACCGCCTGCTTGTCGGCCGGCAGCGTGGCCTTGGGCGGCAGGGCCAGGCGCTGGCGGCTGCCGATTTGCATCAATTCGCTGTTGGCCTCGGTATGGTGCTTGACAAGCATGTCGGCGAACGCCTTGGCCGCTGGAGTGGCGGCCTTTTGCCCGGCCAGCGTGGACACCTCGACCTCATACAGGCCGCTGGCGGCCGCTTTCACCATGAAACCGCGCTCTGCCGCGCTGAACGCCGCGTCAGCCTTCTGGGTTGCGCCATTGGCCGTGCCTGCAGCGGCGTCCGCGCCCGCCTTTCCGGCGTTTTCCGCGTGGCCTGCCGCAGCCTGCAGGGCGCCCGCGCCGCAGGCCAGGCAAGCCGCCATTGCGAGCTGACGTGTCCAGTGAAACTGCATGAAAAACTCCTTCAAGTGGCACGGCACGGTTCGCATGCCGGTCAAAATTCAAAGTTACACAGGCCTGGGCGGCGCTGCAGCCAACCAGTGTCGCGGCTGCACGTCAGACAGGTCGTACATTTTGTGGGCCGAGGTTGCCGCTTACAGCACGAGCGGGGCCAGCGGCAGGGCCCGCTTGTGGGCCGTCTGGCGAAACGCCGTGACCATGATCTCGGCGGCCGCGTCATCCACCGGCTTGCCTTCCAGAAAATCGTCGATCTGCTCATAGCTGACGCCAAAGGCTTCCTCGTCGGGCTTGAGGGGCTTGAGCGATTCCAGGTCGGCCGTGGGCGTCTTGAACACCAGCGCATCGGGCGCGCCCATGGCCTGGCCCAGCGCGCGCACGCGGCGCTTGGTCAGGCCGCTGAGCGGCGTGACATCGGCCGCGCCGTCGCCGAACTTGGTGAAAAACCCCATCAGCGCTTCGGCCGCGTGGTCGGTGCCGATGACCAGCCCGCCCTGCGCGCCGGCAATGGCGTACTGCACCACCATGCGCTGGCGCGCCTTGACGTTGCCCAGCATGAAGTCCACTTCCGACGCGCTTCCCATGGCCATGCCGGACGCCTGGAGCGCATCCCGCAGGGCGTCCACGGCCGGCTTGATGTCCACCGCCAGCGTGGTGTCGGGCTGGATGACTTGCAGGCATTTCTGCGCATCCGCCTCGTCGGCCTGCGCGCCATAAGGCAGGCGCACGGCAATGAACCGCGCCTCGTGGCCCTGCTTGCGCGCTTCCTGCACGGCCCGCTGGGCCAGCAGACCCGACACCAGCGAATCGACCCCGCCGCTGATGCCCAGCACCAGCGAACGGCGGTTGGCGCGAATCAGGCTGTCCACCAGGAAACGGGTCCTGGCCGCCAGCTCGGTCGCCGCATCGAAAGCGCCGCGCACCCCCAGGCTGTGGCTGATGGCCGACTGCGCGTAAAGGTTAGTGCTCATGCGAGGCCTGCCCTTCGTGTTGTTTCTGTGCTGCCTGTGTTGGCTGTGCCGGCTTGTGGGCAGGCTGCAGGAATTGCGCATGCATGTGGGGGATTTGCGTCAGCGCGTGAATGGCGGCCTGTTCGCGGATGGCATTGCGGTCGCCGGTGAAGCGTTTCGTCTCGCTGAACAATTTTTCAGGCAACCCCTCCTGCGCGGCAAAAAACCAGGCGAAGCATTGCGTTCCGGCCTCGATCTCGGGATCGGTGTCGTCCGCGACGCCGGTGTTGGACACGGCCAGGTTGGCGTCGCTCTTGTCCAGGGCGCCCCGAGCCATTTCACGGGCAACTTCCTCGCTGGTCAGGTTGTGGCGTTCAATGGTTTGCGCCTTCACGCCGAGCCGCTTTTGCTTGGCCTGCGGCGAATAGACCACGAAAGCGCATTCCAGCAACTGGCCCGCGCCCGGCACGTCGGCGATATGCGCGGCAATCAGGCCGGCGGTGCAGGACTCGGCGGTGGTCATGACCAGGGAATGCTCGGTCATGTAGCGCGCCACTTCCTCGAACTGCTCGCCCATCTGGGCGCTGTGGTGGTAACTGCGAACGGATTGGGGCATGAGAATAAAAGCAAAAAAAGGTTGTTGAAACTCGGCGGCAGCGGTCTGCTGATGGGCAAAATACTGCCGTGCCTGCGAGGGGTGCGACTGTGATGATTAGGGCATTCGCGCTGTAGGAATGCACCGGCATGGTGAGGCGCGTCGTGCAGAAAAACAGCGCTATGCGACTCGGCTGCGCGCCACTGCGACAGCATTTCCTGCGCCGGCTTTTTATTTGGAAAATATTGATAAAAACAGCCGATTGCGCTTTACCCCTGTGCGTTATCAGCTATATATTTAATAGCAAATCAGAAATTCACCGCCCTCGCCTTTTCGCCGCCTTTCGATGCGGCGTGGCACCGCAAGCTACTCAGGCTTGGCAGGACGCGGAATTTTCTTGAGCTTGATCAACCGGCTCGTTTCAATCTTGTCCTTTTTCACCTGCCGCTCGGCGTCCAGCAGCGTGCCGGCAGCCATCCACCGGGCGAACTCTTCGGGCGTTTCCAGCGTGATGCGGCCCGGCGTTCCGGCGCGGAACTCGTAGATCACGATCTCGGCGGCTTTTTGCAGGTTGATGCGCCCCTTGCTCATGACCGCGCCGCGCTTGCGGCCAATCGCCTCAAGCAGCGCCTCGTCGGTGATGCCCGGCGTGACCTCGACCTTGTAGCGTGCCTCCAGCAGCTGCGGGTAGTTGGGAATCAGGTAGTCGAGCAATTCCAGGGCCACTTCCTCCTCCTCGAACGCATTGCGGCCGATGGCCCCGCTGGCGGCCAGGTTGTAGCCGCTCTTGGCCACGATGATGCGCGGCCACAGCATGCCCGGCGTGTCCCACAGGTAAAAGCCGTCGGCCAGCACCAGGCGCTGCTCGATCTTGGTGATGCCGGCCTCATCGCCGGTCTTGGTGGCGCGCTTGCCGGTCAGGGTGTTGATGAGGGTGGACTTGCCGACGTTGGGAATCCCGCAGATCAGCACCCGCATCGGCTTGACCATGCTGCCGCGTGTGGGGGCCAGCGCATGGCAGGCGTCGATGAGCGCCTTGGCCGGCGCGGTCATGCTGGCGTCCAGGCCGATGGCTCGCGTGCCGGGCTGGCTGTTGTAGTGGTCCAGCCACAGCGCGGTGCGCGCCGGGTCGGCCAGGTCCTGCTTGTTGAGCACCTTCAGTGCCGGCTTGGCGCCGGTCAGCTCGGCCAGCATGGGGTTGGCGCTGGAGCCGGGCAGGCGCGCGTCAAGCAATTCAATCACCACGTCAATTTCCTTGATGCGTTCTTGAATGGCTTTTTTGGTCAGGTGCATGTGACCGGGAAACCACTGAATGGCCATTGTTTACCGTCGCTTTCGTCGCTGTTGGGGCCGGGCGGGCGCCTGGGAAGGGTCGGGCGCCCGAACCAGGCCGGGCCTGAATTGTGAACGCTGCGCACCCACGGCCGCTGCCTCGGCTTCTGGGGTGGACAGCACGGCGTTATTTACGCCCATACACGGCATCGGCTCTTTCCTACAAAACCACACCGCAGGGCTGGGCGAATCTTGGGGTCATGACCACTCCATCTACCGCTTTCACCACCCAGGATCTTTTCCTTCATCAAAAGCTGACCGAGCTGCATTGCGCCCCCGGGGTAGACCTGGCGGCGGCCACCGTCCGGTCGGTTGATCAGGCCAGCGATGCCTATGTCTCGTGCATCTGGGCCTTCTCGGCCGACAGCCCGCCCCGCCAGCTCACGCGCGGGCCCGGCCTGGACAAGTCGCCGCGCTGGTCGCCCCAGGGCGACCAGCTGGCGTTCCTGTCCAACCGCGCCGGCGGCGTGCACCAGCTCTACCTCATGCCGCTAGACGGCGGAGAAGCCCGTCAGGTCGGCCCGCTTGACCAGAGCGTGAGCAGCCTGCGCTGGATGCCCGACGGCGCGTCGCTCCTGGTGACGGCCTCGGTCAGCGTCAACCCCGACAACCGTGGAAAACGTACCGGCCCCGCAGCGCCCCAGCAGGGCGCCAAT
>JAQGLT010000091.1 GCA_028292745.1 Polaromonas sp. | reverse complement strand
CTGCTGCGCGGCGTCCCGGATGGGGGCGGCGCGCATCAGGACGGTTTTGCGCGCGCCGGGCTGGTTAAAAAGCTCGATCTCCACGATGTCATGGCTGGGCGCCTCGCCCGCCAGGGCCCGGGCCAGCGCCCACTCCTGCGGCTGAACGCGTTGGCCGTGCTTTTGCGAGCCATCGGCCCACCAGGCTTTCCAGTCGGCATACTGGTCCACACTTTCAGACTCAGGAGGCGCGCCCCAAAGCGCCTGGTTCTCGGCATTGGCCAGCACGAGCTGGCCTTGGCTGTCGACCATGGCAATGCCCACCGGCGCGGCCTGCAGGGTCGCTTGCAGGCGAAACTGCTCGGTCTTGACCGCTTCGCGCATCAGCTCGGCGTAGCGCTGCACCGACTCGGCCAGCGCCTGGTCCACTGCTTCGTTGAATCGCGTCACGTCGCCCGGATCGCTCGGCTTGACCGTTTTTGAATTGTCTGCCCATAAGTGCAAGACGCTGGCCCGCAGGGCGCGGTATTCGGAGACGAGCTGATTGATTGTGTAGCCCGCCTGCAGGCGCTGAACGGCATGGGTCTCGGCATAGGTGTCGGCGCTTGCGCGCTGGCCCAGGCCCCAGGACTTTCGCGACTGCTCGGCAGGCGACTGGGCCGTGTCCAGGTCAAGGCTGATGGTGCCCAGAATGAAAGCGGCGTGGTCTCTGAGCGCTTTGGTGTCCATGCTCAGGGCGGGCGGCTCGATAGTGCGCGCGAAGTCCTCCCAGGCCTGCAGGATCGGTTCTTTGTGCTGGGTGATGAAGGCGGACAGGCGCATAAAAAAAAGTGGTAGATGAGAATGAGAAAGTGGCAAAAGTTGCCAACTTCATGCCGAAGTTATGCCAAAGTCCTGCTGACGTGATTGGCATCGTCATGGGGTTGAAGGAACGGCAATCAAGCGTAGAAGGCCTCGGCCATGGCCCCGTACTCAGCCCAGGATTTTCGCGTTCTGAAACGGCCCGGCATCGACCGGCATGTCGATCGTAAAAGTGGTTCCCCGCGCCAAGGAACTGTCCACCCCACAGCTGCCGCCGTGGCTCTCGGCGACTTCCCGGACAAAGGCCAGGCCGATGCCCCAGCCTTCCTTGTGGCCCTCCTTGGCCGCTCGCGCCCGGGCGAATACCTGAAACACATCCAGGATGGGGTTGCCCACGTTGTACACCGACACGATCAGTTTGGAATCGACAGACTGAAGCCTGATCAAGATGGGCGTGCTCGATGCGCCATATTTGACCGCATTGCCGACCAGGTTCTCCAGCGCCCGCTTGATTTCTTCGCGGCTCCCGGGTCGGCTGGTTCGCGATCGCTGTTAGAACGGTGCTGGCCGTGCTGGCGTGGGTGCTGGACTATGTGGCCGCACTGCTGGGCGCCAAGCGTGCTGGTGCCAGCCGGCAAGCCGTGATCGGCGCGGCGTTAGGGACTGTAGCGGGCATCTTCATGGGCCTGATCGGCGTATTCTTTATGCCGTTGGTGGGCGCGGCCATTGGCGAGTTTATCGCCCACAAAAACCATCACCGCGCCGTGAAAGTGGGCGTCGCCAGCTGGCTCGGGCTGATGGCGGGCATGTTGGCCAAGGTTGTGCTGGCGTTCATGATGGTGGGGATCTACTTGGTAGCGCTGCTGGTTTAAACGATCCACTGCGGTAATGCGACTGCGGCACGGCCGAGCAGCGCGGCGCATTGACATCGGGTCAACCCGATTGCTGCTCGAGCGGTCGTTGGGTTTCAATACCAGTAGCGGCCTGTTTGTTACCGCCGCCAATCATCACAATTCAAAGGAATCTTTCATGAGCAAAATCCGAACCCTGGCAGCCACTGGCGCCACGCTATTGCTGCTTGCAGCCTGTGCCGCGCCGTCCAGCACCACTGGCCCGATGAGCTTTTTCATCACGAGCGCGGGCCCCGGCAAGGGCGCTGACCTGGGCGGCCTTGCCGGCGCAGACGCGCACTGCCAGCGACTGGCAACAGCTGGCGGCGCGGGCGGTAAAACTTGGCGGGCTTACCTGAGCACACCGCCTGTCCTGGCAGCGGGCACGGCGCCGGTCGTGGCCGCCGTCAACGCGCGCGACCGCATCGGCGCGGGCCCATGGTTCAACGCCAAGGGAGTGCTTATCGCCCGGGACCTCGGCCACTTGCACAACGGCAACAACCTGAGCAAGGAGACGGCGCTCGACGAGCGCGGCAATGTCGTAAAGGGCCGGGGCGACACGCCCAATGAGCATGATATGCTGACGGGCTCGCGCGCTGACGGCACCGCCTTCGCACCGCAGACCGACACCACGTGCAAAGCCTGGACCAGTTCGGCCGCCGACGGTTCGGCCATCGTCGGCCACCATGACCGCATCGGCCCGAATGCGGAGAACTGGGCAAAGTCATGGAACTTTTCGCATCAGTCCGCCGGCTGCAGCTCCGAAGCACTGGTGCGCACCGGCGGCACGGGGCGGTTTTACTGCTTTGCGGCGAACTGACTGCGCAGGCAATGGGCAGGCGCGCCGCTTGAGCGAAAAAGGGTTGTATCGATCCGCTTGCTGTCCATCTTGCTAATGCGCAGCGTCGTGGTGTCAGAGGGACTTTTTCTGCTTTACAAACGCCAAGGTTTAAGGTTTAAGGTTCAAGGCTCAATCGCCGCCAGCACTTTGAAGTACCTTCGGCTGAAGGATGACCCAAGCGATCAAGCACTCTAACCACCTGCTCAAGGAGACGCGGCCTGTTGTCCATAAAGTGCATGGGGCAAGAAGATGCAACGCGATCTGGAAGGCATCGAAACCTTCAGGCAAGAGTTGGCGCCGTCATCGGGAAAGGAAACGAGTCGCTAGGAGTTGCAAGTAACAGCCCGATGTGTTAAATTGGTTACATGTAACCAATGCACAGGAGGTTTATGATGGCTTTATCCGTGGCTGTACGCGTTCAAAAGCGACGCGATGCGCTGCGCATGGCTGGGTTGCGCCCGGTCCAAATTTGGGTGCCCGACACCCGGCGTCCCGACTTCGCCGCCGAGTGCAGTCGTCAGTCCAGACTGGCCGCGCAGGCCGACAGGGCCGACGTGGACCTGCTGGATTTTATGGATGATGCGCTGGCCGATGCGGACGGCTGGAGCGCATGAGGCGAGGCGATTTCGTCACCATCGCCATGCAAGGCGACTTTGGCAAACCCAGGCCTGCCTTGATCGTTCAGTCCGAGCAGTTCAGCGAGCACGCGAGCGTGACGGTGTTGCTGGTGTCGAGTGCTTTGGTGGATGCACCGCTGTTGCGCGTGACCGTGCAGCCTAGTCAAGAAAACGGGTTGCAGAAGGTGTCCCAGGTGATGGTGGACAAGGCCATGACTATCAAGAAAGACAAACTCGGCGAGGCGTTCGGACATTTGAACGCCGATGGCATGCTGCAGATCGAGCGCTGCCTGGCGGTGTTTCTCGGCATTGCTAAATAGGCACTGAACGGGTGCTGATGCATGCAGGATTGGGTTATAGACCAGACCTGATTGATGGGGCTTGGGGCACAACCACTGACCAGTCAACTTGATTCATGAATTGCCCTCTGCGCAACCTCTCTTATCTTCACTCTCACTTCAAACCGTACAGCGTGGAGGAGAAAGTCAAAGCATGAAAAGACCGTAGACTTTGCGCGTTATCTTAGAGCAAATTTCAGATTAGTAAAAGGCATCACCGCAATGCTTGAACCATCCTTTCGCGTCGGAGGCGGTCACTGTCTCGATGGCATACGAAAGTGCCTCATCGAGCGCCTCCCGGGTACGGGCCACGATGGCAGGCAGGCACGTTTTGAGTTTGGACCGGCACGGCTCGATGGGTGAGTCGTCGGGCGAATAAGGGAGGCAGATACACCAGGGTTGCGCCACTAGCTTCGATGGCGCTGCGGATACCACCCACTTTGTGTGCGCCCAGATTATCCATCACCACCACATCGCCGGGCTTGAGGGTGGGCACCCAAACCTGGTCGACATAAGCACGGAACACGGCCGCATCGGTGGCGCCCTCTATGCTCAATCACTGCTTCGAGCCCATGGCACGACAGCGCGCCCAGCACCGTCACATTGCGGCCCGAGTTTTTCGGCACTGCGTCGTGGACCCGCTGGCCGCGCCGGGCGCGTCCATAGCGGCGCGTCATCGCGATATTGACACCCGACTCGTCCACAAATCTCAGCCGCGTGGGGGCATGGCGGGCAATGTCTTGCCAGTATCGATAGCGTGCCTGACGCGTACCTGCGTGGTGCCCGGCTCTGAGGCGTGAACGGTCTTTTTTTTCGGCGCAGGCCCAGGTGCTGCAGCGCCCGGCATAGAGCAGGCGTGCTCACTGCCGGGCGGCCATCGGGCCTGTAGCCGGGCGGCCAGTTCGGCCAGCGTCAGCTCAGGCTGCTTTTGCAACCAGCGCTCCCGGCACTGACAGGCGTCGCCATCGATCTTGGCGTGAGACCCGGGGCGCCCGCGCAGGGGCGCCAACTCGCCGCTGCGGCGCACTTGGCGTAGCAAGCCCTCAACGAAGGACAGGCTCACGCCAAAGAACTCGGCTACCGCGCGTTGCGACCGAGCTGGGCGTTCACATGCCTGAACGACTTGACGGCGCAAATCCAGTGAATCAGAAGCAGCCATGATTTCACCATTTTCTTGATGACCTCTTGCTTGGGACACCTGCTTTTTCAAAAATATCCGTTGCCTTCAGTTATCTTGAAATTCGCTCTAAGGGCTTGCACAAGTTGATCTTCCAATGTGTCAAGGTTGTCGAAGACGCGATTGCGGAAATGCTTCTCGCGCAGCTCATCCCAGATGGGCTCTTGGGCTTTAAGTTCGGGTGAGTACGGTGGCAGGAAATGCAGCCGCAAGTTGTCCGGCAGACTGAGCGAGCCGGCCTTGTACCAGCTCGCGGCATCGACGACCATGATGAGGTTCTCGTCTGGGTAGCGGCTGGCGACCACATCGATGAACAGCTGCATGCACTGGGCGATGACGTGAGGCAACCCCAAGGAGTTCAGGAGCCCATTGACAACCGTGGCGCGCCAGCATGCGGTACACCCCGGACAGGGAAACGCTGTGGCCCAGCTCGGCCTCGATTTTCTCTTTGAGGCCCGGGATGACGAGCACTGCGCCGTCGGCAGCGCCGGCCAGCACCACATCCAGCGCGGCCGCTTCGGCCTGCAGCGTGCTTTGGGCCCGG
>JAQGLT010000050.1 GCA_028292745.1 Polaromonas sp. | reverse complement strand
GCATCATGGCCGGCTCACCGTGCCCGACCGAGGTGATGAAGCGCGTCGTGGGCAGCATGCACCTGGGCCAGATCACGATTGCCTACGGCATGACCGAAACCAGCCCGGTCAGCTGCCAAAGCTCGATTGACACCGACGGCTGGATGCATACCGGCGACTTGGCGACCATGGACAGCGACGGCTACGTCAACATCGTCGGCCGCATCAAAGACATGGTGATACGCGGCGGCGAGAACATCTACCCGCGCGAGATCGAAGAGTTTTTATACCGCCACCCCAAGGTGCAGGATGTGCAGGTCGTCGGCCTGCCCGACAAGCGCTACGGCGAGGAACTTTGCGCCTGGATCATCGCCCGGCCCGGCGAAACGCTGGACGAGGACGAGATTCGCGCTTTTTGCAAGGGCCAGATCGCGCATTACAAGGTGCCGCGTTACATTCGCTTCGTGCCGGGTTTTCCGATGACGGTGACCGGCAAGATCCAGAAATTCAAGATTCGCGACGAAATGAAAAACCAGCTTGGGCTGGAAGAAGACAAAACCGCCTGAAAACCGGCCTGCCGGATTAACCACAAGAACCCATGACCACGCTAGACACCAAACTCAACGCCCGCTCCGCCGACTTCCAGGCCAATGCCGCCGCCATGCGCACGCTGGTGGACGATCTCCATGTCCAGCTTGCCAAGGCCGCCGCCGGCGGGGGCGAAGCCGCCCGCGCCAAGCACACCGCGCGCGGCAAGCTGCTGCCACGCGACCGGGTGCAGATGCTGCTCGACCCTGGCACGCCTTTTCTCGAAGTCGCGCCGCTGGCCGCGCTCGGCATGTACAAGGGCGATGCGCCCGCCGCCGGCCTGATCGTCGGCATCGGCCGCGTCAGCGGGGTGGACTGCATGATCGTCTGCAACGACGCCACGGTGAAAGGCGGCACCTACTACCCGCTGACAGTCAAAAAACATTTGCGCGCCCAAGAAATCGCCCAGCAGAACAACCTGACCTGCATCTACCTGGTTGATTCGGGCGGCGCCAACCTGCCCAACCAGGACGAGGTGTTCCCGGACCGCGACCATTTCGGCCGCATCTTCTTCAATCAGGCCAACATGAGCGCGCTGGGCATCTCGCAGATCGCCGTTGTCATGGGTTCATGCACCGCAGGCGGCGCCTATGTGCCGGCCATGAGCGACGAAAGCATCATCGTCAAGAACCAGGGCACGATTTTCCTGGGCGGCCCGCCGCTGGTGAAGGCCGCAACCGGTGAAGTCGTGACGGCCGAGGACCTGGGCGGCGGCGATGTCCACACCCGGCTGTCAGGCGTGGCCGACCACCTGGCGCAAAACGACATGCACGCGCTGGCGCTGGCGCGCACCGCTGTCAAGAATTTGAATAAAAACAAGGCTGTAGCGCAAGCGGGACATGCGCCAGTAGCTCCTAAATTTGTAGCGCAAGAGCTGTACGGCGTGATCCCGGTCGATGTGCGCAAGCCGTTCGACGTGCGCGAGATCATCGCCCGCATCGTCGATGGCAGCGAGTTCGACGAGTTCAAGGCGCGCTACGGCACCACGCTGGTTTGCGGCTTCGCGCACATCGAAGGCATGCCGGTCGGCATCATCGCCAACAACGGCATTTTGTTCAGCGAATCGGCGCTCAAGGCCACCCACTTCATCGAGCTGTGCTGCCAGCGCAAGATCGCGCTGGTGTTTTTGCAGAACATCACCGGCTTCATGGTGGGGCGCAAGTACGAGAACGAGGGCATTGCCCGCAACGGCGCCAAGATGGTGACGGCCGTTGCCACGGCGGCGGTGCCCAAATTCACCGTCATCATCGGCGGCAGCTTCGGCGCCGGCAACTACGGCATGTGCGGCCGGGCCTTCTCGCCGCGGTTTTTGTGGATGTGGCCGAACGCGCGCATCAGCGTCATGGGCGGCGACCAGGCCGCCGGCGTGCTCGCCACTGTCAAGCGCGACGGCATCGAGGGCAAGGGCGGCGCCTGGACTGCCGAGGAAGAAGAAGCTTTCAAGGCGCCGATCCGCAGCCAGTACGAGCACCAGGGCCATCCCTACTACGCCACCGCGCGGCTGTGGGACGACGGCGTGATCGACCCGGCCGACACGCGCCGCGTGCTGGCGCTGGGGCTGAGCGCGGCGCAGAACGCGCCGATTCCAGAGACAAAGTTTGGCCTTTTCCGCATGTGAGCGAGGCAAGCCATGACCACTGCCCTGCAAACCACCCAGCTAGGCGCCGTGCTGACGCTCACGCTCAGCCGCCCCGACATCCGCAACGCCTTCAACGATGAGGTGATTGCCGAGATCACCGCCGCCTTTCAGGACGCCGCCAGCCGCGCCGAGGTGCGCGCCGTGGTGCTGGCCGCCACCGGGCCGGCCTTTTGCGCCGGCGCTGATTTGAACTGGATGCGCCGCATGGCCGGCTACAGCCGGGACGAGAACCTGCTTGACGCGGCGAAGCTCGCCGAGATGCTGCGCGTGATGTACGAATGCCCCAAGCCGACGATTGCCCGCATCCAGGGCGATGTGTATGCCGGTGGCATGGGGCTGGTGGCCGTCTGCGACATGGCCGTCAGTGTCGATACGGCGAATTTTTGCCTGAGCGAGGTCAAGCTGGGGCTGTACCCGGCCACCATCAGCCCGTATGTGATCCGGGCCATGGGCGCGCGGGCGGCACACCGCTATTTTTTGACCGCCGAGCGCTTCGATGCGAAGGAGGCGCACCGCATCGGCTTCGTGCATGAAGTGGTCGGCGCCGACGCCCTGGACGCCAAGGTGGCCGAGCTGGCGAATGCGCTGGCCAGCGCCAGCCCGAATGCCGTGAGAAGCTGCAAGACGCTGTTGCAGGAGGTCGCGGGCCGCGAGATTGACGCTGCGCTCATCGGCCGCACCGTCGAGGGCATCGCCGACATCCGCGCCAGCCGCGAAGGCCGGGAGGGCGTGCAGTCCTTCCTGCAAAAGCGCAAGCCGTCCTGGCTCGCCTGACCGACCCGATTCACCCTGAGGAGGCGCACCATGCAAGCACTCGACACCGCCCAGCTGATCGCCATGGCAGGCGCCCTCGGCTGGGCCAGCGGCATCCGCCTGTACCTGGTGATCTTGCTGACCGGCCTGGCCGGCTACCTGGGCTGGATGGAATTGCCGCAAGGGCTGCACCTGCTGGCGAACCCGGTGGTGCTGGGCGCCAGCGGGTTCATGGTGTTCATCGAGTTTTTCGCCGACAAGATTCCTGGCCTGGATTCGCTCTGGGATGTGGTGCACACGGTCATCCGCATTCCGGCCGGTGCGGCGCTCGCGGCAGGTGTTTTCGGCGCGGACAGCAGTGCGCTGGGACTGGCCGCAGCCCTGGTCGGGGGCACGCTGGCCGCCACCAGCCATGCGGCCAAAGCCACCGGCCGCGCCGCCATCAATACGTCGCCCGAGCCGTTCACCAACATCGGCACCTCGCTGGTCGAGGACAGCCTGGTGCCCGCAAGCCTCTGGCTGGCCATTGCGCATCCGCTGGTGTTTATTCCCCTGCTGGTGCTGGCGCTGGTGCTCAGCGTCTGGCTGATCCGTATTTGCTGGCGGTTTTTAAGGCAGCTTTTTGCGCGCGTGGCACGCATTTTCAGCGGCAAGCCCGACGCCGGCTCGTCCCCCGCTTTCATCCTGAAGTCCCCTTTTTCAAAGAACGATCCCCATGTTTAAAAAGATACTCATTGCCAATCGCGGTGAAATTGCCTGCCGCGTGGCCGCCACCGCCCGCCGCATGGCGGTCAAGACCGTTGCCGTGTATTCGGATGCGGATGCCAGCGCCAAGCATGTGGGCTTTTGCGACGAGGCTGTTCACATCGGCGGCAGCGCGCCGAAAGACAGCTACCTGCGCTGGGAACGCATCATCGAGGCCGCGAAAGCCACCGGCGCCGAGGCGATTCACCCCGGCTACGGCTTCCTGAGCGAGAACGAGGAGTTCGCCCAGGCCTGCCAGGATGCCGGGCTGGTCTTCATCGGCCCGCCGGCGTCGGCCATCAAGGCGATGGGCCTGAAGGCCGAGTCCAAGCAGCTGATGGAAAAGGCCGGCGTGCCGCTCGTGCCCGGCTACCACGGCGCGGACCAGTCGCCCGCGCTGCTCAGGAGCGAAGCCGACCGCATCGGCTACCCGGTGCTGATCAAGGCCAGCGCCGGCGGGGGCGGCAAGGGCATGCGGGCGGTCGAGAAAGCCGAGGACTTCGAGGCGGCGCTGGCGTCCTGCAAGCGCGAAGCCATCAACAGCTTTGGCGACGACGCGGTGCTGGTCGAGAAATACGCCCAGCGCCCGCGCCACATCGAAATCCAGGTGTTCGGCGACATGCACGGCAACTATGTCTACCTGTTCGAGCGCGACTGCTCGGTGCAGCGGCGCCACCAGAAGGTGCTGGAGGAAGCGCCAGCGCCCGGCATGACGGAGGCAATGCGCCGGCAGATGGGCGAGGCCGCCGTGGCGGCGGCGCGGGCAGTGAACTATGTCGGCGCCGGCACGGTCGAGTTCATCGTCGAGCAGCGCCCCGACGGCAGCATGAACTTTTTTTTCATGGAGATGAATACAAGGCTGCAGGTGGAGCATCCGGTGACCGAAGCCATCACCGGGCTGGACCTGGTGGAGTGGCAGCTGCGCGTGGCGTCGGGCGAGCCGCTGCCGCTGGCGCAGGCGCAGCTGAAAATCAATGGCCATGCCATCGAGGCCCGTATTTGCGCCGAGAACCCCGCTAACAACTTTTTGCCCACCACCGGCACGCTGAACGTGTACGACAAGCCGGCCTGCACCGCGTTCGAGCGCGGCGTGATCCGCATCGACGATGGCGTGCGCCAGGGCGACACGATTTCGCCGTTCTACGACTCGATGGTCGCCAAGCTGATCGTGCACGGCCAGACCCGCGAGGAAGCGCTGGCGCGGCTGGACGAGGCGCTGGCGCAGACCCGCATCGTCGGGCTCACCACCAATGTGCAATTTTTGCGCCATGTCGTGCGCAGCCCGTCGTTTGCGAATGCCAATCTGGACACGGCGCTGATCCCGCGCGAGGCGGCGGTGCTGTTCCACCAGGAGCCGGTCGGGCTGGCCCTGGCGGCGGCCAGCGCGATTGCCCAGGCGCTGCTGGCTGAAAAAGCCGCCGAGGGGCATGACCCCTTCAGCCGCCGGGACGGCTGGCAGACGCATGGCGTGACGCAGCGGCCCTTCGAGTTCGAATTCCATGGCGAGCCGGCGAAGGCGTCGTTGACCTATGGGCACGACGGCAGCTTGCAACTGGCGGTCGGCGACGTGTCCGGGCCATTGGTGTTCTCGAAAAGCGCCCAGGGCATCGACCTGCAGTTCGCCGGCCAGCGCTTGAGCGTCACCGTCCATGCCCAGGGCGAGGTGGACCATGTGTTCACCGCCAGGGGCGCCACCCAGATCACGGCGATTGACCTGCTGGCCCATGCCGGCGAAAGCCATGCCGAGGGCGGCCGCCTGAGCGCGCCCATGCCCGGCAAGATTTTGTCGTTCCTGGTCAAGGCCGGCGACCGGGTTGAAAAAGGCCAGCCGCTGGCGGTGATGGAAGCGATGAAAATGGAGCACACGATTGCCGCGCCCGCCGCCGGCGTGGTCGAGGAGCTGATGTACGCACCCGGCGACCAGGTGAGCGAAGGCGTCGAATTGCTCAAGATCGCGGTTTGAAACTTAATTCGGGAAGCTGAATGCGCATTAGTTTTTGCTGTACTGACACCAAAGCCCAGCCCTGGCTGGACGCCCTGAACGCGAGCTTTCCGGGCGCCGACGTGCAGGCCTGGGCACCCGGCGCGCCTGCCGCCGACTACGCCGTCGTCTGGGCGCCGCCGCAGCAGTTTCTCGACGAGCAAACGCGGCTCAAGGGCATTTTCAACATCGGCGCGGGTGTCGATGCGCTGCTCAAGCTGCGGCTGCCGCCCGGTGTGCCGGTGGTGCGGCTCGACGACGCCGGCATGTCGGTGCAGATGGCGGAGTATGTGTGCCATGCGGTGATCCGCCATTTCCGGGAGTTCGACGGCTATGACGCGGATGCCAGCCTGGGCAAGTGGTCCTACCGCAAGACGCGTCTGCGCCGGGATTTTCCGGTCGGCATCATGGGCCTGGGCGTTTTGGGTGAGCGGGTGGGCCGGGCGCTGGCGCAATTCGAGTTTCCGGTCATGGGCTGGAGCCGCAGCGCCAAATCGATTCCCGGCGTGCAATGCTTTTCGGGCGAAACCGGTTTTTCCGGCTTCCTGGCCGCGAGCCGTTTTCTGGTCTGCCTGCTGCCGCTGACGCCCGACACGGAAAACATCATGCGGCATGACACGCTGGCCCAGTTGCAGCCGGGCGGCTACGTCATCAACGTGGCGCGTGGCAACCACCTGGTCGATGAAGACCTGCTGGCTCTGCTGGACAGCGGCCATCTGGCCGGCGCCACGCTCGATGTGTTCCGCACCGAGCCGCTGCCGGCATCGCACCCGTTCTGGAGACACCCCAAGATCACCGTGACGCCGCACACCTCTGCGCGCACCCTGCGGGCCGAAAGCATCGAGCAGATTGCCGGAAAAATCCGGGCGCTGGAAGCCGGCGCGCCGATTGCCAGCCTTGCAGGCAGGATTGACCCCCACAAAGGATACTGACGCCATGCCACTACCACCCCGCGTCAAGCTCGTCGATGTCGGCCCGCGCGACGGCCTGCAGAACGAAAAATCGCCTGTTCCCGCCAGCGTCAAGATCGAACTCGTGCACCGCCTCCAGGACGCCGGCCTGCTTGAGATCGAGGTCACCAGCTTTGTCTCGCCCAAATGGGTGCCGCAGATGGCCGACAACGCCGAGGTGATGGCCGGCATCCAGCGCAAGCCGGGCGTGCGCTACTCGGTGCTCACGCCCAACATGAAGGGCCTGGAAGCGGCCATGGCCACCGTTCCCGGCCTCTGGCCCGACGAGATCGTGGTGTTCGGCGCGGCCAGCGAAGCCTTCAGCCAGCGCAACATCAACTGCTCGATTGCCGAGAGCATCGAGCGTTTTGAGCCGGTGGTGGCGGCCGCCCGGGCCCATAACATTTACGTGCGCAGCGCCATTTCCTGCGCCGTCGGCTGCCCTTACGAGGGCGAGATTGCGCCGGAGCGGGTCGAGCTGGTGGCCCGGCTGATGAAGCAGATCGGCGTGCAGCATGTCGGCGTGGCCGACACCATCGGCGTGGGCACGCCGCTCAAGGTGCAGCGTGCCCTCGAAGCGGCCCTCAAGCACTACCCGCTGAACGACGTGTCGGGCCACTTCCACGACACCTACGGCCTGGCGCTGGCCAACACGCTGGCTTCGCTGCAGATGGGCGTGTGGCAGTTCGACACCTCGGTGGCCGGCCTGGGCGGCTGCCCCTATGCCAAGGGCGCGACCGGCAACGTGGCGACGGAGGACGTGGTGTTCATGCTGCACGGCATGGGCGTCAATACCGGAATCGACCTGGACAAGCTGATCGACGCGGGCGTGTTCATCAGCGATTTCCTGGGCCGCAGGCCCAACTCGCGGGCGGCGACGGCTTTGCTCAACAAGAGAATGAATTGATGTGCGGTGCTGAATTGAAGGTGCTGCCCGAAGGCGTTCAGCGGGTTGCCCAATTTTTACAAAACCATGACCATCTCCACGCGCCTGTCATGCTCGACGACGCCGCCCGCACCGCGCAGCAGGCGGCCGATGCGCTGGGCGTGGCTGTCGGCCAGATCGCCAAGAGCATCGTCTTTCGCCGCAAGCCCGACGACGCGGCGGTGCTGGTCGTGACCTCCGGCGACCGTCGCGTCGATGAAAAGAAGGTCGAGGCGCTGGTGTGCCTTGATGGCCGGCGCCTGGGTCGGGCCGATGCGGAATTCGTCAAAAGCCGCACTGGCTTTTCCATCGGCGGCGTGTCGCCGCTGGCCCATGCCGTGCCCTCCATCACCCTGATCGACGAGTCGCTGTTCCGCTTTGACGACATCTGGGCGGCGGCCGGCCATCCGCTTGCGGTGTTCCAGTTGTCGCCCCGGCAGCTGCAGGCCTTGACCGGCGCGCCGGTGGCCGGCCTGGCGGTGGATGACGACGAGAAAAAGCGCGAAATGCAGCGCGCCATTGCCTTGGTCGGGCTGCGCGCGCCGGCGCCGCACGACGCCGGGGATGATGTCGCATCGCCCTGCATTTCGATCTGCCGCCTGAACGCCACTTCCGGCCTGTGCGAAGGCTGCTTTCGCACCCGCGACGAGATTGCCGGCTGGAGCCGCGCCGGCAATGATGGCAAGCGCGCCACCTGGAACACCATCGAGCAGCGCATGGCTGCCCTGCGGGCATGAGCGCCGCCCCTTATCCGTTGCCACCGCTGCCGCCGGCA
Source organism: Polaromonas sp. (assembly GCA_028292745.1). Lineage (GTDB taxonomy): Bacteria > Pseudomonadota > Gammaproteobacteria > Burkholderiales > Burkholderiaceae_C > Polaromonas. The sequence goes on along the minus strand of JAQGLT010000050.1, from coordinate 12,410 downwards.
GCGAAGCTGCGGCACATCACCTGCTACCTCGACTTCATCTCGCCCTATGCCTACCTGGCCTTTGAGCTGCTGCCCGAGGCGCTGGCGGGCCTGAGCTACGGCCTTCGCTACAAGCCGGTGCTGTTCGGCGCCATGCTCAAGCACCACGGTCAGCTCGGCCCGGCGGAAATCGTGCCCAAGCGCGACTGGACTTACCGCCAGGTGCTGTGGCTTGCCCACAGCCGGGGCGTCTCGCTGCAGATGCCGGCAACGCACCCTTTCAATCCCCTGCCACTGCTGCGCCTGGCGCTGGCCTGCAGTCCGCAGGCTGACCCGTCATCGCCCAGCCGCTATGCATGCGAGATGATTTTTCGCCATGTCTGGCGGGGCGGCGCGGATGCGGTTGACGCGTCCCGCCTGCAGGCCCTGCGGCAGGTGCTGGCGCCGCCGCGTGCGATGGACAGTGACGCGGTAAAAACGCAGCTCGAACACAATACCGACGAAGCCATTGCCCTGGGCGTGTTCGGCGTGCCGGCTTTCGTGGTGGACGGCAAGCTGTTCTGGGGGGCGGATTCGCTGCCCATGCTGCGTGCCTACCTGCAGGGCGATGCCTGGTTCGACGGCCCCGACTGGCAGGCGGGCGCCACTGTGCAGGTGGGGGTACGGCGCCAGTAAGCCGCGGGTCTGGCGGAACAAGTCGGATGCACCAACCCTGCCAAGGAGTTCCACATGCCCGGCACGTTTAATTTTTCGGCATCTCCCTTTGACTGCCTGACGGCCGACGAGCAGCGCCTGGTGCAGGCAAGCACGGACATCGCCTACTTTCCCGAGGGGGCCACGATCTTGGCGCCAGGCGCGCAACCCGGCCACCTGTTCATCCTCATCAAGGGGTTTGTGCAGCAGTCCGAAGACGGCGAGATCGTCGCCACCTACGGGCCTGATGACAACTTCGACGGCCGCGGGCTGATGTCGGGCAGGGCCAGCAGCCGGTTCGTGGCGGCCGAAGAGGTGGTGGCCTACCAGTTGCCCCGGCAGGCGGTCAGCGACCTGATTGCCGGCAATGCCACTTTCAGCGCGCTGCTGTTCTCGGATTTGTCCAACAAGCTCGGCGCCCTGGCGGAGCGCCAAAGCCGGCACCAGTTGCAGTCCCTGACGATGGCGCGGGTCAACCAGGCGTTCGTGCGCACGCCGTGTGTTGTGGACGCCGACACCTCGGTGCTTGACGTGGTCCGGCAGTTCCAGGCATGGCGAACGGCCACCGTGCTGGTGCGCGACCGCCGCGTGGCGCCACCGGCCATGGGCATTTTTACCGTCACCGGCCTGCAGCGGGCCATTCTGGACGGCACGGCGCTGGACCGCCTAGCGGTCAGGGCGCTGGCCAGCTTTTCACTCATCACGGTCCGGCCCACGGACCAGCTGGCCGATGCGCTGGCCCTCATGATCAGGCACAAGGTGCACCGGGTCGTCGTGGCCGAGGACGGGCAGATCACCGGCGTGCTGGAGGCGCTGGACCTGTTCAGCTTTTTGTCCAACCATTCCTACCTCATCAACATCCAGATTCAGGACGCGCGGGACGTGCCCGGCCTGCAGCGCGCGGCGGCGCAGATCACCCGTTTGATTGGGCTGCTCTACCGTGGCGGCACGAAGGTCAACAGCATTGCCCGCCTGGTGCGTGAACTCAATGCCAAGCTGTTCGAGCGGACGTGGCAGCTGGTGGCGCCGCCTGACCTGGTGGCCAACAGCTGCCTGTTCGTCATGGGCAGCGAAGGCCGGGGCGAGCAGCTGCTCAAGACCGACCAGGACAATGGGCTGGTGCTGCGCGATGGCTATGCCGCATCGGTCGACGTGGCCGGGGTATGCCGGCGGTTCTCGGCCGCGCTGGCTGATTTCGGCTATCCGCCGTGTCCTGGCCAGATCATGGTCAGCAATTCGCACTGGCGCCAGAGCGTGGCCGGTTTCAGCCAGACCGCCCGCCTGTGGCTGGTGGCGCCCACCCCTGACGGCCTCATGGACCTGGCGGTCTTTCTGGATGCCCATGCGGTGGGCGGTGATGCGGCTCTGCTGGAACAGGTGCGGACGGCTGTGTATGAAATGACCGCTGACAACGACGCAACACTGGCCCGGTTTGCCTCTGCCATCAATGCTTTCGGCGATGGCGGCGCCTGGTGGAGCCGCCTGCTCTTTCTGGGCGGCCCGGACAGGGAAGCCCTCGACATCAAGAAAGCGGGCACGTTTCCCCTGGTCCATGGCATACGCAGCCTGGCCCTGGCGCACCGCATCAGCGCCACCTCGACCGCCGAGCGCGTCGATGCCCTGGTCGCCGGCGGTCACTTGCCCGAAAAACTGGCCGAAGCGCTGCTCGACAGCCTGCATTTCTTCATGGAGCTGAAGTTGAAAACAGGCCTGCACAAGCTCGACACCGGCCAGGCGCTCTCGAACGATATCCAGGTCGACAAGCTCAGCAGCCTGGACCGCGACTTGCTCAAGGACACGCTGGCTGTGGTCCGGCAGTTCAAGGCATTGCTGAACCAGCGCTTTCATCTGGAGGCGCTGTGAGGGCCCTGCCCCTGGCGCCCGCCCGCTGGGCTGCGGCATTGAAGCGCGAATGGCTGCTCTACCACCTGGGCGATCCGAGGTTTCGCTTCATGTGGGCGCCGGCGCCTGAGGACGAATGGGTGGCACTGGACTGTGAAACCACCGGGCTGAACGTCAGGACGGACAGCATCATCGCCATCGGCGCGGTGCGCATCCGGGGCAACCGCATCCTGACCAGCGAATGCCTGCAATTGCTGGTGCGCCCCGAAAAACGCGTCTCCGCAGACAGCGTGCGGATTCACCGCCTGCGGGAGCAGGATGTGGCGCACGGCCTCAGCGCGGACGAGGCCGTGATGCAGCTCATGCACTTCATTGGCAGCCGCCCGCTGGTGGGGTACTACCTGGCGTTTGACCTGGCCATGATCAACCGGGTGCTTTTCCCGCTGCTGGGGATGGGCCTGCCCCAGCCAAAGATCGAAGTCTCTGCCCTTTACCACGACTATAAGTACCGTCAGTTGCCGCTTCACGCACGGGCCGGCAGTTCGATTGACCTGCGCTTTGACCACCTCATGAAAGACCTGGACCTGCCGCTGTGGCCGTCCCATGATGCGCTGAACGACGCCATCATGGCCGCGCTCGCTTTCCTGAAGCTGAAGCAGGTTGGCAAGCGGTGAGGCTGCAGCGCAAGCGCCGGACTTGAAACAAAACGTGGCGGTGCCAGTCCGTTTTGCCGCGCGGCAATGGCACAAAATGCATTGCATGCCATGCGACAATCCGCGACATTTATCATATTTACCACTCTGTCACCAGGGGCCGTCAGCCTGAGCCGCTTGCGCGCTTGGCGCCATGCTGGCAGCACCGAGTCCTGACGTTTCAGCCTGTCGAAACCGGACTGAGCGGACGAACCGAAAGCCATCCACTTTATGTCAAATGATCCCGTGAGAGACGCTGCCTCCGGTCAGCTGGCCTCCGCGATTGCCACGCGCCTGGGGGACGTTGACTATCGTCGCATGGTGGAGGCTGTGGCGGACTACGCCTTTTTTCTGCTAGATCCGGCTGGCCTGGTCTTGAGCTGGAACACCGGTGCCCGAAAGCTCACTGGCTATGAAGCCGATGAGGTCCTGGGCCAGCCGGCCTCGATCTTTTATCCTCGGGAATTGCATGACCAGCACTGTCCAGCGCATGCATTGAAAACGGCCGCTGAAACTGGCGTATTCGAGGACGAAGGCTGGCATGTGCGTAAGGACGGAACGCAGTTCTGGGCCCATGCCCTGGTCACCCAGGTGCAGGGCGGGCAGGGCGAACTGCTGGGTTTTTCCACCCTCATGCGCGACCTGAGCAAGCGTCGCCGGATTTCCTTGCTGGAAGAGGAGGGCCGCCGGATGACAAATTTCCTGGCCATGCTCGCCCAAGAGCTGCGTCATCCCCTGACGCCTCTCTTCAATGCCGTGACGCTCCTGGCGCACGAAAAAAGCGAGTCGAAGGCCGTGCAGGCAACCCGTGACCTTCTGGATCGGCAGGTCAGTCAGCTCAACAGCCTGGCGGACCATCTGCTCGATGTCAGCCAGATCACCAGCGGAAAAATCCAGCTTGCCGCCAGTCCGGTGCGTGTTTGCGATGTGGTGCGGGAGGCTGTCGCGTCGGTGCAGCCTTTGGCGCAAAGCAAGTCGCATTGCCTGGATGTCCAACTCGGGGAAGATGACCTGTGGGTTTTTGGCGACCGAGCCCGCATTGTCCAGATCCTGAGCCATTTGCTGGGCAATGCGGTTAAATTCACACCCGAGAACGGCCATGTCCGCGTGCAAACAAAGGCCAGCGCCGCCAGCGTCCAAATCGTGGTGGCCGACAACGGCCCGGGCATACCGCCTGAAAATCTGGCGCGAGTTTTTGACCTCTTCGTTCAAGGCAGGCCGGATGCCGCCCAGCTCCAAGGCGGGCTGGGCCTGGGGTTGAGCGTGGTCAAGCAGCTGGTTGCGCTGCAGGGCGGGGAAGTCGCCGCCTTCAGCCAGGGCGTGCCCGGCGAGGGTTGCGAGTTTGTCGTCACGCTGCCGGCCGCGCCCGTTGCGCCCGCGGCCGAAGTCGCTGAGCCCGCCCCTTTCGCGGGCAAGCGTGTGCTTGTGGTGGACGACAACCGCGATGCGGCGGAAACCATGGCGCTGCTGCTGGACACCCTCGGCTATGTCCCCAGCATGGCGTTCGACGGTCTGGCTGCGATTGAAGCGATCAAGGCCGAAGTGCCCGACCTGGTGCTGCTGGACATCGGCCTGCCGGGCATCAGCGGAATCGAGGTGGCCAGCAGGGTGCGCGCCGAGATGCAAAATCCGCCCGCCATGATTGCATTGACCGGCTATGGCCAGGATAAAGACCGCGAGGCGAGCTTTCAGGCCGGTTTTTATGACCACATGACCAAGCCCGTCAATATAGACAAACTGATCGAGCTGCTGGAGCGGCTGCTCGGCGCATCGAGCCAGACCCTTGAAAAACCATAAGGCGTCCCCGGCTCGGGCGAAATCACCAGGCTTTCCCGGCGCTGCGGCGCGACAACCCGCTTGCTCCTGAATCAATAGCTGCCTGCGCAATAGCTGTCTGCGCTGCAGCCATTTTTGATGCCCAACTGGGCAAGGCCTCGCTGCCGGGTTTGCGTTGCCCGGCAAAACCTCAATGGCCTGAAGACTTCGACGCGCCCAGCCCGGTTTCGGACCGCACCTGCTGCGACTTGAACAGGCCGCGCTCGATGGCTGCCTGCGGGCTGCGGTCGAGAATCGAGAACAGCCACACGCCGACAAAGCCGATGGTGATCGAGAACAGCGCCGGCGACGAGTACGGAAACAGCGCCGAGCCGGCCGGATGGCCCAGCACCGCTTCCCACACCGACGGCGACACGATGGTCAGGCCGACCGACGAGATCAGCCCCAGGAAGCCGCCGATCACCGCGCCCCGCGTGGTGCAGTCCTTCCAGAGCACCGACATGAACAGCACCGGGAAGTTGGCCGACGCGGCCACCGCGAACGCCAGCGACACCATGAAGGCGATGTTCTGCTTCTCGAACGCGATGCCCAGGATCACCGCCACCACGCCCAGCGCCAGCGTGGTGAAGCGCGAGACCTTCAGCTCCGAGGCGCTGTCGGCCTTGCCCTTCTTGATCACCGTGGCATACAAATCGTGCGACACGGCCGAGGCGCCCGAGAGCGTCAGGCCGGCCACCACCGCCAGAATGGTGGCAAACGCCACCGCCGAGATGAAGCCGAAGAACACGTTGCCGCCGACCGCCTTGGCCACCAGCACCGCCGCCATGTTGGCCGAGCCGCCACCGCCCTTGATGATGCCCTTGGCCGTGTCGGCGAACTCGGGGTTGGTCAGCACCAGCGTGATTGCGCCAAAGCCGATGATGAAGATCAGCACATAGAAGTAGCCAATCCAGGTGGTGGCCCAGAACACCGACTTGCGCGCCTGCTTGGCGTCGGGCACGGTGAAAAAGCGCATCAGGATGTGCGGCAGGCCGGCGGTGCCGAACATCAATGCCATGCCGAAGGAAATCGCCGAGATCGGGTCTTTCACGAAGCCGCCGGGGCCCATGATCGACAAGCCGATACGGGCGGCTTCTTCCGGGGCCTTGCCGGCATTGGCCGCCAGCTGGGTCTTGACTTCAACGCCCCGGGCAAACAGCGCCTCCAGGCTGAAACCGAACTGCGCCATGACCATGAAGGCCATGAAGGTGACGCCGGCCAGCAGCAGGCAGGCCTTGATGATCTGCACCCAGGTCGTGGCCGTCATGCCGCCGAACAGCACGTAGACCATCATCAGCCCGCCCACGATCACCACGGCAAGCCAGTAGTCCAGGCCGAACAGCAGCTTGATCAGCGCGCCGGCGCCGACCATCTGCGCAATCAGGTAGAACGCCACCACCACCAGCGTGCCGGAGGCGGCAAAAACGCGGATCGGCGTCTGCTGAAAACGGTAGCCGGCCACGTCGGCAAAGGTGAACTTGCCCAGGTTGCGCAGCCGCTCGGCCATCAGGAAGGTGATGACCGGCCAGCCGACCAGAAAGCCGATGGAGTAGATCAGGCCGTCATAGCCCGAGGCCATCACGGCGGCGGAAATGCCCAGGAAGGAGGCCGCCGACATGTAGTCGCCGGCAATCGCCAGGCCATTTTGAAACCCGGTGATGCCGCCGCCGCCGGTGTAGAAGTCGGCGGCCGACTTGGTCTTGGCCGCTGCCCACTTGGTGATGAACAAGGTCGCGATCACGAACCCGGCGAACATGCTGATGGCCACCCAGTTGGTCGGCTGCTTGTCCACCTGGCCCATGTCGGCGCCGGCGGCTTGAGCGGCTGCGGCGCCGAGCAGGGCGGCCAGGGCCGCGAGCAATTGGAATCCAGCCTTCATTTTGAGGCCTCTTGCAGGATTTCGGCGGTCAGGCGGTCATATTCGCCATTGGCGCGGCGAACATAGAGGCCGGTGATGGCAATGGTGAAGATGATCACGCCCAGCGCAATCGGAATCCCCAGGGAGGTCACGCCCGCGCCAATCGGCTGCGCCAGAAACGGCTTGTTGAAGGCAATCAGCGCGATGTAGCCGTAATAGGCCAGCATCATCAGGGCGGTCAGGGTCCAGCCAAAGGTGTTGCGCTTTCGGCGCAGCTCGTGGTACTTGGGATTGGCCTCGATCTTGGCCACCATCGGATCAATCCTGACAGGATCATTCATATTCATCTCCTCCGACTTGCACAGTCAGTCATCGCAACGGCCCGGACGGTCACTGCAGGAGGTGGATTCTGGGAGGGCGTCCTGACCAAGTCCTTACGTCGCTCATGGGAAATTTCGTAGGGACTTTCCCTGTACGCCAAAGCTTGGCAAGGCGCGGAAAAGCCGTTTTTGTTGCAATTTATTGCAATGAAAAATCAGGCGTAAGGGTTAACGCTTGGGTTGTAAGCTGCCGTTCAGTTTCGCGTCAGCTGGTGTTGGCGCGTTGTCAGAATCCGGTCAGCCAAGGTCAACATAGTGCGGGCGTCACCTTATGGGTGATCAACATAAATCTATAAAGGAGACGCCTAAAAATGGTCACAGCTGTCAAAAATGTCCCGATGTCGGCAGAGCAGCGAAAAGTCATCTTTGCTTCGTCGCTGGGCACCGTGTTCGAGTGGTACGACTTTTACCTCTACGGCTCGCTCGCGGCCATCATCGCCAAGCAGTTCTTCAGCGGGCTTGATGCCGGGTCGGCATTCATTTTTGCGCTGCTGGCTTTTGCCGCCGGCTTCATCGTCCGACCTTTCGGCGCACTGGTCTTTGGCCGCCTGGGCGACATGATCGGCCGCAAATACACCTTTCTGGTCACCATCGTGATCATGGGCCTGTCCACCTTCATCGTAGGCCTGCTGCCCAACTATGCTTCGATTGGCGTTGCGGCCCCGATCATCCTGATCGCCTTGCGCATGCTGCAGGGCCTGGCGCTGGGCGGTGAATACGGCGGCGCTGCCGTGTATGTGGCCGAGCATGCCCCCGAAGGCAAGCGGGGTGCCTACACTTCCTGGATCCAGACGACGGCGACATTGGGTCTTTTTCTCAGCCTGCTGGTGATCCTGGGCGTGCGCACCGCGATCGGCGAGGCCGAGTTCGCCGACTGGGGCTGGCGCATCCCCTTCCTCGTTTCTATTTTTCTGCTGGGCGTCTCGGTGTACATCCGGCTGTCCATGAACGAGTCGCCCGCATTCCAAAAAATGAAAGCGGAAGGCAAAACCTCGAAGGCGCCGCTGTCCGAATCCTTCGGCGAATGGAAAAACCTGAAGATCGTCATTCTTGCGCTGGTGGGCCTGACCGCCGGCCAGGCGGTTGTCTGGTATTCGGGCCAGTTCTATGCCCTGTTTTTCCTGACCCAGTCGCTCAAGGTCGATGGCCCGACCGCCAATATCCTGGTCGCCTATTCGCTGATCCTGGGCACGCCGTTCTTTGTGATCTTCGGCACGCTTTCGGACAAGATCGGCCGCAAGCCGATCATCATGGCCGGTTGCCTGCTCGCCGTATTGACCTATTTCCCGGTTTTTGGCGCACTGACCAAGGCCGCCAATCCCGACCTGGCCGCTGCGCAGGCCAAGAACCAGGTGGTGGTCACCGCCGACCCAAGCGAGTGCTCCTTCCAGTTCAACCCGACCGGCACCGCCAAGTTCACCAGTTCCTGCGACATTGCCAAGCAGGTGCTGGCCGGCGCATCGGTCAGCTATGAGAATGCTGCGGCGCCGGCCGGAACGGTGGCAACGATCAAGATCGGGCAGACCGCCATTCCAAGCTATACGGCAAAAGGCCTGAGCGCCGACGACGCCAGGAAAAAAGATGCCGAGTTCAAGAAGCTGGTCGCCGATGACCTGAGGGCCGCCGGCTACCCGACCAAGGCCGACCCCGCGAAGATGGACAAGGTCATGGTGACGGCCATCCTCTTTTATCTGGTGCTGCTGGTGACCATGGTGTACGGTCCGATCGCCGCCATGCTGGTCGAGTTGTTCCCCACGCGTATCCGCTACACCTCCATGAGCCTGCCGTACCACATCGGCAATGGCTGGTTCGGCGGGTTGCTGCCGACCACGGCTTTCGCCATCGTTGCGCAGACCGGCAACATGTACAACGGCCTGTGGTATCCGATCATCATTGCCGGTGTGACATTTGTTGTCGGAACCTTGTTCATCCGTGAAACCAAGGATGTGGACATCTACGCCAACGACTGACCGGTCCGCGCCGCGCCGGTAGGGCCCCAAGCCCGTCCTGGCCGCGCAGGTTGGCAAGTCCGCCAAGCCTTCGCCCTCCTGTCGGGGGCGAAGGCTTTTTTTATGAGGGGCGCCAAGCGGCTCGTTCGCGTCGTGGCGTGGCGTGGCGTGGCGTGGCGGGCGGGGCATGGCTGATCCCGACAAAAAAGCGCCAGGCGTTGCGAAAAACCCGGCGCCAAGCACGGCAGCGGCCTGGAAAACCGGCTTAACCCCACGCCCGACAACCGCCCCTGCGCTGCCTAGAATGTTTGACCTTTTCAGGAAAGACACCCACCCATGCCCCAGGGAACCATCCGCATTCGCGGCGCGCGCCAGCACAACCTCAAAAACATCGACCTCGACATCCGCACCAACGAGCTGACGGTGGTGACCGGCCCGAGCGGCTCGGGCAAGTCCAGCCTGGTGTTCGACACCCTGTTCGCCGAAGGCCAGCGCCGCTATGTGGAAACCTTCTCGGCCTATGCCCGGCAGTTCCTCGACCGCATGGACAAGCCGGCGGTGGACAAGGTCGAAGGCGTGCCGCCGGCCATTGCCATCGACCAGACCAACCCGGTGCGCTCGTCGCGCTCGACCGTCGGCACCATGACCGAGCTGAACGACCATTTGAAGCTGCTCTACGCCCGGGCCGCGCAGCTCTTTGACCGGCAGACGGCGCAGGCCGTGCGGCACGACTCGCCGGAGTCGATCTATGCCGAACTGATGGCGCGCACAGCGGACGGCGACCCGCGCGTGGTCATGACCTTCCCGGTCGAGCTGCCGGGCAACACCAGCGCCGCAGAGGTCGAGCAGTGGCTGTCGGCCAGCGGCTTCACCCGCGTGCATGCCGAGCGCGAAGTCGCCACGTCGGCCGGCCCGCACAAGCTGCTCGACGTGGTGGCCGACCGCTTTCGCCTGCACCTCACCGAGAAAATCCGCGCCATCGAGGCGATTGAAACCGCCCTGAAGCGCGGCGGCCGGCTCAATGTCTACGTTCTGAATGCCGAAGAAGGGGCCGTCGAAGAGATGTGGCGGTTTTCCACCGGCCTGCATTGCCCGGAAAGCGACTTGCGCTACACGGAACCCACGCCGTCGCTGTTCTCCTTCAACTCGGCCATGGGCGCGTGCGAAACCTGCAAGGGCTTTGGCCGCGTGATCGGCGTCGATTACGGTCTGGTGATTCCGAACGACAAGCTCACGCTGCGCGCCGGCGCCGTCAAGGTCATGCAGACCCCCGCCTGGAAGGAAGCGCAGGACGATCTGATGCGCCATGCCGAGGCCGAAGGCATTCCCCGCGACACGCCCTGGTACAAGCTCACGCCCGAGCAGCAGGCCTGGGTCGTCAACGGCTCGCCGCACTGGAAGGGCAAATGGGAGAAGCACTGGTTCGGCATCAAGCGCTTTTTCGCCTACCTGGAGAGCAAGGCCTACAAGATGCACATCCGGGTGCTGCTGTCCAAGTACCGCAGCTACACCACCTGCGAGGCCTGCGGCGGCGCGCGCCTCAAGCTCGAATCGCTGCAGTGGCGGCTGGGCACGAAGGAGGCCGCCGACGCGGTCTTGCCGCCTGACCAGCGTTTCATGCCCGTGGGCGTGCAGTGGACGCGCCCGCAGCTCGAAGCCATGCCGGGGCTGTGCCTGCACGACCTGATGCGCCTGCCGATTGACAAGCTGCAAAAGTTCTCCGCCAGCCTGTCGTTTGCCGCCGAGGGCGACGACGCTGAGCAAAAAGCGCTCAAATCGCTGTTCGAGGAAATCCAGACCCGGCTGAAATACCTCTGCGATGTCGGCATCGGCTACCTCACGCTGGACCGCCAGAGCCGCACCCTGTCGGGCGGGGAGGTGCAGCGCATCAACCTGACCACTGCCCTGGGCACGTCGCTGGTCAACACCCTGTTCGTGCTCGACGAGCCGTCCATCGGCCTGCATCCGCGCGACATGAACCGCATCACCCAGGCAATGCGCCGGCTGGTCGATGCCGGCAACACGCTGGTCGTGGTCGAGCATGACCCGGCGGTCATGCTGGCCGCCGACCGCATGATCGACATGGGACCGGGGCCGGGCGAGAAGGGCGGCCAGATCGTCTTCGACGGCACGCCCGAGGAGCTGAAACATGCCGACACCCTGACCGGCGCCTACCTGGGCTCCCGCAAGCAGGTCGGCCTGGGCCTGAAGCGCGCCGTCACCGACAGCACGCCGCGCCTGATTTTGGAGGGCGCGCGCGACCACAACCTGCAGAACCTGAGCGTCGAGTTTCCGTTGCAGCGCCTGGTCTGCGTCACCGGCGTCAGCGGTTCGGGCAAATCGACGCTGATGCAGGACATCCTGGCGCCGGCGCTCCTGCGCCAGTTCGGCAAGGCGACCGAAACGCCCGGCCTGCACGACCGGCTGATGGGTGCCGACCACCTGACGGACATGGTGTTCGTCGACCAGTCGCCCATCGGCAAGACGGCGCGCTCCAATCCGGCCAGCTATGTCGGCGCCTGGGATGCGCTGCGCGAGCTGTTCGCGCTGGCGCCGATGGCCCAGCAGCGCAGCTACACCGCGACGAAATTCAGTTTCAACAACGGCGACGGCCGCTGCCCGACCTGCGGCGGCTCGGGCTTCGAGCATGTCGAGATGCAGTTCCTGAGCGACGTGTACCTGCGCTGCCCCGACTGCGACGGCAAGCGCTACCGGCCTGAAATCCTCGAAGTCACCATCGAGCGAAAGGCCATCGGCCAGCTCAAACCCCGGCTGCTGAACGTGGCCGATGTGCTGGATTTGACCGTCAGCGAGGCGGTGGCGCTGTTCGCGCAGGACCGCGAGGTCATGCGGGCCCTGCAGCCCATCGTCGATGTCGGCCTGGAATACGTCAAGCTCGGCCAGCCGGTGCCCACGCTGTCGGGCGGCGAGTCCCAGCGGCTCAAGCTGGCCGGTTTCCTGGCCGGCGCCAGCAAGTCGGCCGCCAGGCCCAGCCTGAGCCGGCAGGGGCTGGCGCTGATGCGGCCGCATCGCGGCACGCTGTTTTTGTTCGACGAGCCGACCACCGGCCTGCACTTCGACGACATCGCCAAGCTGATGCGCGCCCTGCGCCGGCTGCTGGAGGCCGGCCATTCGCTCATCATCATCGAGCACAACCTGGACGTGATCCGCTCGGCCGACTGGCTGATCGACCTGGGGCCCG
>JAQGLT010000039.1 GCA_028292745.1 Polaromonas sp. | reverse complement strand
GCCAGGTCAATCGCCGAAATCGCCGCCATGGTCACGCCCTTGCGGCCCCAGGCGTGGGTGGCGCGGTACATGCGCTGCCACAGGTATTCGTAGTCCCACGGGTCCTGGCCCAGCACCAGCGGCGTCAGGTACTGGTCGATGATGGCCTTGGCAATGGCGGGCGCCAAGGCGACGTTGCCCAGGCCGACGATGCCGTCGTCGGTCTCGATCTCGACCACCGTCCACGAATGGAAGCGGAAGGTGCTCATGGATTCGGTGTTGGAATACACCAGGTCCATGGCGTTGGAGCAAAAGTTGCCCTGCGGCGGAACGGTCTTGCCTTTCCACTCGAAAACACGGGCGCGGACGGATTTGATCTTCATGGTGGAACTCTTTATTTTTCAGGAATGAAGCCGTGCCGCACCCATGCGGCAGGCAATGCGAAAGGCATTGAGCGTGGCGTTCACGTCGGCCAGGCCCTGGCCGGCAATGTCGTAGGCGGTGCCGTGCGCAGGCGTGGTGATGGGCACCGGCAGGCCGCCCTGCACCGTGACACCCTTGCTGAAGCCCATCAGCTTGATGGCGATCTGGCCCTGGTCGTGGTACATGGTGACGATGGCCTGGTACTGGCCGTCCCGCGCCTTCAGGAAGATGGTGTCGGCGGGGAAGGGGCCATCGACCGGAAAACCGCTGGCGCGGAGTTGCTCGACCGCTGGCGCGATGATGTCGATCTCCTCGCGACCGCAGCTGCCGCCGTCGCCGCCGTGCGGGTTGAAGGCGGCAATCGCCACCTTGGGGCTGGCCGTGCCGCTGGCCTGCAGCGACTGGTAGATCAGCCGGGCCGCGTCCACGATGCGTTCCTTGCTGAGCATGGCCGCCGCGTCCTTGAGCGGAATGTGCGAGGACACGCGGGAGGTCCACAGCTCGCCCAGGGTGTTGAATTCGCAGAAATAGCCGGTCACGCCCAGGTACTGGGCGAAGTGGTGCAGCTCGTCCTCATGCTTCAAGCCGCCTTGCTTCATGGCGAACTTGTTCAGCGGAGCGAAGCAGATGGCATCGACCTCGCCGCGCTTGGCGCCGTCCATGCACAGGTTCAGCACCTGCAGCACCGCCGCGCCGCAGGCGGCCTGCGCCTGGCCGCGCTGCACTTGGTTTGTGGCAATGGTCTGCGTTGCCAGGAAGGCCGGCAGGCGTTGGTCGGGCCGGCCGCGGACATCGGCCAGGCTGGCAACGGCCTGCGTCGGCACGTCCAGGCCGGCGGTGTTCTGGCCGTCCTGCCAGAGCCAGGGGTCGCCCAGCAGCACGATGTTGGCGCTGTCGGCAATGCCCGGCTGGCTCAGCAGCCGGGCGATCAGTTCCGGGCCGATGCCGGCGGCGTCGCCCAGCGTCAGTGCCACGACCGGCTTGTCTTGAATAGTCATTCGGTCTGCGTCCTAGTCCAGTTTGATGTTCTTGCGGGCGATCAGCTCGGCAAAGCGCTTGTTTTCAGCGGCATGAAAGGCGGCGAACTGCGGCTGCGTCATCGGTGTCAGGTCGGCGCCGATGGCGCCCAGGCGGGTCTGCGTCTCGGGCATGGCCAGCACCTTGGTGACTTCGGCATAGACCCGGTCCTGCACCGCCTTGGGCGTGGCGGCGGGCATATAAATGCCGTACCAGGCGCTCATTTCCACGTTTTTCATTCCCGCCTCGGCCATGGTGGGCACATTGGGCAGTTGCGGATTGCGTTTGTCGCTGGCCACTGCCAGGGCCTTGATGCGCCCGCTCTTGATCTGGCCGATGACCGAGGGCATGGTGTCAAAGCTCAGCTGCACCTGGCCGCCGACCAGGTCAATCAATGCAGGGCCGCTGCCGCGGTAAGGAATGTGCGTGATGAAGACGCCAGCCTGGTCCTTGAACAGCTCGGCCGCGATGTGCTGGGTACTTCCAGCGCCGCTGGTAGCGTAGTTAAGCTTGCCGGGCTGCGATTTGGCCAGCTTGATGAGCGACTGGACCGAATCGACCGGCAACGAATTGTTGATGACCAGCACATTGGGCACGGCGCCGACAAACGCCACCGGCACCAGGTCCTTGTCACTGTCATAGCCGAGCTTGAGCAGGTGCGGTGCAATGGCATGCGCGGTGGAGACGCCCATGACCATCGTGTGCCCGTCGGTGGACTTGGCGGTCACATCGGCAGCCAGCGTGTTGGACGCGCCAGGCCGGTTTTCCACGACGACGGGTTGCTTGAGCAGCGGGCCGAGCCGGTCCGCCACGGCACGCGCCATGGCATCGGTGCCGCCACCGGGTGCGGAACCGACCAGAATGCGAACCGGCTTGGTCGGCCAGTCCTGAGCCAATGCCTGAGTTTGGCTGGCAAGGGCGCAGGCAGCCGCCAGCAGGGCAGGAAAAAGTTTCATGGGTGTCTCCTATTTCTAAAGCGATGAGTAAAGGATGGTAGACAGGCTGACGATTAACGTAAATTGAAAATAAATGATTATTTGATAACCACTGGTTATCATTAATTTCTTAACTTTAAAGGCACCGCCTCCATGCCCGCACCCGAGAATTCAGGCACTTCCGCCATTCCCCAACTCCTCAACCGTCTGCGCATGCGGCAGGTCGCCCTGATGCTGGCGGTTGGCGAGCAAGGCACCCTGCGCAAAGCATCGAGCGAACTGGGCATGACGCAGCCCGCCGCCACCAAGATGATCCAGGAGCTGGAGCTGGCCCTGGGCCAGCGTTTGTTTGAGCGGGTGGGCCGGGGGCAGAAGCTGACGCCCGCCGGCCTGAGCGTGCTGGGCCACTTTCGCGGCATGCGCGGCTCGGTCGAAGCCATGACGCGCGAACTGTCGGAGCTGCGCCAGGGCAGTGCCGGGCGGCTGTCGGTCGGCACGATCATGGCGCCATCGCCCACTTTGCTGACGCGAGCGGTGATTGCGCTCAAGCAAGCTTATCCCTTGCTGTCAGTCAATATCACCATGGACACCAGCGACCGGCTGCTGGAGTTGCTGCGCGAAGGCACGCTCGACTTGGCCATTGGCCGCCTGCGCGACGAGCACCGGCAGGATTTCACCTTCACCCCCCTGACCAACGAGGCGCTGGCCCTGGTCGTGGGCGTGCACCACCCGCTGCGCGGGCTGGCCAGGGTGCACTTTTCACGCCTTCTGGCCTTTCCATGGATTTTGCAGCCGGTGGGCAGCCCGATGCGGGAGGTGCTGGACCAGGAATTTCGCATGCTGCAAGTGCCGCCGCCGCGCGGCCTGATCGAAACCGCTTCCATCCTGACCACAACCGACCTGATCGACAAGACCGACATGATCGCCGTCATGCCGCAGTCGATTGCGGACACCTATGCAGCGCATGGACTGCTCCATGTGCTGCCCTGCCACATCCAGCACAAGATGGAGGCGTTTGGCTCGATCACCGGCATCGACAGGCCGCTGAGCGAGGCGGGGCAGTTCTTTTTGCAGGCGCTGCACCGGCCCGAGCCACCGGTCGGGTTCTAGCTGCATATGCTACATATTTGATAGCTATGTACGCATGCCCCTATTGCGATAGAGGGTGATTTGACCCTTATTTCATGCTCAATTGAGCCCTGCGCTACGCAACCGCGCTGTTCAGCGATGCGAGCTGCGGCACGTCCAAGGGCGCCTTGAACAGGACAGGATCGGCAAGCAGCGCCTGTGCAATGCGGTCGCAGGCGAAACCGTCGCCATAGGGGTTATGGGCAAAAGCCATGGCCTCGTAGGCCTTGGCATTGCTGAGCAAAAGGCTCGCCTGGTCAAAAATCGCATCGGCGTCGGTTCCCACCAGCTTGACGGTGCCGGCTTGCACGGCTTCCGGGCGCTCGGTGGTGTCGCGCATCACCAGAACAGGCTTGCCCAGGGAGGGCGCCTCTTCCTGGATGCCGCCGGAGTCGGTCAGGATCAGGGTACTCCTGTTCATCAAATAAACAAAAGGCAGGTAGTCCAGCGGTTCGATCAGATGCACGTTGTCAACATGGTCCAGCAGCCGCCTGACGGGCTCCTGCACCTGGGGATTGAGGTGGACGGGGTAGACCACCTGCACGTCGGGGATGCGCCTGGAAATGCGGGCCAGCGCCTGGCAAATATGCTCGAAACCATCGCCAAAGTTCTCGCGCCGGTGACCTGTCACCAGCACCAAGCGCTTGTCGGGATCCAGAAAGCTGAAGCTTTTTTGGAACTGAAGGCTCAAGCAGGCATTGGCCACGGTCTTTTCGCGCACCTGCAGCAGGGCGTCGATGACCGTATTGCCCGTGACATGAATGGTTTCGGGGGCGATGCCTTCCCTGAGCAGGTTATGGCTGGATGTGGTGGTCGGGGCGAAATTCCAATGCGCCAGGGCACTTGTGAGTTTGCGGTTCGCCTCCTCCGGCCAGGGGGAATACAGGTTCCCGGTGCGCAGGCCAGCTTCCACATGGCCCACCGGAATACGCTGGTAAAACGCCGCCAGTGAGGCTGCAAAGGTCGTGGACGTGTCGCCATGCACCAGTACGGCGTCAGGCTGCCAGCTCAGCAAAACTGATTTAACCCCCAGCAAAACGCCGCTGGTGATGTCATAAAGATCCTGCCCGGGCTTCATGAGGTCAAGGTCGAATTCAGGTTCGATTTCAAACAAGGCCAGCACTTGGTCCAGCATGTGCCGGTGCTGCGCGGTCACGCACACCTTGACATCGAATGCGGGTTGCGCCTGCAGCTTTTTGACCAGTGGCGCCATCTTGATCGCCTCAGGGCGTGTGCCAAAAACCAAGAGAATCTTTTTTCGCATTAAAAGACCTGTCAAGTAAGTGCTGTATGTCGCCGGGGCACCGCGTCACTAATGCCTCTAGTGCCTCTATTTATTTTTTTATTGAAGCCTGGAGCCTGATCCGTATTGCCCCGCGCCCGCTTGATGAGCATGGGATGCATGGCTGCATATTATTGCAACTGTATGGATAGAAGCTTACTGGCAGAATAATCAGTGCGGGTTTTATTTTTATTTTTAACGTAGAAATTCTCTTGAGTGTGGTTATTTTCAAGATGATGCATCTTGAATGCGTTACCCATTTTTATGCTTTGGCTTGTTTGACCTGTTTCTTTTATTGCAAGGCGTAACGTCATTTTTTTCGGTTTGCACGCCGCATGTCGCATTTGCTGGCAGGCGCGTTGATTTTTGATTGGGCATGCTTGTGTGGTTGCTTTTTAAAGATGATAGGAATGGATATTCATGAATGAAATCAATATCTTTCTGATTTCGCATGCCTATGACAATTTGCTTTTTTACCTATTTACTGTGTATCTAGTGTTTCAATATGCTAAATATTTTTTTTATTCGGATTGCACAGGAATCGGCGCTGGTATATAAATTTGATCTTGCAGTGCTTGAAGCCGGCGTAGTTTCAAATTAAAACGATTGCTGCATTGATGGGGAAGGTCTGAACCAGACAGTACACGCGGATGCATAAAAAAGGGAGCGGTTATGAGTGCATGACAACGATGTTGCGAGTGCATGTTTATATTGACCTCCAGTCTTGTTCATTCATGCGCCGGGGTCGGCCCGGTGACGCCTATAAAAGTTAAGCCATTAACTGGATGCTGGTTGCCGGGCTTATTTTTTATTCTTCTTGCATGGCAGATGTGCGTCGCATGAAAATAGACGTCCGGCGTTTCAATTATTAAAAAATAAAAGCTGGTTTCGGCTTGGTTCAAAAGGTGAGTGCAAAAGTTTTTGGAAACCAATTGGGTTAATCATGCGGATGAGGCGCACGGTTGGTTTGACATGAATGCGAAATGGATGGCGCGCATGCTCGATAAATGCCAGCGCCCATACGAAAAAAAATCAGGGGAGTGCTATGTGGCTGGTTGATGTGATTGCCCTGTATCTCTATGGGCTGAAATACCTTGCTGTCGCGCTGGCTGCCGTCATTCTGGTCAGTGGTCTTGATGACCTCTTTATTGACATTGCATATTGGTCAAGACGTTTATGGCGGGGCCTGACGGTATACAGCCGGCATAAAAAGTTCGATCCGCAGTGCCTGCAGCAACTCGATGAAAAGCCGCTCGCCATCATGGTGCCGGCCTGGCAGGAGCATGGCGTCATCGGGAATATGGCCGAGCTTGCGGCAACCACGCTGCATTATGAGAATTACCATATTTTCGTGGGTACTTACCCGAACGATGCCCAGACTCAGAGAGAAGTCGAGCAAGTTCAGGCCCGCTTTCCCAATGTTCACAAGGTCGTCTGCGTACGGCCGGGCCCCACCAGCAAGGCCGACTGCCTCAATAACGTCCTGGATGCGATCTTTCAATTCGAGCAGCGGGCTGGCCTGACGTTCGAGGGCTTTGTGCTGCACGATTCCGAGGATGTCCTCTCGAAAAGCGAACTGAGGGTATTCAATCTTCTGGTGGACCGCAAGGACTTGATCCAGGTGCCGGTTTATCCCTTGCCGCGCAAGTGGCACGAATTCACTGGCGGGCATTACCTGGATGAGTTCGCGGAAATGCATGGCAAGGACGTCGTGGTACGCGAGGCCCTGGCCGGTCAGGTGCCCAGCGCCGGTGTCGGCACCTGCTTTAGCCGCCGCGCCATTAAGGTGCTGCTCCAGGAAGGCAACGGCATTGCCTTTGATGTTCAAAGCCTGACTGAAGACTACGACATCGGCTTTCGCCTGAAGGCGCGCGGCATGCAGGAGGTTTTTGTGCGCATCCCCGCCGATGCGCCCACTGACCGGGTAAGGCCGCGCTGGATGGGCCGGGGCTTGAACACAGCCAGCACGGTGGCCGTGCGCGAGTATTTTCCCGACACGATTTCGACCGCCGTGCGCCAAAAATCGCGCTGGATCATCGGCATTGTGTTTCAGGGCTTTCGCACGCACCGCTGGACAAGCAGCAGGATGATGAATTATTTCCTGTGGCGCGACCGCAAGGGCCTGGTGACCAACTTTGCCAGTTTTCTGGCCATGCTGCTGGCGCTGCAGCTGATGGTGATCTGGGCTTACGGCATGTTTATGCCGGACAGTTATAAATTTCTGTCGATCTTTGAAGATGACGCCCTGCTGTTCGGGTTGCTGGCGGTTAATTTTGTCCTCATGGCCAACCGCGTTGCGCAGCGCATGATTTTCGTGACAGGCTACTACGGGGTGGGCGAGGGATTGCTTTGCTTGCCCAGGCTGCTGTGGGGCAACCTCATCAATTTCATGGCGAACTGGCGTGCGGTGAAGCAGGTGCTCAGCGCGGGCGACTCCCGGCGCGTCGCCTGGGACAAGACCTGCCATCAATTCCCGACGCTGGGCGCGCAAGGTCGGGCGCGAAAGCCCCTGGGTGAAATCCTGGTCGAGCAAGGCGGTCTCTCGCAAGCCCAGCTTGCCGAGGAGGTCCAGACAGCGGTCCGTGGCCTGCGCCTGGGCAGTCGCCTGGTACACAAAGGCCATATTACCGCCGAACAGCTGGCAATGGCCCTTGCCGAGCAGGGCCAGGTGCCGTGGGAGCGCATGAACAGCCTGACCCTGGCGCCCACGCTCCTGGCGCAGGTGTCGGCCGGCATTGCGTTGCATTACGCAGTGCTGCCGCTGCGTGAGGAGGGCCCGGAACTGGTGCTGGCCAGCGAATCAGCCATAGACCCGGTCTCGCTGGCGGCCATCGGACGCAAGCTGTCGCGTCCCGTTCGTTACGTGATCGTTCCCAAGGGCCAGGTCGTTGTGGGGCTGCGTTACTGGTACGCGCGCCACCGCCAGCCGTCGGCCAGCGCATTGCTGGACAAGGTGTTTTCCGAGGGCGACCTCACCATTGCCGAAGCCGAGGTGCTCTGGCAGGAGTATGTGTCGCTCCAGGTGTTGATGGGCGAGGTGCTGCTGGCAATGGGCCGCATCGACGCCGCAGCGCTCAGCGCCGTGCTGCTGCGACATGAGCGCAGCGGTTTGAGCATCGGCCAGTTCCTGGTGAGCGAAGGCGTCATCACCGAAGCGGTGCTTGACGAAGTGCTTCAGTTGCAGGAGCAGCACCAAACATCAATGGCGACGCTGCTTCGGCGCGCCGGCCAGGCAATCGTGCCGGAATCTGATTCTAAAAAGGTGTACCTGGCATGAAACTGAACCTCACACTCCTGGCCCTGTCGCTGGGCCTGTCGCTGAGCGCCGCTGCGCAGATGGTCGATATCGGGCCGGATGCGACCACCTACAGGCGTTTTCTTCTTTATCCGCACCTTGAAAAAGGCTTTGATGCCATTTCCCGTGGCGACCCTGCGCGGGCACTGTCCGAGTTCGAGCAGGCTTGGGCGCTGGCGCCCGACAACCCGATGGTCGCCATTTATCTGGCCAACGCCTACCGCCACTTTGGCAAGCCCCAGCGCGCCGAGGCTGTCCTGCTTGAGCAGCTTACGCGCAACCCCAGCAATGTGAGCCTGTGGAAGGCGTTGGGGGAGCTGCTCAACAAGACGTCGGCCTCCACGCGCTTTTCTGTCGTGCCTGCGTTTTTTACCGGAAGGGTTTTATCCCTGAAAACCCGAGCCCAGCCAGTCCACCAAGCCGATGAGCTTCATGAAGCGCATCAGCTTGCTGGCAGCCATGTGTCGGCCTTTCAAGCCGTGGCTGCTTCACCTGGCGAGGTTGCTGGCCCGGCGGCTGGCGCATCGCGGCGCGGCGCCGTTGTGGCGCCGGCCCAGCAACGCCGGCCAGGCGCCTCCGCGCCAAGAAACAGGCCGCCGGCAGCCAACCGCGCCTATGTATTTGCCGACCGGGCGTATAAGGCGAGCGCTCGCGGCGCGCATGCCGAGGCCGCGCAGGACGCCCGCCAGGCCGTACTTCTTGCGCCCGAAAACCGGGCCTACCGCTCCCTGCTGGTCTATGAGTTGATGGCGCTTGACCAGCTTGAGGAAGCCGATGCGGTCGCCTCGCAGGCTCCGCAGCACAGTTCGGCACCGGCCGCCGAGGATGAACTGAGCACGCGGCAAAAGCTGGTGCGCCAGCATCTTGCCTTCAAGTCCTTTGATGCCGCCAGGCAGGCCCTGGCGGCAGGCAATGCCGACGCAGCGGCCGAGTCGGCACGCCAGGGCATCCGCCATGCGCCCGGGGTGCTGGCGCACCGCGTTCAATACATCGGGGCGTTGCTGGCTGCCCGGAAGTGGCCAGAGGCAGAGCAGTCCGCCGGCGAGGCGATTCGCGACGTGGGCGCGCAGCCGGCACTGCTGGTGCAGCGCGCCTATGCCCTGCAGCAAAGCGGCCAGCGGCCCGCCGCGGCCAGCGACCTGGACGCGGCGCTGGCCAACCCCGCCTTGACTGCGCAGGATCAGCAGAACTTTCGCCTGATTGCCGCCGATGCGGCCCTGGCAGCCGGCGAGCCGCAAAAAGCACTGGAATTGCTGGCGCCACTGTCGGATGCGCCCGGCGCCGAAGCCGGCCTGGCCAACCGCCGCGCGCTGGCGCTTGCCGCATCCCGGCGCAGCGGTTCGCCGCCGGGTGCGACAGCGCCCGCCTGGTTCGCGCCCGTGCTGGTGTGCACGGGCGATGCGCTCTCGCCCGCGTGTGAGCTCCGCCCGGGCGAGAGTCCGCCGGACCCGGCATTTCCCGCTGCCGATGCCGCCTACAAAGCCTACAACGCGCGCGACTACGAACTGGCTGCGAGCAAGGCGCGCGAGGCCCTGGCGATTTCGCCGGACAACCTGCTCTACCGCCGGCTGCTGGTCAATTCCATGATGGCCGCAGGCCAGCTGGAGGCGGCCGAACAGGTCGCGACGGGCTTTCTTTCAAGTTCGCCCGGTGATGGGGAAATGCTGGCGCTGCGCAGCCATCAGCGTGAACTGCTGGGCCAGCACGCGCTGGCCACGGCCGATGCGGAGAACGCCTTGCGCAGCGACAACCTGTCGGTGGCCAGCCAGATCAGCATGCTCCAGCAGCTCGACCGCAGGGCGCAGGCGCGCGAGCGTTTTGCAACCGCGCTGAAGGAAGGCGAATTTGACGGCCAGGCGGATGTCGATACCGCTTACCTGGCGGTTCGGGTCGGGGACGATGCCGCGGCCGTGTCGGCTTTCGACCGCGCCTCGAACGCCCGTGCGCTGCCCGATGCGGCGCTTCAGGATGCCGCCTATGCGGCCGGCCGGCTGGGGCACAACGCGGCGTCGGTCGATTATTTCAAGCGGGCCATCGATGCCTCGGCGGACGGCCGGCTGCCGCTTGCGCCCCAGCAGCTGTTCCAGGCACGGCGCGCGGTGGCGGACCGGACCCGCGAGGGCGGTGTCTATGGCTCGCTGACCTACCGAGGCCTTCCCACATCCGGGTTGTCGCTCACGCCCGGCGCCACCAGCGACACCCTGCAAAGCGGGCTTGAGGCCTACTGGCGGCCTTTTGGGTATGGCGATGGCCGTCTGGTGGAGGTCTACGGCGGGCTGGCCGCAACGCTGTACAGCAAGTCCGGCCTGGCCACGGGCGCCTCCAGCGTGCAAGGCGCGGTCGGTGCGCGGGTCAAACCACTGGCCAACGCCAACCTCGTCCTGGCGCTGGAGCGGCGGCTGGCGATCGGTTCGCAGGCCCAGACCGACTGGCTGGCGCGTATCGGGTACTCCTGGGACAAAGGCCTGGATTTGCGTGTCGACACGTCCCAGTGGTGGGCTGGACAGGTGTATGCCGAAACGGGGCGCTTCTTCAAGCTCAAGCAGAACTATGCAACGTTCGAGGGCCAGGCCGGGCGAAACTTTCGCCTTGACGCGGTCCATCCCCGGCTGGTGATCTTTCCGCACCTGGTTTTGGGGGCCGACCGGAACACGGGTTATGAAAAAGGGAAGGAAAAGGCGGTTGGCGCAGGTGTTGGCACCAGCTTGCGCTACTGGTTTAACGAGGACAAATACGCTGCTCCGCGCTCCTATTGGGATTTGTCGCTGCAGTACCGCGGCCGCATCAGCGGCGATGAACGTGCAAAAGGCACGTTTGTCAGATTCACGCTGTCCTACTGAAGCGTGAGGCAGAAATCAACTGGTGCCACCGCAGGCTACATGCGGCCATTGGATCATTTCATTTATCGAAAGGAATTGTGATGAAAAAGCACACGATCGGGGGACTTGTCAGCAAGTTGCCCCTTGTTCTGGCATTGGGAGGGTTTGCGATGGCGACTGCGCAGACGCTGTCACCGGTCAAGGCGCCACCCCTGCCGCCCGGCTCGGAAAAAGTTCGGGTAGAGGCCGGGGTGACGGTCGAGGAGGTGGACCGTCAAAAGCGCGCGCACAAGCACTCCCGGCTGGAGAAAAAAGACCCCACGCGCGACGACACGCTGGATGCGCTTCCCAGCGACCCCAAAGACCCGAAGGAATCCAAGGATCCAAAAGATCCGAAGGAACCCAAAGCGCCCAAAACCAAATGAATCAGCCCATCAGGAGAGCATCATGAGAAAGATTGTCAGCTTCATGTCCGTCGTCCTGCTTCTGGCGGCGACATTGGCGGCGCAGCCCGCGGTTGCGCAAACAGGGCCCAAAACCTTGATTGTTTATGACGGTCCGCCCAACAGCGAATACACCAAGCTCGGCATGGCCTACAGCATCATGCTCAAGAACTTGATTGGGCACTTCGACAGCAATGCCGAGCTGCTGCCGGTGCACAGCTACGTGGCGGGAAAAATGCAGAACTACGACGCGACCTTCTACCTGGGCGCGTTCTACGACAACCCTTTGCCGGCAGCTTTCCTGAGCGATGTGGCAACAACGCAAAAAACCGTCGTGTGGTTCAAGTACAACCTGTGGCAGCTGGCCTGGAACCCTGCCTACGGTTTCGTCAACAAGTTCGGCTTTGATTTTGCAAGCCTGCGCGGGCTGAACGCTTCGCCCTCGGCGGCAAATCCGGCTCCCGGGTTCTTTGACACCATCGGCTACAAGGGCAAGTCCTTCGTCAAGTACTACACCTTCGATGGGGCCACGGGCAGCGTGAATGCAGACCCCGACATTGGCGTGACCAGCGTGGTGGACCCGGTCAAGGCCACGACGCTCGTGCCGGTGAGCAATCCCAAGACAGGGGAGACAGTGCCTTATGTCCTGCGCTCGGGAAATTTCTGGTATGTGGCGGACATGCCGTTCAGCTTCATCGGCCCGCGCGACCGTTACCTGGTGCTGACCGACCTGCTGCATGACATGCTGGGCGTGAACCACGCGGAAAGCCACAAGGCCCTGGTCCGGCTCGAAGACGTCGGTGCGATGGTCTCGGTGCAGGCCATGAAGACGCTGACCGATTACCTGTACGCCAGGCGAATTCCGTTTTCAATCGCCACGATTCCGCGCTATGTGGATTCGCTGGGCGCCTACAACGGCAACATTCCCCAGACCGTGCCAATGTCCCAGGCAACCAATCTGAAAAGGGCGCTCAACTACGCCTTGCCGCGAGGCGCCGAAGTGGTGATGCATGGCTATACCCACCAGTACAGCAACAAGCGCAATCCCCATACCGGCGTGAGCGGTGACGATTACGAGTTCTGGAACATCGTGACCAACGCGCCGGTGGCGGAGGACTCGACGGCCTGGGCGCAGGACCGCATCACCAAAGGAAAGGCCGAGCTGATCAGCAACGGCTACATGCCGGTGGCCTGGGAGACGCCGCACTACCATTCCTCGGCCCTGGCTTCGAAGGTTTTCGCGCTTCCCGCCAATTTCAGCACCACCTACCAGCGGGTGGTGTATTTCACGGCCGACAAGCCCAACTTCAACCCGGTGCCCAACAAGGACTTTGGCGTCGGGCAGATCTTTCCGTACCTGATCAAGAAGGACTATTACGGCCAGCGCGTCATTCCTGAAAACCTGGGCAACATCGAGTACGACATCCGCGCCATCGACCCGTCGTCCAACTTCAACTACACCTGGCAGGACATCGTGACGAATGCGGAGTATGCGAAGACCGTTCGCGATGGCTTCGCCTCCTTCTTCTTCCATCCTTTCTGGCTGGAGCCTGCCGTGGGCGTTCCGGGCTACCAGGATTTTCAGAAGGTGATGACCGGCATTACCAACCTGGGCTATACATGGGTGGCGCCCAGCAAGGTACAGTAATTCCTGTTGAGGCCAGCAAGGCATTGGGGCTCCGCGGGGAGCCTCATTTCCTTTGCGAACCCGTGACGGAACTGGAAGAACCATGAAACCTGGGGTCCCGATTTGCCCCTGCCGCCGCTCTGCGCTGAAGATGAGTTCGGCGGCGACGGCATTGATGGTGCTGTGTCCGTTGACCGGCTGCTTGAACCGCCCCCTTGCCCCGGAAAAAATGACCGAGGGCCTTGTATGGCAAATTGACAATGAAACGCTGGAGCTGCAAGGCAGCTGGGATCGCATCGGCGCCCGCACCCTGCTGATCCAGTGGTGCGCGGTGGACAACATCAGTTTTGTCGCGGGGGGGCCCTGGCCCCAGGCCAAGCGCTTGCCTGACTGGGAGACGATTGCGCGCCAGCCCTGGGCGGAAAACGTCATTCTGGGCCTGGCAGGCCGATCCGATGAAAACGCCGCGCGCGCGGATGTGGCCGGCCTGGTCGCCGTCTCCGAGCAGCTGGCCAGGCTGCCCACGCCGCTGAATGTGACGGGCTATTACTTTCCGGTTGAAATTGACAGCAGCTGGCAGGCTGCCATGCAGTTGGGACCCTTGCTGGCGCGCCTGCCGCGCCCCCTGTGGTTGAGCGTGTATGACAGCGCCAACGTGGGCGCCGAAACGCTGGCGACGTGGCTCGGTCGCTGGCTGCCTGCCGATATAGGAATATTTTTCCAGGACGGCGTGGGCGTTCATGCCCGCAATGCAGCGGTGGCGCGCAAGCATGCCGATGTGCTGATACGGCGCTTCGGCCGGTCGCGCGTGCGGGTGATTGCCGAAGCGTTCCGGCCCAAGGAAGGCGGAGGCTTCCGCGCGGCAACAGCAGAGGAGCTGAGAACGCAACTGGAAACCTACGACAATTTGCCAGTGTATTTATTCGACGGCCCCCATTACGTATCGGAAAACCTGGTCAACCAGTTGGCCCTGCACCGCTAGAGCGGCTTCACCTTGGCTGGCAACAGCCGCGCACTTCCTGGTCACCCGTGGGCCCGCTTGGCTTCTTCCCCCGCTGGGGGAAGGCGGGGATGGGGGCCTCCCCCGAACCCTAATCCGAACCCGGCCCATCCAGTCGCCAGGCAGGCCTCGGGGACGCGGGGAAAACCGGCGCCTGGCGTTTCACCCCCGCTGACCCCCATCCCAACCTTCCCCCAGCGGGGGAAGGAGAAAGACCGGGGAAGCCAGAAAAAGCAAAATTTTGATCAAAACGGGCCGCAGCGCACACAGCACCTGGGCAAGCAGCTATGAATTCAGGAGCGAACGGGCTGCCGGGCCTGGCGGCTGCCAGTCAGGGTGAAGCCGCGCCCTGGCTGGCTGCCTGCCAGCCTCCGCCGAGCGCCTGGATCAAGGCGACGGCCGTGGTCTGGCGGTCGGCCATGGCCTGCACCAGCGCCCGGCGAGCGCTCAGGGCCGTGGCCTGCGCGGTGATGACTTCGGTATAGCCGACCTGGCCGCTGCGGTAGCGGTTGAGCACCTGCTGCTCCACCAGGTCGGCCGCTTCGGAGGCCTGGCGCCGCAGGTCCTGCTGCGTCAGCAGCACGCGGGTGGCGGCCAGCTGGTCCTCGACATCCTGAAAGGCCGTCAATACGGTTTGCCGGTAGCCCGCCACCGCCTGGGCATGGGCCGCCTGGCTGGCTTCGACGAGCGCCCCGGTGGCGCCGGCGTTGAACAGCACCTGCGCGGCCGACAGGCCGAACGACCAGACGCTGCTGGACGCATTGAACAGGTCCGCCACGCGGCTGGCGCCAAAGCCGTAGGACGCGCCCAGTGGCAGGCTCGGGTAGTAGGCGGTTTGCGCGATGCCGATCTGTTCATTCGCCACGGCCACCCGGCGTTCGGCGGCGGCAATGTCGGGCCGGCGCTGCAGCAGCTCGGATGCCACCCCCAGCGGAATCTGCGGCACCTCTGCCGTCCACGGGACAGGCGCCAGGGTGAAGTTGCCGGGCGCTTCGCCCACCAGCACGGCAATGGCATGCTCCAGCTGCGCCCGTTGGCGCACCAGCCCCGCTTCGTCGGCCTGGGCATTGGCCAGCTGGGTCTGCGACTGCAGCACGTCGGTCCGGGCAACAATGCCGGCGGCATAGCGGTTCTGGGTGATTTCCAGCGTGCGCCGAAAACCCGCAAGGGTGGTGGCCAGCAATGCTTTTTGGGCGTCCGTCTGGCGCAGCGACAAATAGTTGACCGCCAGCTCGCCCTGCGCCGACAGCCGGGCGGACGCCAGGTCGGCGGCGCTGGCCTGTGCGCTGGCCGAGGCGCTGTTCACCGCGCGCCCCAGGCGGCCCCACACATCGGGCTCCCAGCTGGCGCCTATGCTGAGCTGGTAGCTGTTGCCGGTGCGCCCGCCGCTGCCGCCTGCCGCGCTGCTGCCGCCGGAGCTGCTGGAACTGTGCGAGCGATTGGCGCCGCCGTTGAGGGTGACCGACGGGAAAAGGGACGAGCGCTGCTCGCGCACCAGCGCCCGGGCCTGCGCATAGGCGCCCACGGCCTGCGCGACGTTCTGGTTGGACACGTCCACCCGCGCCGCCAGCTGGTCGAGCACCGGATCGTTGAACAATGACCACCAGGGGCCCCGCTCCAGCGCATCGGCCGGCGCGGCGGGCACCCAGCCTTCGGCTTCCTTGAAGCTGCTGACCTCCGGGGTGGCGGGACGCCGGTGGTCCGGGCCAACGGCGCAGCCGCCGAGCGCCAGGGCCACCAGGGCGGCAGCCATCAGCGCATGCCGGCTGCGGCAAGAAATTTTTTCAGGTTGCATGAATTGCCTCATTGCGGTTGCAGCGGCCTGGCTGCGGGCAGGGCTGCCGGGTCATCGGGATGGCGGCTGAGATGGCGCTCCGAGGCATGGCGGCTGCGCAGCTTGTCGAGCAGCACGTACACCACGGGCGTGGTCAGCAGCGTCAGCAACTGGCTGGCGATCAGCCCGCCGATGATGGTGATGCCCAGCGGCCGGCGCAGCTCGGCGCCTTCGCCAAAGCCGATGGCCAGCGGCAGCGCGCCCAAAATGGCGGCCAGCGTGGTCATCAAGATCGGCCGGAAACGCAGCAGGCAGGCCTCGCGCACCGCCTCGACCGCGCTCAGGCCGCGCGCGCGTTCGGCATCGAGCGCAAAGTCGATGATCAGGATGGCGTTTTTCTTGACGATGCCGATGAGCAGGAAAATGCCGATCAGCGCGATGATGGAAAAGTCCATCTTGAACAGCAGCAGCGCCAGCACGGCGCCCACGCCGGCCGAGGGCAGGGTCGACAGCACCGTCAGCGGGTGGATCAGGCTTTCGTAAAGAATCCCCAGCACGATGTAGATCACCACCAGCGCCGCCAGGATCAGGAGCGGCTGCTCGCCCTGCGACTGCTGGGCGCTGAGCGCGGTGCCCGCGAAACTGCCGCGCACATTGTTGGGCAGGCCGATGGCCGCTTCCGCCGCATGCACCGCGGCCTGCGCGTCGGCGAGCGTGCGGCCTTCGGCCAGGTTGTAGGAAACGGTGGTCGAGAGTTCGCCGTCATCGTGGCTGATCGACGCGGCGGCGGAGTTTTCGCTGAAGCTGGCAATGGCCGACAGCGGCACCATGGTCGTGCCGGCCGCGCTCAGCGCCTGGCCGGAGGACGGGTCGCGCAGCGCCGGGTTCACGGTGGCCGAGGCGGCCGTGCTGGAAGTGCCGGTCGTGCCGGAGGCGCTGGCGCTGCCTGTGGTGCCGGCGCTGGCGCTGCCTGTGGTGCCGGCGCTGGCGCTGGCGGCCGGCGCATTCTTCGCCGGTATATAGATGTCCTTGAGCGACTCGGGGCTGCGGATGTAGCGCGGCGCCACCTGCATGATGACGTGGTACTGGTTCAGCTCGCCATAGATGGTGGCAACCTGACGCTGGCCGAAGGCGTTGTAGAGCGCATTGTCGACATCGCGCGAACTGATGCCCAACCGCGCCGCGCTTTCCTTGTCCACCGTCACCATGGTCTGCACGCCGTTTTCCTGCTGGTCGGTGTCCACATCGGTCAGCGCGTCCGAGCGCTTCATCTGGTCGGCCAGCCGCGTGGCCCACAGGCGCAGGTCGGCGGCGTTGTCGCTTTTGAGGGTGTACTGGTAGGTCGAGTTGCTTTGCCGCCCGCCGCCGCGCAGGTCCTGCACCGGGTTGAGGAACAGGCTGACGCCCGTGACGCGGGCCAGCTGGGGCCGCAGCCGCGCAATCACGGCCTGTCCGCCCTCGGTGCGCTGCCCGGCCGGCTTCAGGTTGATGAACATGAAGCCGCCCCCCGCCCTCGAGCCGCCGGTGAAGCCGACGACCGTGTCGACCGCCGGGTCTGCGCGGATGATGTCCACCAGTTCCTTGAGCTTGGACTGCATCGCCTGGAAGGAGATGCTCCGGTCGGCCCGCAGGCCGCCATTGATCTGGCCGGTGTCCTGCTGCGGGAAAAAGCCCTTGGGCGCGGCAATGTACAGGTAGACGTTGAGGCCGACCACGGCCAGCAAGATCACCATGACCAGCAGCCTGGCGCCCAGCGCCCAGTCCAGGGCGTGCTCATAGCCGCGCAGCAGGCGGTTGAAGCCGCTTTCAAAAGCCCGGGCAATGCGGCCGGGCGGCTTGCCCTCGGCATGGGGCTTGAGCAGCCAGGCGCACATCATCGGCGTGGTGGTGAGCGAGATCACCAGCGAGATCATCACCGCCGCCGACAGCGTGACGGCGAATTCGCGGAACAGCCGGCCGGTCTGCCCGCCCATGAACAGCAG
>JAQGLT010000034.1 GCA_028292745.1 Polaromonas sp. | reverse complement strand
CAGGCCCGAACCGTCGACGCCCTCTGGGACGTCATTGGCCAATTGCTGGACCGCTTTGGCAGCGCCGAATGCGAGCGCTACATTCGCCACTGCGGCTATTGCGGGTCAGGGTGAAGCCGCTCTAGTGCTTAAAGGCCAATGGCGCCGGGAGTTAGTTCGCAGCAAGCGCTTCAATCTTCTGCTCTAGCACGACCGGCACACCGACACTGAACAAGCATATCTGGCGTGCCAGTGTGTCAGTTGTGCCAGAAGGAACTATTGATGAGCCGGCAGTATTACGCGAGGGGCGGCTCCTTCACGGAAGGCACGCAGCTTTTGGCTGAGGTCTCGGGGGAAACAAAAAACTCCCGTAATCGGCAACATTGATAACAATGGGGCCGGATACGGTATTTAATTTTTCTGGTTGTCTTGCGTTCACATGTCTTCAGTGGTTTCCCAGCGGGACGGCTTGTGGAACCGCGCCAATGCCTCTTGCTGGGTCTGGATGATGCTCCCGCGAATGGCAATCTCGATCAGCTTGAAAAATTGCCGTCAAACAAACTGGGCACTAGCATGTGTTATTTTTCTTGCTGTGCTCCATCTATCAGTGCGGATCAAACGTTACATGCTCATACACTGTGCTCATGCAAGCGAAAACACGTTCTCCACTGAAAGATAAACCTTTGCGCCTACCCGGGCAGTCAGTCTCTGAAGAGCGGGAGAATGTCTTAGAGGATGAGGTCGGTCAGCCTTTGACCCTCGCATTATTCTTGGTGGTTTTGGCTGGGCTGGAGTGGTGGCGGATGTACACCGATATGAAGCCCAACCCGATCATCTTCTCAGGGGCTGCAGTATTCGGTATCCTCTATGCCTTATACCGAGTTAGACGAGCTTTTCCCAAGCTACGCAACCTACGGCAGGCAATGGAAGGCGAGCGGGCAGTGGGCCAGTTCCTTGAGCGACTTCGCGAACATGGGTATCAGGTTTTTCATGATGTGGTCGGCACAGGATTCAATGTCGACCATGTACTGGTAGGGCCTGCTGGCGTCTTTACTATCGAGACCAAAACCTGGAGTAAGCCTATTTCAGGCAAGACCCAACTGACGTTTAATGGCGAGACCATACGCATAGGCTCGTTCGAGCCAGACCGCGATCCAATCGTTCAAGGTAAAGCACAAGCGAGTTGGCTCAAAGCGCTTTTGTTAGAGAGCACCGGCAAAAGCATGGAAGTGCGCCCAGTCATCGTGTTTCCTGGCTGGTTTGTCACGAATTCAACCGGAACATTCAAAGATATCTGGGTGCTTGAACCCAAAGCATTACCGACGTTTCTCGATAACGAGCCAAATCGCCTATCCCGGGAAGATGTCAAACTTGCTAGCTATCACCTGTCTCGTCTAATACGATCAACTGAACGAAATCGGTAATTGCTCGAAAGCCGAGTTTTTGTCGAACTTGGCATTTCCGCAATACCCAGCGCTAGAACCCGGTGCATCGTACTG
The DNA here is from genome assembly GCA_028292745.1 of Polaromonas sp. GTDB lineage: Bacteria > Pseudomonadota > Gammaproteobacteria > Burkholderiales > Burkholderiaceae_C > Polaromonas. The sequence continues at coordinate 27,674 of JAQGLT010000034.1, read as the reverse complement.
GCACAACCGGCACACCGACACGGATCAAGCGTGTTCATCGTGCCAGTGTGCCGGCTGTGCCGGAATGAATTATTAGCATTCTGGAAGTATTGCGCAAAAAAATCCAGGGATTACTCGGCCCGTGAACGGCCCCAATGCAGCGATTGCTGACCTTCAACTGCGGCCGACAAGGTCAGGGTTACCCACGTCGCGATCATTGACGTACTTCGCCAAGTACTGCGCGACCGACTGGTGCTGAGGGGCTGCAGACATTCACGTAGCGAGTGAACAGCACCTCGGACTGCAACCCAGATCAAGTGATTGCTGCTTCCGTGCTCCTACTCGCGTACTCGACCCATCGCAGTCTATGGCGGGGTTCTGAAGCGGCCTTTCAAGCCCCTTTAGGGCGCCTCACTGCCCGAGTCAAGAATGGAGCCCGGGCTTTTCAGCGCCGCTGAAGAAGAAACTTCACTTGCAATCGGCAGCGACGACAGCTGAATACTCCGCGTTATAAAGTAAAGCAGCTTTCTGTCAGCGTTGAGCACGCCCAAGCTGGCTTGCTTTCCTACTACCGCCAATAGCTGCTCAACATAGTCACGCTCGACGCTGATCTCCCCACGAAGACGCCAGACCAAAGAGCTATGTAGAAATAGATTCAGCAAGTTTTCGCTGTCTCCATTGGTGCGGAATGAGTCCCACAAGATGCTATGGCAAGACCCAAAGAGAGAGTTGAGGCGTTGGTTGTACAGGTATTCGTATGCACGAGTGCAGTCGAGCATCTGCTCCGAGGTTAGCGCTCCTGATTCGTTCAATCCGATTCTTGCTAGCTTCAGCGAAGCTCGTACAAGGTTGTACGCATCGTTTTCCTTCCGCGCGGTCTGGGTCGCGTCTTGGAGGAGCAGCTTTCTTTGCTCGGGGTCTTTAGTAGTAGCAGCGCGATCGATCGCCAAGTTATTCGACAAGGTGAAAGCCTTACGCTTTCGTGCTTCCTTTTGCAGCTGGCGCAACTGACTGTCTCGATCTAACAGGTGGGCGTCATCGTTGGCAATCACAATGCCCTTGGCCTGAAGTCCTCTGTTTGTTTTCGGATCGACTAGCTCGGCTCGTCTCGCAAGATCGACGATGTCAGCCGGAGCTTCGCGCAGCGATTCGCAGATGAGCGCAAGATTCAAAAGAACTTCCTGCTTTAGCACCTTCGTCTTAACTGAGCCCTCGCACTGTCGCAACAAGTCACGCGCACGTTCATGCTCGCCAATCATCCGAAGCGCTTTGGCATGCTGGATACGAGCAGGATCTAGGTCAAGGCCAGCCGCTGCACGCTCATGCAGTGGCAGCAGGTCGTCGTAAAGACTTGCAACGCTGCGGAAATGATCACCAGTTCCGAGCTGTGCTGCGAACGAAGTGGCGAGAGCGAGAACGGAGCGAATCTTTGCAACTTTGCCCGATTCGGTGGCTGCTCTTGTGGCCCGAAGAACCATCGTGCATGCATTTCCGATCTCGCGTATATCGCATCGCGAGTCTTTGAATTTCAGATCTGTCGGCGGACGGATTCCGCGCAGTTCCCAGTCATCTCCGAAGTACAGGGCAAGCGCCTTAGAGCTCAGCGTCCGATGCTCGGCGTCGGACAGCGATTGAATGACGTACTCACGTACCGGCCGCCGGACTATCAGCGCGCTCCCATGATCTCTTAACGTCTGCTGTTCGCCAAGCGAGTTGACGGGCACCGTATCTACAAGGGTCAGCTCCCGAAGCCTAGAAGCGTGAAGCGCATAGAACGCGCGAGCGCCAAAAAACCTCTTGACGCGATACAGCTGCTCACCTTGCGGGAACATTGACAGCACTTTGAGCAATGCAAACGATCGAGCATCTGCTTCGTCTCTAGAGGCCGCAAGCTCTTGGATCGCACGAATCAATGCCGGTGAAGCCTCACGGCTCTCTGCGTGCTTTCCGGCGACATCAGAGTCGAGCTCGAAAAGCCCTTTGAGGCCGACGATCTGCAGATCTCGCAGAGTCGAATCTATACGTAACGGAATGCCGTCCGTATGGCGGTGCAGGCGCAAGACCGCGTCGTGTTTAGCCAGGTGGATGCTGCCCTGCTGATGAGCCGAGACGTACTGTGCTGTGTCTGCTTCGTCGAGCGGGCTCAGCTCGACGACTCGCATGGAAGACGCCTTGGGCACCACTCGCGACCGAACTACGACAGAGAGTTCAGGGCAAAAATCCAGGATGACTTGGACAAGGCCATCGATTTGTTGCGCAATGGTGAGTGTGCCGCCGGCTACGCTTGCTCCGGAATCAAGCTCTAGATCGTCCAGCACCAGGATGACTTGCCCCGCTTCGGCCAGCCCGTTGCACAGCCCGGCAAGGCTAAAGCCAATGCGCTCTGGCAGTGCTTGAAGCACTTCTTCTTGCGATCGGCAATCGTGCAGATCAAGGTAGTAGATGGAGCCGCGGCGGCCCAGCATCTGCTGCTGAACGCATTGTATGAATTCATCGCCCCCGAGGCCCCAGTCCGTAACGAGCCACGCCCTGCGCGTTTCCTTTAACGCAGCCAAGAATAGAGTCTGCTCGGCCTTTCGTACGACAGCGTAAGCTTCGCTGAAAGCACCTGGGCGCACCAATCGCGCGAGTACTTCCTGAATGCCCGACGTCAAATCGAGCGGGTCAGGCTCTCTGGGTCCAGCCGCAGCGGCGATCAGCGTGCCAACATGAAAGGAAAGATCGCAATAGGTGTCGTCGATAAGAGTCCAGTTCTGGTCCGCCCCCAGCCGACGCGAACCATCACCCCGGGTGGTGAGAGTTCGCGGCCAGATTCGAATCCCACGAACGCTGGGCATCACGGGAATCTGAATCACCGAGTAGCCGTGATCTCGGCGTACTTGGTTCGTGCCGAAGTGCTCAAGTCCGAAGAGCGAGGCACCCTGCACCGAAATACGGCTTTGACCTCCCGAGATCGCCTCGGTTTTCGACCGGCCTTCATGCATGTGCCCGTAAAGATGTGCATCGAACCTTCCAGGCGTATAGATCTCAGCCGTCCAATCAATTTGGGCGTTGGGATGTAGCCAGTCCATCGGATGGTGCGTGACCAACAATCTAGAATCGTGCTTGCCGCACCAAGCGTCAGGGTCATTCCCTGTGACTGCCATCAGTTGTCGCGGATGCACGCATAGGCGTCCTAGAAAATCTCCGCCAGCGTGCTGCAGCCAAGCTGAATTCAGGCCGACGATGCCTAGGCGCTGTGAGCCCTTTTCTATCGTTGCCGAGATATCGCCGGGAAGGAGCCCCTTGGTGAATGGCGCCATCGGGATCGCTTTCGAGAGCCGCTCACACCAGCTTTCGAAGTTCTTGAACCACTTCGACAACGCTCTCCTATAGACAGAGGCTTCGGACCTCCAGAAGTCATTCCTGACGGCGGCCTCGTTCCACCACTGCGCCATGACTAGGCCGGTGGGATCCAGTTCGCTTGGGCGTGTGAGATCATGATTCCCTGGTACGACCACCAGTTGCGGGTTGGAGCCAAGACTTTTGAAGTGTGTCCAGAGCACAGAAAGGAGCTCCGTCAACTTGTCGAATTCGGCTTCACTACCACTTTGAGTGAGGTCGCCGGAGAAGATGACAGCATCCCATGGCCCTGCGCGTCTGTGCAGACTCTGAAGATCCTCGTAGAGCTGCGACTTGAAGGTCGGCCACATCCAGTCCTGTTGGCTCAAGCCCAAATGAAGATCACTCAGGTGAAGCAGCTTAATGCTCACTGCTTTTTCATCGCCGTCCATACCCATTCCTCCGCTTCGTTATTGCTTTTTCACTTGCCGTCTGTAAATGTAACGGCCGCTAAGTTGCTCGCGCCTTTCATGGCGCCATAAACACGATAGAGTTTTTTGACGTGGGTTGAAACGTGGGTAGAAAAAGAAACCCAGTAAAAAACCCCAAGTAAATCAATTACTTGGGGTTAAACCGTGGCGGAAGAGGCGGGATTCGAACCCGCGGTGGGTATAACCCCACGCACGCTTTCCAGGCGTGTGACTTAAACCGCTCATCCACCCTTCCGCGAAGCACTAAATTATAGCAGTCAGATGCTGTGCATCCCACCCTGTCGCTGATGAAATTACGGTCAAGGAGCTGCCTCCCGAAACCCGTGCTTTTCCAACTGCGCCAGGGTGACGAATTGCAATGCATTGCAATGGGTAGCTTCCAGAATGACGGGAGGTGCTATTGCGGCCTCCAGGGCTTCCCGCCATCGCAGGGCACACAGGCACCATCGATCACCCGGCTTGAGTCCAGCGAAGCGGTGCTCTGGCAACGGCGTTACCAAGTCATTGCCGCGCGCGCTGGAAAACTTCAAAAACGCTGCAGTGACTCGGACACAGATCAGATGCGAGCCGTGATCAAAAGCGTCTGAACTGCAGCACCCATCGCGGGAAAAGCCGGTAAGCGGATCGTAAGAGCAGGCCGCCAGTTCGGTGCCCATGACATTTTTTGCTTGCATCAATGCGCCTTCAGAAAAAATCACCGACCTGAATCAGCCCGGTTGGATTGCACCATTTTCATGGCCGATGTAATCAGGGCCGACACTTCAGTCATGTTGCTGGGAACGATGAGCGTTGTGGTGGCATCGCTGGCCACCTGCGAATAGGCCTCGACGGCTTTTTCAGCCACTTTGAGTTGCACGGCCAGTTCACCGCCGGGCTGGCGGATGGCCAGCGCAACCACTTCAATGGCCCGTGCATTGGCTTCAGCGACGGTAAAAATAGCCGACGCTTCGCCCTGGGCATTGTTGATGGCGGCCTGCTTTTCTCCTTCGGAACGGGCAATAAAGGCCTCTCGTTCGCCGGTGGCAATATTGATCTGTTCCTGCTTGCGACCCTCCGAGGCGGCAATCAAAGCGCGCTTTTCGCGTTCTGCGGTGATCTGAGACTGCATTGCATGCAAAATTTCCTTGGGCGGCGTGAGGTCCTTGATCTCATAGCGCAGCACCTTCACTCCCCAATTCAACGCAGCCTCATCAATGGCTGCCACGACCTGGGCATTGATGATGTTGCGCTCCTCGAAGGTCTTGTCCAGCTCTAGCTTGCCAATGACCGAGCGCAGCGATGTCTGAGCCAGTTGCGTGACGGCCACGATGTAGTTCGATGAACCATAGCTGGCCCGCATTGGATCGGTGACCTGGAAATACAGGATGCCATCCACTTGCAGCTGGGTGTTGTCGCGGGTAATGCACACCTGGCTGGGCACATCGAGGGGGATTTCCTTCAGGCTGTGCTTGTAGGCCACTCTGTCCACGAAGGGGATCAGGAAATTCAGGCCGGGTGTGAGCGTGCCATGGTATTTGCCCAGGCGCTCAACCACCCAGGCGTTTTGCTGGGGGACCACCTTGATGCTCTGCACGACAAAAATGCCTGCCAGGACGAGAAAGACCAGTGCAATTTCCATAAACATCTCCATTGATTCAAGGTAAGGATATTCGGCACAGCGCCTATCGCCCGTGTGGGCGACTCAGGGTTTGTCAAGCTTTTCAATAACGAGGCGATTACCCTGCATTCCCGTGATTCGGAAATTTCCCGGGTTGCCAGCCGTGTTTGGATCGGCCGCGATGGCTGTCCATTGAGCACCTCGAAAATGAACGCTTGCTGTTCCGTCAGGATTCCACCCTACCACGTGCACCGACTCGCCAATATCCAGGTGCACATCCGGGTTGCTATTGGCGGCCGTGGGGGCAGGGCTTTTGCTGTGCCCCCAGTGCCAGGCCGCCACTGCCCCTCCACCCATTGCCGCTGCAATCAGTACCTGGCTGACCTGTGTCAGCCCCGCATGGGCGGCCAGGGCGCCCGCAGCAAGTCCTAACCCCAGCATGATCAGGTAAAACGTTCCCGTCGCCAGCTCAAGCGCCACCGCGCAGCCCGCGAGTACCCACCAGATCGTTGCATCGCTCATCATTTATTCCTTTGTCGACGATTCACCCTATTCTGGGGGTAAATAAGCCAGCGGCAAGCGGGCGGACACAATACTTCCTTACACTTCGCTCTCTGAAAAAGCCTTTGCAATGCGTCTGCCTGAAGGGTGTCGCCGATAAATGAAAATAGTTGCTGCCGTTAAATTTCATCGATCCGGCTGCAGGCGATATTTTCCAGGCGCTGCAAGGCCGTTTCGCTTTCATCGTTCGGGCTCAACCTGTCTATGCTTCTAGAACGTCATCCTTACGCCCTCCGACAGGTTCAGGGCACTTTAACCCGCTGCATACATACGCCATGAAATTTCGCTTTCCGATTGTGATCATCGACGAAGACTTCCGCTCCGAGAACACCTCGGGGCTGGGTATTCGCGCACTTGCCCAAGCCATAGAAAGCGAAGGCTTCGAGGTGCTGGGCGTTACCGGCTACGGCGACCTGTCGCAATTCGCCCAGCAGCAAAGCCGCGCCAGCGCTTTCATTTTGTCGATTGATGATGAGGAATTCACCCCAGGGCCTGACCTGGACCCGGCCGTGCTCAACCTGCGCAAGTTCATCGAGGAGGTGCGGCGCAAGAACCTGGACGTGCCGATCTATGTCTATGGCGAGACCAAGACCTCGCGCCATATCCCGAACGACATCCTGCGCGAGCTGCACGGTTTCATCCACATGTTCGAGGACACCCCCGAATTCGTGGCGCGCCACATCATCCGCGAGGCCAAGAGCTACCTCGAAGGCGTGCAGCCACCGTTCTTCAAAGCCCTGCTCGACTATGCCGATGACGGCTCCTTTTCGTGGCACTGTCCCGGGCATTCCGGCGGCGTGGCTTTCTTGAAAAGCCCGGTCGGGCAAATGTTTCACCAATTCTTCGGTGAAAACATGCTGCGCGCCGACGTCTGCAATGCGGTCGAAGAACTCGGCCAATTGCTCGACCACACCGGCCCGGTGGCGGCTTCCGAGCGCAACGCGGCCCGCATCTTCAATGCCGACCACTGCTTTTTCGTCACCAACGGTACCTCGACCAGCAACAAGATGGTCTGGCACCATACCGTGGCGCCCGGCGACGTGGTGGTGGTGGACCGCAACTGCCACAAGTCCATCCTGCACGCCATCATCATGACCGGCTCGATACCGGTGTTCCTCAAGCCGACGCGCAACCACTTCGGCATCATCGGCCCGATTCCGCAAAGCGAATTCGAGCCCGACGCCATCCGCGCCAAGATCGCCGCCAATCCGCTGCTGAGCGGCGTTGATCCGGGGACCGTCAAGCCGCGCGTGCTCACGCTCACCCAATCCACCTACGACGGCGTGCTCTACAACACCGAGACCATCAAGGGCATGCTCGACGGCTACATCGACAACCTGCATTTCGATGAGGCCTGGCTGCCGCATGCGGCCTTCCATCCGTTCTACGGCACCTACCATTCGATGGGAAAGAATCGCATCCGGCCCAAGAACGCGGTCGTCTATGCCACCCAGTCCATCCACAAGCTGCTGGCCGGCATCAGCCAGGCCAGCCAGGTGCTGGTGCAGGATTCGCAGAACACCAAGCTCGACCGGCACCTGTTCAACGAGGCCTACCTGATGCACACCTCGACCTCGCCGCAGTACAGCATCATCGCCAGCTGCGACGTGGCCGCCGCCATGATGGAGCCGCCCGGCGGCAAGGCGCTGGTGGAGGAAAGCATTGCCGAGGCGCTCGATTTCCGCCGCGCCATGCGAAAAATCGCCGAGGAGTACGAAACCGACTGGTGGTTCAAGGTCTGGGGGCCGGACAAGCTGGTGGAAGAAGGCATTGGCGAGGCCAAGGACTGGATCATCAAGGGCGAATCGCGCAGCGCCAAGACGGCCAAGAATGGCGCGGCCAACTGGCACGGATTTGGTCAGATGGCAACCGGCTTCAACATGCTGGACCCGATCAAGTCGACCATCGTCACACCGGGACTGGACCTGAACGGCAAGTTCTCCAAGACCGGCATTCCGGCCAGCATCGTGACCAAATTCCTGGCTGAGCACGGGGTGATCGTCGAAAAGACAGGCCTGTACAGCTTTTTCATCCTGTTCACCATCGGCATCACCAAGGGCCGCTGGAACACGCTGCTGACCGCGCTGCAGCAGTTCAAGGACGACTACGACAAGAACCAGCCGATGTGGCGCATCCTGCCCGAGTTCTGCCAGAAGTTTCCCAAGTACGAGCGCATGGGGCTGGCCGACCTGTGCCAGCACATCCACGCGCTGTATGCCAAGTACGACATTGCCCGGCTGACAACGGACGTGTACCTGAGCGACCTGGCGCCGGCGATGAAGCCAAGCGATGCCTATGCCCACATTGCCCACCGCACCACCGAGCGAGTGGAGATCGATCACCTGGAGGGCCGCATCACCGTGGGCCTGGTCACGCCATACCCACCGGGCATCCCGTTGCTGATTCCCGGCGAAGTGTTCAACAAGAAAATCGTTGACTACCTGAAGTTTTCCCGTGAATTCAATGCCCAGTGCCCCGGTTTCGAAACCGACATCCATGGCCTGGTCGAAGAAGTGGACGCCAAAGGAAAAATCCGCTATTACGCCGACTGCGTGAAGAAATAAGCTTGGCAGAACCGCGCAGCTTTGAATTTGATCAAAACGGGCTCTAGCGCAGGAAGCGCCTGCGCTAGCAGCTATGAATTCAGGAGCGAAAAGGCAGCCCAGCTTCGCTGTTGCCAGTCAAGGTGAAACCGCTACTGTCGCGTCAAGAGAAGTTTGATGCAGACAATGGGGGATGGAACATTACAAAGTCACCTTGTCAGAACCCGAAAGAGCTGAACTGCAGAGCATCACAGGCAAAGGCACGCACGCAGCGTCCAAGGTCATCAATGCCTTGATACTGCTCAACTGTGACCAGGCGGGGGACCGCGCCGAGCGGCCCCGCACCTGCGACATCGCGGCCATGCTGTGCGTGAGCGAGCGCAAGGTGGATCGGATCAAGAAGAAGTTTGCTCTGGAAGGCCTGGACCTGACTCTGAACCGCCAGCCCGCCAAGTGCGCGTACGACCTGTTGATCGATGGCCGCCTGGAGGCGCAGTTGCTCGCCCTGAGTTGCTCGGCGCCGTCCGAAGGCCAGGCCCGCTGGTCGCTGCGCCTGCCGGATGGCCTTGTCGGTGATCAACGCAAAGAAGGGCTCGACCTGGTTCAGCCAGGAGCTGTAGGTGGGGATGAGGTGTAGAGCTGCTCCTTATGCTCCATCAGGTACTTGACCAGCGCCTTGAGGCGCTGGTCAAGTACCTGAAAATCCATGGCCATCAGGGCCGGCAGCCCTTTGCGGCGGGCATGCTCCAGCGTCCCGGCAAAGTCCAGCCGTTCGGCACGGGTGTGGGCAATGGTCTTGCAGCTGACAGCGCTGCGCAGCGCAACAGCGGCCTGCGCGCCTTGCCAGCCGCCGCCGATATAACTTTGAAGGGTGGAAGTCATGGGGGGTCGTCAATAGGTTGGGCTTAGCGCTCGTCAAAACTGATGGTCACGGCTTGGCTGGTGGGGCGGGATTGGCAGCTGAGCACAAAGCCTTTCTCGGTCTCCCAGGTTTCCAGGCCGAAGTTCTTGTCCATGGCCACGCTGCCGGTCATGACCTTGCAGCGGCAGGTGGCGCACACGCCGCCCTTGCAGGAAAACGGCAGGTCCAGGCCTGCGGCCATGGCCACGTCGAGCACATGCTCGTCGGGGTTCATGTGCAGCGCATGTGCTTTGCCGTCCAGCACTACCGTGAGGGCCACCTGGCCCCTGGCGGGCCGCTTCAGGTTGGCCACGGCGGCCTGGCGCGCCTGCGGTGTCAGGGTTTCCAGCACCGGCGAGGTGAAGCGCTCGGTATGGATTTGCCTGGCCGGCACGCCGGCATCGAGCAGGGCTTTTTCGGTAACCTCAATCATCGCTTCGGGGCCGCAGATGAACACCTCGTCCATGCTGCCCACGGGCAACAGTCCGGCGATGATGGCGCGCACCTTGTCGGCGTCAATGCGGCCTTGCAGCAGGTCTACCTCCTGCGCCTGGCGCGAGAGGATGTGGATCAGCGTGAGGCGGTCGGCAAACCGGTCCTTGAGGTCTTGCAGCGCTTCGTTGAACATCACTGAATTCATGCTGCGGTTGCCATAAACCAGGGTGAATTTGGAATCCGGCTGGTCTTCCAGCGTGCTGGCCATGATGGACAGGATGGGCGTGATGCCCGAGCCTGCGGCAAAGGCCACGCGGTGCAGGGCGCGCGGGCGCCTGGACACAAAGCGGCCTTCGGGCGGCATGACGGACAGCGTGTCACCGGCCTTGAGCTGCCGGGCGGCCCAGTTGGAAAACACCCCGCCCTCCATGGGGCGTATGCCCACGACCAGTTCGCGGCGGCGCTTGAGGTGGTTGTGGGTGGAGCAGATGGAGTAGCTGCGGCGCACGTCGGCGCCGTCGATCTTGCTGCGCAGTGTCAGGTACTGGCCGGGCTGAAAGTCAAAGCGCTCCAGCAGATCGTCGGGCACGCTGAAGGCAATGGCCACCGAGCCAGCCGCCTCGGGACTGATCCGGGCGATGCGCAGATCGTGAAAACGGGGGAATGCAGTCATGGTGATGGGGCGCTGGTTAATAGGGTTTGAAGTAGTCGAACGGCTCCATGCAGTTCAGGCAGCGGTACAAGGCTTTACAGGCGGTGGAGCCGAAGTGCGAAATTTCCGTGGTGTTGTCCGAGCCGCATTGCGGGCAGGCCACGGTGTCGGCCCGGCCCACGCCCCGGCGCGGCGCAAACCCAAGCACCTGGGCGCCGGCCGGTGCGGCGCAGGCGCTTCTGACCGGCGGGGCGATGCCGTAGGCACGCAGTTTGTCGCGTCCCTCGGCGGTCATCCAGTCGGTGGACCAGGCCGGCGCCAGCTGCGTGATGACGCGCGCGGCCACACCCGCCCGGGACAGCGCGTCCTTGACATCGTCTTCCATCTGGCCCATGGCCGGGCAGCCGCTGTAGGTCGGCGTGATCACCACCTCCAGGCCCTGCGGCCCAGTGCGAACGGCACGCAAAATGCCCATCTCGCGCAAGTTCACCACCGGGATCTCCGGGTCGGTCACCGACTCCAGCAAGTCCCAGATGGCATGGTGCGCCTGCGTCTCTTGGCTGGGCGCCAGTGGTCCGTCGGGCAGGGGGGCTTGGATTGGCATGCTTCTTACCAGACGGCCTCTGGATGGGCGCGCGCCAGGCTTTGCATTTCGGCCAGCACGAAGCCCAGGTGTTCCGAGTGCACGCCAAGCTTGCCGGTGGTGACAAAGCCCGAACTGCTCGGCAGCTTGAGGGTGGCGGCCTGCAGGGTGTCGCCCACCGTGTCGTCCCATTGCGCCTTGAACGCTGTCACATCCACGCCAGCGCCGATCTTGAGGGCGGCGGCTTCCATGGCGCTGGGGGTCCAGAATTCCTGGGTAAAAGGCATGAGGTAATCAAAGGCGGCCTGCAGGCGCCGGTGCGACTCGTCGGTGCCGTCGCCCAGGCGCAGCACCCAGTCATGGGCATGGCGCAGGTGGTACCGCGCCTCCTTGAGCGACTTGGCGGCAATCGCGGCCAGTTGCGCATCGCCGGAAGCGCTCAGCGCGCCCCACACCGGCACCATGAGCGCGCTGTAGAAAAAGTTGCGCGCAATCGTGATCGCATAGTCGCGGTCGCCCGATGCGGTGGGCAGGCTGGCGGTGCGGTGCGGCAGTTCCAGCAGCGTGTAGTTCCTGAAGTCCGGCACGTCGCGAAAGTACGCCAGCAGGTCTTCGCTGCTCTTGCCGTCCTTGCGCACAGCGGCCACATGCTGGTACAGCATCCGGGCCTGTCCGATCAGGTCCAGGCTGTTGTTGGCCAGGGCCAGGTCTTCTTCCAGGATCGGGCCATGGCCGCACCACTCCGCATTGCGCTGGCCCAGGATCAGGGCGTTGTCCGCCAGATGCAGCAGATAGTCTTGGTAGCTGGCCATTACATGTGCCCCACTTCTTCAGGAATGTCATAGAAGGTCGGGTGGCGGTAGATTTTGTCCGCGGCCGGGTCGAACATCGCGTCCTTGTCTTCCGGTGCGCTAGCGGTGATGGACTTGGAGGGCACCACCCAGATGCTCACGCCTTCCTGGCGGCGGGTGTACACATCGCGCGCCATTTGCAGGGCGTGCGGCGCATCCGATGCATGCAGGCTGCCGCAGTGCTTGTGCTCCAGGCCCTGCTTGCTGCGAAGGAAAACCTCCCAGAGGGGCCAGTCTTTCAATGCGGTGGGGGTCATGCCGCTTCCTTTTGCGTTTCGGGTTGGTGTTTGCGGGCATAGGCCAGGGCGGCGTCGCGCACCCACTGGCCGTCGTTGTGGGCCTTGACACGGCTGGCCAGGCGTTCCTTGTTGCATGGGCCATTGCCGTTGACCGTGCTCCAGAACTCTTCCCAGTCGATCTGGCCGTAATCGTAGTGCTGGCGTTCCTCGTTCCACTTCAGGTCAGGGTCGGGCAGCGTCACGCCCAGCACCTTGGCTTGCGGAACGGTGGCGTCGATGAACTTCTGGCGCAGGTCGTCATTGCTGATGCGCTTGATGCCCCAACGCATGGCTTGCTCGCTGTGCGGGCTGTTGGCGTCGGGCGGGCCGAACATGGCCAGGCACTTCCACCAGAAGCGGTTGACCGCGTCCTGCACCATCGCCTTTTGCTCGGCCGTGCCCTGCATCATGACCAGTAGGGCCTCGTAGCCCTGGCGCTGGTGGAACGACTCTTCCTTGCAGACGCGGATCATGGCGCGGGCATACGGTCCGTAGGAGCAGCGGCACAGCGGGATCTGGTTCATGATGGCGGCGCCATCGACCAGCCAGCCGACCACGCCTACATCGGCCCAGTTGAGCGTGGGGTAGTTGAAAATGGAGCTGTACTTGGCCTTGCCGCTGTGCAGGTCGGCCAGCATCTGGTCACGCCCTTGGCCCAGGGTTTCGGCGGCGCTGTACAGGTAGAGGCCATGGCCGGCTTCGTCCTGCACCTTGGCGATCAGGATGGTCTTGCGCTTCAAGCTGGGCGCGCGGCTGATCCAGTTGCCTTCGGGCAGCATGCCGACGATTTCGCTGTGGGCATGCTGGCTGATCTGGCGGACCAGGGTCTTGCGGTAGGCCTCAGGCATCCAGTCCTGCGGCTCGATCTTGCCGTCGGCATCGATTCGGGCGTCAAAGCGTTGTTGCGCCTCGGCGTTTTCCAGCGCTATCGGCTGCACAGCAGGTTTTTTTCCCGGTGTTTCCTGCACATTGAATGATTGGGTGTACATATGCACGCACTCCTTGGGTTGAAGGGATTAAGGATAAGAGTGGATCCAGGCGGGAGGCCGCTTGTCCAGAAAGGCCGACACGCCGTCGCGTGCTTCAGCGGTGCAGCGTTGGCGCGCAATGCGCTGCGCAGTGTCTTCCAGCGTGGCGGCGTCCAGCGGGCGGCCGTGCACCGCGCCGATGAGCTCCTTGGCGGCTTTTTGCGCCAGCGGCCCGCCGGCGAGCAGGGGCTTGACAAGTGCGGCCACCGCCGCATCGAGCTGATCGGCTGCGGCCACCTCATGCACCAGGCCGATCGCCAGCGCGCGCTCGGCGCTGATGCGCTCGGCCGACTGAAAGTAACGCATTGCCTGGCGCGGCCCGATGGCGCGCAGCACATAAGGGCTGATGACCGCCGGGATGATGCCGAACTTCACCTCGGATGTGCTGAACACCGCATCGCTGCTGGCCACCGCCATGTCGCAGGCTGCCGCCAGCCCTGTGCCGCCGCCCAGCGCCCCGCCCTGCACGCGGGCGATGGTGGGTTTGGACAGGCTGGCCAGCGTGTGCAACATGCGGGCAAAGCGGCGCGCGTCCTGCAGGTTGTCCTGTTCGCTGGCGGTGGCGGCGCGGCGCATCCAGTTCAGGTCGGCGCCGGCTGAGAAATGCGGTCCGCGCCCGGCCAGCACCACCACGCGCACGCTGGCGTCATGCTCAAGCTGTTCACAGGCGCGGGTGAGCTCGTCGATCAGTTGCTCGTTGAAGGCGTTGAACACATCGGGCCTGGCCATCCAGAGCGTGGCGACCGGGCCGGCGTATTCGATGCTGATGGTTTCAAACATGGGGGTGACGTTCGGTTGGGAAGTGACGCTTACTTGGACAGAACCCAGGCGCCGTTCTTGATTTCGAACATGCGAAAGGCCGACAGGTCCAAGCCCATGTGGTCGGTGGGGGACATGTTGAAAATGCCGCCGGTGCCCACGAAGCCCTTGGTGGATTCAATGGCGTCGCGCACCTTGGCCTTGTCGGTCGAACCGGCGCGCTTGATGGCATCGACCGCCAGGCTCAAGCCGTCGTACGCATAGCCGCCGAATGCGGATACATCAGTCTTCCACCTGGCGGTGAAGGCCTTGGCATAGCCTTCGGCCACCGGGCGCTGGGGATCGTTGGCGGCGAGCTTGTCCGGTGCCAGCAGGGCCGAGGTCGGCAGGCGAACCCCTTCGGCGGCAGGGCCGGCGAGCTTGAGGAACTCGTCCGATGCCACACCGTGGGCATGGTAGAGCGGCAGGGTGATGCCCAATTGCTTGTAGCCCTTGGTGGCCAGTGCTGGACCCTGGCCCAAGCCGAAGATGAACACCGCCTGCACGCCGGGGGTGTTGCGGATCTTGGTGAGCTGCGGACCCATGTCGGTGTCCTTGGGGCCATAGGTTTCATTGGCCACCAGGGCGATGCCGTACTTGCCCGCCACGCCTTCGGTTTCCTTGCGGCCGGACTGGCCAAAGCCACTGGTCTCGGACAGCAGGGCCACCTTGGTGAAGCCGCGCTTTTTCATGTCGTCAAACACTTTTTCAGCGGCCATGCGGTCGGTATGCGGGGTTTTGAAGACAAACTTCTTGACCGGCTCGATGACGACGACCGCCCCGGCCAGCGAAATAAAGGGCACACCGGCTTTTTCCACCAGGGGCACCATGGACATGGTTGAGCCGGTGGTGGTGCCGCCGACAATCAGGTCCACCTTGTCATCCTCGATGAGGCGCTTGCCGAAACCATTGGCCTTGCTGGCATCGCTGCCATCGTCGTAATGCACCAGTTCCAGCGGACGGCCCAGCACGCCGCCTTTCTTGTTCAGGTCTTCCACGAGCATTTGCAAGGTCTTGAGTTCGGGCTCGCCCAGGTAGCCTGCAGGGCCGGTGATCGACAAGACCGAGCCGATTTTGATCGGGTCTGCGGCAAACGCCGTGCCGGTGGCGATCAGCATGGCGCTGGCCAATGCCAGTTTCCTAAAGCGTGAAGTCATGGAAAGTCTCCTTTTTTGTGGTGGGGGTATCAGATGCGTTCGATAACCAGGGCGATGCCCTGTCCCACGCCGATGCACATGGTGCACAGCGCGTAGCGGCCATTGCTGCGGATGAGCTCATACATGGCCGTGGTCACCAGGCGTGCGCCACTCATGCCCAGGGGATGGCCCATGGCAATGGCGCCGCCGTTGGGATTGACGCGGGCGTCGTCATCGGCCAGGCCCAGCTCGCGCAGCACGGCCAAGCCCTGCGCAGCAAAGGCTTCATTGAGTTCGATCACATCCATCTGCGCCAGACTCAGGCCGGTGTGCTGCAGCACCTTGCGCACCGCCGGCGCCGGACCGAAGCCCATGATGCGCGGGGCCAGGCCGACAGTGGCCATGCCGAGCACGCGCGCCCTGGGCATCAGCCCGTGGCGGGCCGCCGCCGCCGGCGAGGCCAGCAGCAAGGCGCAGGCGCCGTCGTTCACGCCCGAGGCATTGCCGGCGGTCACGCTCAGATCGGGGCCGTTGACGCCCTTGAGCCTGGCCAGCATTTCCAGCGTGGTGTCAGGGCGCGGGTGTTCGTCGACCGCCAGCACGACGGGTTCGCCCTTTTTGCGCGGGATGGACACCGGCACCAGTTCATCAGCAAAGCGGCCGGCGGCGTGGGCAGCGGCCCAGCGCTGCTGCGAGCGCAGGGCGAAAGCGTCCTGGTCGGCGCGCGACACCTCGAAGTCGGCGGCTACGTTGTCGGCGGTCTGCGGCATGGAGTCCACGCCGTACTGCGCCTTCATCAGCGGATTGACAAAGCGCCAGCCGATGGTCGTGTCAAAAATGGCCGTGCTGCGGGAGAAGGCGCTTTCGGCCTTGCCCATCACGAACGGTGCGCGCGACATGCTTTCCACGCCGCCGGCGATCATCAGCTGCGTTTCGCCCGACTTGATGGAACGTGCCGCCAGGCCTACCGCATCCATGCCCGAGCCGCACAGGCGGTTCAGGGTGGTGCCGGGCACTTGCACCGGCAGGCCGGCCAGCAGGGCGGACATGCGCGCCACATTGCGGTTGTCTTCGCCTGCCTGGTTGGCGCAGCCATACAGAATGTCATCCACCGCGGCCCAGTCCACGCCGGCATTGCGCTGCATCAGGGCCTTGAGTGGCACAGCGCCCAGGTCGTCCGGACGCACCGTGGCCAGTGCGCCGCCATAGCGGCCTATCGGTGTGCGGATGGCATCGCAAATCAAAGCATCAATCATCGGATTTCTTTCACAGTTGTTTGGGTCGTTCGTCGATCACGCGCCTGGCCTTGCCGGTCTGCGTGCGGGGAATGCTCTCAAAGGGCATCACCGTGATGCGGGTAGAGACGCCCACATTGGTCTTGATGTGATGCTGCAACTCCTTGGCAATGGCGTCCACCATGTCCTGGCTCAGGCTGGCGGAGAACGCGCGCTGCACCTCGCAGCGCACTTCGAGGTTGTCCAGATGGCCATCACGGGTAAGCACCACCTGGTAGTTGCCCGACAGACGCTTGTCGCGCAGGATCTGCTCTTCCAGCTGGGAAGGAAACAAGTTGACCCCGCGCACGATCAGCATGTCGTCCGAGCGGCCAGTGATCTTGCCCATGCGGCGAAAGGCGCGCGAGGTGGGCGACAGTAGGCGCGTCAGGTCGCGGGTGCGATAGCGAATCACGGGAAAGGCCTGCTTGGTCAGCGACGTGAACACCAGTTCGCCGTCTTCCCCGTCAGCTACTAATTCGCAGGTTTCCGGGTTGATGATTTCGGGGTAGAAGTGGTCTTCCCAGATCACCGGGCCGTCCTTGGACTCGATGCATTCGCAGGCAACGCCCGGCCCTATCACTTCGGTCAGGCCATAGATGTCGATGGCGTCAATGCCCAGCTTGCGTTCGATTTCCGCGCGCATGCCCTCGCCCCAGGGCTCGGCGCCGAAAATGCCGACCTTGAGGGAAATATCCTCGGGCTTGACGCCCTGGCGCTCGAACTCTTCGGCAATCACCAGCGAGTACGACGGCGTCACCATGATGATTTGCGGCTTGAAGTCCAGAATCTGCGCGACCTGCTTTTCGGTCTGGCCGCCCGACATGGGCACCACCGTGCAGCCCAGGCGCTCGGCGCCATAGTGGGCGCCCAGGCCACCGGTGAACATGCCGTAGCCATAGGCGTTGTGCAGCATGTCGCCCCTGCGGCCACCGGCGGCGCGGATCGAGCGGGCCATCAGATCGGCCCAGTTGTCGATGTCCTGCGCGGTGTAGCCCACGACGATGGATTTGCCCGTGGTGCCGCTGGAGGCGTGCAGGCGCATCACCTGTTCGCGCGGCACCGCGAACAGGCCGAACGGATAGTTGTCGCGCAGCGCGGTTTTGGTCATGAAGGGGAACTTGGACAGGTCGGCCAATGACTTCAGGTCATCGGGATGCACGCCTTTGTCGTCAAACGCCTTCTTGTGGGCCGGCACGTTGTCATACGCATGGCGCAGTGACCATTTCAGCCGCTGCAGTTGCAAGGACGAAATTTCGTCGCGGCTGGCGCTTTCTATGGCGTCAAGTTCGCCGGGCTGGGGGTATTTGGCGGTCATGAATGTCTCCTCCTCTGGTTGTGGCTCTGGGCTCAGGATTGGGCAAAGCTGGCGGTCACTTCGCCCTGCAGGCGATAGGACTTGCCGCGAAACAGCGCCACGGTCTTGCCTGCGGCGGTGCTGACGGTCACGTCATAAACCCCGGTGCGGCCGCTTTGCGAGCGCTCCACCGCTTCGGCCACCAGGGTGTCGCCTAGGTGGCCGGGCGCCAGAAAGTCGATGTGGCAGGCCGAGGCGACGGTGACGCGGTTGTAGCTGTTGCAGGCATAGGCAAAGGCGGTGTCGGCCAGGGTGAACAGCATGCCGCCATGGCAGATGGCATGGCCGTTGACCATGTCCTGGCGCACCTGCATGGTCAGGCGCGCCGCTCCTGGCTTGACCTCGGCGATGACCATGCCCAGCGCCTGGGCGGCATGGTCGCGCGACCACATGGCCTTGGCCGCTTCCTTGGCCAGTTCCAGCGCCTGGGCCGGCCAGAGCAAGGGGGTATCAGCCATGGATGTTCCTTCATTGAGAAATCTGCCGTTGGATCAGCAGGGAAATGCGGTAGCGGTCTCTTCGCCATGGCTTGCGTTCAGATGGCTCAACACCGCCTGGATGTGCCGCACGCCGACCTGGTCGGACCAGGCCAGCCGGCCTTGCGGATAATTGACGCCCAGGGGCATAGCCTGATCCGAAAGCCACCGGACTCGCCGCTCACCACCTCCACCAGGGCCATCACCGGCGCCGGGTTGAAGAAATGCAGGCCCGCCATCCTCTGCGGATGCTGCAGTGCCGAGCCGATGGCGGTGATCGAGATGGAGGAGGTGTTGCTGCCAAAGAGGCAGTCGGCGGACACCAGCGCTTTGAGGTCTTTGAACAGCGCCTCCTTGGCCTGCAGGTTTTCTACGATGGCCTCGACCACCAGGGTCGCGGCGGCCAGGTCACTGAACTGCGTGGCGATCTGCAGGCGCAGGTCGGCGGCTTGCGGCGTCATCTTGCCCTCGGCCAGTTTGTCCAGTTGCGCGCGCAATGCCGCCACCGCGGCTTCAGCAGCCTGTGGGCGGTTGTCCAGCAGCAGCACCGGATGGCCGGCGACGGCCACCAGGGCTACTTTGGATAAGGGGGTGTTCATCGCATCATTGACCGGTGAAGCGCGGTGCGCGTTTTTCCATGAAGGCGGCCACGCCCTCGGCAAAATCGGCGCTCCAGCCCAACTCGCGCATGAAGCCGCCTTCCATCGACAGCTGCTGCTCCAGCGTGTGGTTGGGTGCCGCATGCATGGCCTGACGCGTGCGCACCAGCGCCTTGGTCGGCATGCCAGCCAGCTGTGCGGCCAGCGCGTCCACCGTGGCGTCCAGCGCCGCATCGTCCACGGCCTGCCAGATCAAGCCCCATTCGGCAGCCTTTTCGGCGGGCAGCTTGTCGGCCAGCAGGGTCAGTCCCATGGCGCGCGCCATGCCGACCCGTTGGGGCAAAAACCAGGTGCCGCCGGTGTCCGGAATCAAGCCGATCTTGCTGAAGGCCTGCAGGAAGCTGGCCGACTTGCCGGCGATCACCAAGTCGCACGCCAGGGCCAGGCTGGCTCCGGCGCCTGCGGCCACGCCATGGACCTTGGCCACCGTGGGCACGCGCAGGTTTTGCAAGCGCAGGATCAGCGGCTTGTAGTGTTGCTCCACCACGTTGCCGATGTCGGGCCTCGTGGCGCCCACCGCCATGTCCGGGTCGGCCAAGTCCTGGCCAGCGCAAAATGCCCGGCCTGCGCCGCCCAGGACCAGCATGCGAATGCTTTTGTCGGCCTGCACCGTGTCAAGCGCATCGCGGAGTTCGCCATGCATGGCGCCGGTAAAGCTGTTGAGCTTGTCCGGGCGGTTCAGCGTCAGGCGGACGATGCCCCCAGCGGCTTCAAAAAGTATGTGTTGGTAGTCCATGGTTCTTGCCTCAGACGTGGTGGCGACGCTGGATGACGCGGAAGCGGTTGGCCACGAAGGCTGAATCGCAATAAGAGGCATTGGCCGCCGGGTTTCCGCCGGTGCCATGGAAGTCAGAAAAGGCGGACGACTGGTTGACGAACACGCCGCCAGTCAGGTTGATGGACAGGGCCACCTTGGCATTCCAGCTGGCCTGGGTCACGGCATCGACCACCGGGCCCTGGGTGGAATACACCCCCAGCGTCAATGCGCCATGGGTGCCGACCACGCGCTCGGCCAGTGCAATGCCGGCGGCAGTGTCGGCGACTTTGACCACAAAGGTGATTGGTCCAAAGCGCTCTTGCATGTAGTGGTCTTCAGCCTCGGCATCGCAGGCCAGCAGCACCGGCGTGCGCACGGCGGCGACGGGAAATTCAGGGTTCTGCAAGGCCCGGGATGCCCGCACCACCGTGCCCAGCGCACCGGTGTTGGCCTGGTCAATCCGTGCCAGCGTGGCCGGCGACTGGATGGCGCCCAGCACCGCCAGCGCGACTCCGGGTTGTTCCAGGAAGTTGTCGATGGCGGCCGCGAGATCGGCGCACACCTGCTCATGGCTTTTAGAGCCTTCGTCGGTCTCAATGCCACCCGCCGGCACCAGCAGCAGCTGGGAGGTAGTGCACATCTGGCCCGAATACAGCGAAAGGCTGAACGCCAAGTTGCGCAGCATCGCCTTGTAGGCATCGGTGGAGTCGATAACGATGGTGTTGACGCCGGAAAGCTCTGCATACACCTGGGCTTGGCGGCAGTGGTCTATCAGCCAGCGGCCAAAGCTGCTTCCACCGGTAAAGTCCACCGACTTGACGGCCGGGTGTGTCACCAGAACGCGGGTGGTTTCCTGGTTTTCGGGTACGCACAGGCTCACCAGATCGGGATTCATGCCCGCTTGGCTCAAGACATCACGCAGGATGCCAACAGTGATGGCAGTCGGCAAGATAGCCTGCTCATGGGGTTTGACAATCACGGCGTTGCCCGTGGCCAGGGCCGCGAACAGTCCTGGGTAGGTGTTCCAGGTGGGAAACGTCGCGCAGCCCACGACCACGGCCACGCCGCGTCCGACGATCTCGAAGTGTTTTTGCAGGCGCAGCGCCGGGTTCTTGCCCTGCGGTTTTTCCCACAGCGCATCGGCCGGTACCAGGCTCTGTTCACGGTAGGCGTAGGCCACCGCTTCCAGGCCCCGGTCCTGGGCATGCGCGGCGCCGGCCTGAAAGGCCATCATCCAGCCCTGGCCGGTAGTGGCCATGACGGCATGGGCAATCTCAAAGCTATGCTGGTTGAGGCGGTCCAGCATCTCGACGCACACGCCGGTTCTGCCCTGCACGCCCAGAGCCTGCCAAGCAGGCATGGAAGCCTGGCCTGCACGGATGAGCTCCTCGACAGCGCACACCGGGTAGTGCACATCGAGCACCACGCCATAGGGTGACTGTTCAGCGCCAGCCCATGCCTGCGTCCCGGCTTGGTGCAAGGCAAAGCGTTGGCCCCGATGCGCTTCAAAAGCGGCCTTGCCAGCAGCGGCGGCAGTCTCGCCATACACCTTGGGACTGGGCATTTCTGCATAAGCCGACCAATAGCCCCGGCTGCGGATGGCGTCCAGCGCTGCCTGCAGCTTGGCTTGGTGCTTGTCAAAAATTTCAGATGTCATGGTCATGGAGCATTCCTAATAAAAGTGATGTGTCGCGGTGGCGGTCAAGTGCCGGCGGGGCTAGTTTCCCAGGTAGGCGGCGCGCACTTGTTCGTTGTGGATGAGGCTCTCACCGGTGCCGGTGAGCGTCACGGCGCCCGTTTCCAGCACATAGCCGCGGTCGGCGATGGCCAGAGCGGCAAAGGCGTTTTGCTCGACCAGCAAGATGGTCATGCCCTGGGACTTGAGCGTCTTGATGACATTGAAGACTTCTTCGACCAGCAGCGGCGCCAGTCCCATGGAGGGCTCGTCCAGCAGCAGCATGCGCGGGCGTCCCATCAGGGCGCGGCCGATGGCCAGCATCTGCTGCTGCCCGCCGGACAAGGTGCCCGCCGGCAAGGCGCGCTTTTCCTTCAGGATGGGGAACATGGCAAAGATCTTTTCCATGTCGCCGGCCACCTGGTGCTTGGGCTGGGTGTAGGCGCCCAGGCGCAGATTGTCTTCAATTGACAGCGGCCCGAACACCTGGCGGCCTTCGGGGCTTTGGCAAATGCCGCGGCGCATGCGCTTGTCCGAACGCAGCTGAGTGATGTCCTCGCCGTCGAAATGAATGCTGCCTGCGCTGATGGGCTGCACGCCTGAGAGCGCGCGCAAGAAAGTGGTTTTACCCGCGCCATTGGCGCCCACCAGGGCCACGGTCTCGCCGCGGCGCACTTCCAGGCTGATGCCCTTGAGCGCCTTGATGCGGCCGTAGCAGCTCTCCAGGCCTTGCATCTTGAGCAGCACGGGCTGCGCCGTCGCGGCTTGAAGGCTGCCGGCACTGCTGGCACCCAGCCCCACCGAATCGGGCGCCAGGCTGACGATGCGGTGAAACAGTTCACGGAATTCGGCCTTGGACTGCTCGCCGAACACCGGGTCGTGGTGGTTGCCAAACGCCTGGTCGATCTCGTGCCAGTCCTGCGGCTGCAACACCTTGCGGGCCAGCGGCAGGACATGCTGCTCTTCGGTCTTGATATGGCTCTTGAGCCCGGCGGTGTAGCGCCACAGGGCCTCTGCCAGCGCGGCCGCCGGCAAATGCCCCTGCGCTGCAGCCGCCAGCTGGGCGCGCAGCTGGGCCAGCTTGTCAGGCCCTTGGCGGTGGTCGGCCTCCAGCGCGTCCAGCACCTCGGCAGCTTGCTCGCTGCGTAGCCGCAGAAGGCGAAACAGGTGCACGTCCTCCTTGGGGTGGTGCATACGGTCCACGAACTGGTCGATGTAGTCCAGCGCAGCCTCGAAAAATGAGGTCTCCAGCGGAGCGCCGGCTTGCATGTCGCCGGCGATCTGGTCGATGCTGGTGGCCAGGCGCCACATGTTGCTGTGTTCCTGGCTGATGAGGGTGAGTGCGTCCATGCTTTGCTTCTAGTCAGGCGTGAGCGCCTAGATACGCGGCAATCACATCGGGGTTGCGCCGCACTTGCGCCGCCGTGCCCTCGGCCAGCTTGTGTCCGTAGTCCAGCACCAGGATGCGGTCGGACAGGTTCATAACCATCTTCATGTCGTGCTCGACCAGCACCACCGTAACGCCGCTGTCGGCCACTTTGCGAATGAGCGCATCGACCTCCAGGGTCTCCTTGGGATTAAGGCCCGCGGCAGGTTCGTCCAGGAACAGCAGGCGCGGTTTCATGGCCAATGCGCGGGCAATTTCCAGGCGCTTCAAGGCGCCATAGGACATGCTGTCGGCGCATGAGGCTAGGTAGTCCTGCAGCCCGACAAAGCGCATGAGCTCCTCGGCCTCGGTATGCAAAAGCCGGTCGCGCGCTTTCAGGGATGGCCAGCGCAGGGCGGCCTTGAGCAGGTTGCGGTCTAGGCGCAGGTGGGCGCCCACCATCACGTTTTCGATGGCGCTCATGTTCATGCAGATCTGCAGGTTCTGAAAGGTGCGCGCCACGCCGCGCTGCGCCAGCACGTCAGGTGATTTGCCGGCGATGGGCTGGCCATCGAGCTCAATGCTGCCGGAGGTGGGCGTGTAAATGCCGGTGATCAGGTTGAACAGGGTGGTCTTGCCCGCTCCGTTGGGACCGATCACGGCATAGACGATGCCTGCATCGATGTCGAAAGACACGTTCTGCACGGCCTTGACACCCCCGAAGTGAATGGAAAGGTCTTTGACTTCAAGAAGTGCCATGTTCATGCCACCTTGCCAAAGCGCGCAGCCAGCGTGGGCACCAGGCCTCTGGGCAGAAAGATCATGCTCAGCATGAGGATGGCGCCAAACACCACCGTCTCCCATCCCTCGAATGTGGCCAGCGCCTGCGGCAGCGCCGTCAGCAGGACCGCGCCGAGCACCGAACCGTAGATGGAGCCCATGCCGCCGATGACGACCATGGTGACGAGCTCAATGGAATGAAAAAAGTCGGCCAGGTTGGGCGTGACAAAGCCGACGTACAGCGCGGTCACGCTGCCCATGATGCTGGCAAACATGGCCGACATCACAAAGACGGTGACTTTGTAGCGCACCACCTGCACACCCACCACCTTGGACGCCACCTCGGAACCGTACAGGGCGCGCAGGGCTCGGCCAAAAGGCGAATCGATCAGGTTGATGGAGGCCCAAATGCTCACGCACAGCAAGATGGACACAATCCAGTACCAGGTCTTGTCACCCGCGACCTCGAAGCTCCCGAAGGCCATCGGCGGCACGGCCATGCCATCGGGGCCACCTGTCCAGGCGGCTTCGTTGCGCACCACGATGTTGATGATGATGCCCAGGCCCAGGGTGGCCATGGCCAGGTAATGGCCCTTGAGGCGAAAGATGGGACGTGCCAGCACGGCCGCCAGCGCGCCCGCCGCCAGGGCGCCTGCCACCACCGCCAACAGCGGATGCCAGCCCAAATGAGTGGGCAATGCCGCCGACGCGTAGGCGCCAATGCCCAGGAATCCGGCATGGCCCAGACTGATCTGCCCGGCAAACCCGATAAGCAGGTTCAGGCCCAGCACGATCACGGCGTTGATGGCCATGCGCACCGCCAAGTCCACATAAAAGCTGTTGGGCAAAACAAAGGGCAGCACCAGCAAAACGGCAGCGATGAAGTACAGACCGCGAAAAGCATGTTTATTCATGGTCAGACCCGGTCCGTGGCTTTGCCACCAAAGAGACCGCTGGGGCGGAAAAACAAAATCAGGAGAATGAGCACGAAAGGCATGGCATCCTTGTAAGACGAAGAGATGTAGCCTGCGCCCATAGCCTCCAGCACACCGACGAGCAGTCCCCCCACCACGGCGCCCAGGCCATTGCCCAGGCCGCCCAGCACCGCACCCACAAATCCCTTGAGGCCCAGCATGATCCCGACATCGTAGGAGGTCAGCGTGATGGGCGTAACAAGAATGCCGCCCAAGGCACCAAGCGCCGCCGACATGGCAAAGCTCAGGAACAGCACGCCGTCGGTGTTGATACCCACCAGTTCGGCCGCCACGCGGTTGTAGGAGGTGGCTAGCATGGCCTTGCCCTGCAAGGTTCGGGTGAAAAAATACCACAAGGCACAGACCACTAATGCCGTCACACCCAGCACCCAGAGGCTTTGCGGCATGAGGGTCGCGCCCAACACGTTGATGGGCTCCTCACCGGAAAACGCGGGCAGGCTGAACGTGCCCTTGCCCAACCATATCTGCACCAGACCGCGCAGCACCAGGGAAGCGCCGATGGTGATGATGATCAGCGTGACCGGCTCGGCGCCCTTGACCGGCTCGATGGCTATTTTTTCCATGGCGATGCCTACCAGGGCCGGCAGCGCAATGGCCAGCGCCAGCGCCAGCGGCAAGGGCAGACCCGAGTGGGTGAAGTAAACCGCCAGCATGCCGCCGAGCATGATGAATTCGCCCTGAGCGAAGTTGATCACGTGGCTGGAGTTGTAGATGAGCGTGAAGCCCAACGCTGCCAGGGCATAGGTGGAGCCCACCGTGATGCCAGAAAACAGGAACTGCAGGAATTCAGCCAGCATCAGGCATTTATCCGATGCCTATAGCGTTTTTCAGTAGTCTTTCGACCTTGGGGCACAGAAGTCTCCTTGTGATGCAGTCGGCATTCGATTTGTCGCCTACTTGTGTCATTTACTCGCCCAAATTCTGACATTCAGAATCGATTACGTCAACAAAGAAGATACATAAAACTTTGTTTTTTAAATTTTTATGTATCGTATTAGGGTTTACGCCTAATATGCAACAGAGCGCATTTCAGCGTCAGGACTCAGGCCATCCTTTGCTTCCATTAAAGAAATTGGTGAGCCATCATCGAACGACAGACAAATAAAAAGCCGGCCTTAAAAGGACACGAATTCTTTAAAATCCTATAAGTTTTTGAATCAACTCCCTTGCTGGCGCGATGCGCCCAAGCGCCTGCGGAGAGCAGGGGCCGTGCGCTTGAGTTCCGTCAAGGCCAGACTCTGCAAACCCAGATAGGAAATGCTTTCAACACCCACAATCGAAACGACCATGGGAATGCTGTTCTTGAAGTTGAAAACCGGTGCAGCCAAGCCTAGAACCCGGGTGGCATAGTCACTGTTGCGTACAAAGGAGTAGCCGTGGGCGCGCACTTCCTGCAGCACATTCTCAAGCTACTCCAGGGTCTTGAATTCTGCGGAGCGTCCTTGGCGCAACTCCCGTTCGAGATGCGGGCGAATCACATTCGCAGGCATCCAGGCTGCAACAATCGCCCGGTGGACGTGGCCAGCAAACTGGCCGTATTGACCGTGATGGGGCGGTGTGGCCTCTGATAGGACCGAATTCGCCCCACAGCGACAGTGCTGTGGGTTAGTTGGTCAGGTCGCGCAGCCCGGAAATGCTGTTGATCCCGAGTTTGACCCGATCCCTGCGGCCAAGGCAATGTCCTTGAGCATCATGGCCGAGCCGGACTCCACCAGCACCTTCAACACGCCAATGCCGATCTCCAGGGATTGCACGCCATGGCTGGTCTTGCGTTCGTTTCCCATACGCTTTGCATCAAACGCTGCCGAGACCGTCCGCCTCCAGGTCCATGCCATACGCAAAGCGGCTGGCAACCACCTGCGACGCAAGAGGGATGGTGCCGTTGGAAAGCCTGACATTGGCATCGAGGTGGCGCTCCGACAGCGGCAAAAGCTTGCGGTACAGAGCCCGGCAGAGGTGGCGCGCGCGGCTTCCTGGCCAGGAAGCCGGCAGCAGGCTTTCAGGCAACTGGGGATCACGCAGCAGCAGCCTGCGCACATCATGGATAAGCAAGGTGCGAATCAGGAAGGCGCTTTTCTCCGGCATATCCTCCTGAGCGTTGGCTATCAAGGCATCACGGATGGGCTCGTACATTTGCAGAAATTCCTCATAGGACAGGGCCAGGCCCCCCAGGTTCCATGCTTTTTGCACCATGTCGATATCCGTCGCACACTGTGCGACCCTGGAGTTGACGGCCACTAGGGGCATCAATTGCACGAGCATCGCGTCAAAGCCCTCCGACACCAGACTTTCCATCACTTCTTCGAGATCGGCTGTCGGGTGAACGAAGCTGCCCGTCGCGGTTTCACCAAAGCCGTGCCAGAACAACGCTTTTCGCAACGACTCGCGCGAGCGTAGATCCACCTCGCCAACGATCAGGATGAGGCGCCAGCGCCTGTCCCAAGCGGGTATGTCTGCCGCATAGATTTGCCTGGATGCTTCAGCGAATCGACGGTGTCCCGATGGGGTGAGCATGTAATCAGTCTTGCGCCCCAAAGCTTCGGACTGTAGCCACTCCTCCTTGACCAAGCGATAGACGGCAGTGCGGACCAGACGTTCGTTGACCCCCAGTGGCTGCAGCAGATGGATCATGCTGCTCAGCGAAACCCGACCGCCACGGGGCAGAATCGCGTCACCAAACACGGTGGTGATCAATGATCCTGCCTGTATGCGACTATCTTGCCGAAACCGCTCCAGTCTTGTTTCAATAGCTTTTGAGACTGTATTTTTCAAACTCTGGAAAGTGTAGCTCGGGTTGTGCAGGATACCAAGTGTCGAGTTACCTGTCGTAGTTATCCAGTCGGCGGAGTGCATCCTCTGCGTCGTTAGTGGATTGCTGGGCATGGAACTGGTGGCGTCGCCTTCAAGCCGACCCCTGTCACCTCATCCCGGGACCATACAGCTAGTCCTCGCGCACCCGCACGAAGCTGGCAAAGCGCGGAATGCCGCTGTCGTTCAAGCCACGGAAGCGGTAGGTCACCCGCGCACCGATGGCCGGCGGATGGTCCCGCTGGACATCGCTGAAACCGGTGCCCAGCTTGAAGCGCTGCGGCGGCCGGCCTGCGAGGGGCGGCATCTCGACCAGCAGCGCCCCCAGCTTGCCGCTGTACTTTCCCTGGCCCGGAAGGTGCGCCACCACACG
>JAQGLT010000029.1 GCA_028292745.1 Polaromonas sp. | reverse complement strand
CAGGCCCGAACCGTCGACGCCCTCTGGGACGTCATTGGCCAATTGCTGGACCGCTTTGGCAGCGCCGAATGCGAGCGCTACATTCGCCACTGCGGCTATTGCGGGTCAGGGTGAAGCCGCTCTAGTGGATTGCGCGCTCACCCTTGCTGCCCAAGGACGGCCAGTGACGGCCGTGTGCCGGGCCTTGGATGTGGCGCGCTCGAACGTTCATACACGGCAAGCCCGAGTGCCTGACTGGCGTGATGGCCGCTGCAGCCGAGCGCAGGCAAGCGATGCCGAACTGCTTGCCGAGCTGCGCAAACACATTCTGGAGCTGCCCAGCTATGGCTACCGCCGCGCCTGTGCGCTGCTCAACCGCCAGCGCGCGGCCAGCGGCTTGCCGCGTGTGAACCACAAACGCGTCTACCGTGTGATGGCGCGCAACGACCTGCTGCTGCCCAAGGCGCCCCGGCGCAGGCAGTCGAGCCGGCCCCACACGGGCACGGTTGCCGTCAGCGCCAGCGACCGGCGCTGGTGTTCGGACGGCTTTGAAATCAAGTGCGACTCGGGCCAGACGGTGACGGCGACCTTTGCCAAGGACTGCTGCGACCGCAGGCATCCTGGCCTGGCGCGCCTGGGAAGGCAAAGGGCTGCCGGGCGAGCCAGTGCGGGAGATGCTCATCGAGGCAGTGGAAAAACGCTTTGGCGCTGTCGAAGCGATTCCATCTCACCACCGGCTGGAGTTCTTGAGCGACAACGGTTCAGCCTACGTTTCGAGCCAGACCCGTGCAATTGCTCGCCAGCTGGGACTCAAGCCCATCAATACACCGGTGTGCAGCCCGCAGAGCAACGGCATGGCCGAGAGCTTCGTCAACACGTTTCGGCGTGACTACCTCAGCCGCATGGACCTTAGTAATCCATCAATTGTCATGCGCCAGCTGCCCGCGGCGTTCGAACACTTCAATGAGAGGCATCCCCACTCGTCACTGAAAATGAAATCACCTCGGCAATTCAGACAGGACCAGGCGTCAAAGCAATGCCAAAATCAACCGGCGCCATCGGCGTCAACTTGCGCATAGACCCTGTCCGGTTATACGGGGGCAAGACCAGAAACTTGTGAATTGCGCGACATCAAGAGGAACGGACAGGCGTAAAAAAACGCGCTATCTGTGATAGATAGCGCGCTATGCTTGGCGGAGAGGGTGGGATTCGAACCCACGGTACCTTGCGGTACGCCTGATTTCGAGTCAGGTACATTCGGCCACTCTGCCACCTCTCCTGTGTGTCGAGCCGAATTCTAGCAGGCTGAAATGCTGTTTCAGCCTGCGCTTGGCGAAAGAGTTGCGATGCCGCCCATGTAGGGCTGCAGCGCGGCGGGAATCTCGACGCTTCCGTCGGCGCGCTGGTAGTTTTCAAGCAGCGCCACCAGTGTCCGGCCAACGGCCAGACCCGAGCCGTTCAAGGTGTGCACAAACTCGTTCTTGCCCTGTGCATTCTTGAAGCGGGCCTGCAGGCGGCGGGCCTGGAAGGCTTCGCAGTTGGAGATGGAACTGATTTCGCGGTAGGTGTTTTGCGCTGGCAGCCACACTTCCAGGTCATAGGTCTTGCTGGCGCCAAAACCCATGTCGCCGGTGCACAGCAGCATGACCCGGTACGGCAGGCCAAGCCGCTGCAAGACCGCTTCGGCATGGCCGGTCATTTCTTCCAGCGCTTGGTCGCTTTTCGCAGGATGCACGATCTGCACCATTTCCACCTTGTCGAACTGGTGCTGGCGGATCATGCCGCGGGTGTCGCGGCCATAACTGCCGGCTTCGGAGCGAAAGCAAGGCGTATGGGCAGTGAACTTGAGCGGCAGCTGTGCCTCGGGCACGACTTCATCGCGCACGAAATTGGTCAGCGGCACCTCGGACGTCGGGATGAGGTAGAGCGCGGCATTTTCTGCCTGGCCTTCCTGCCCGCCTTTTTTGGCCGCGAACAGGTCTTCCTCGAACTTGGGCAACTGGCCGGTTCCGCGCAGCGAATCGCTGTTGACGATGTAGGGCACATAGCATTCGGTGTAGCCATGCTCGGCGGTCTGCATATCGAGCATGAACTGCGACAAGGCGCGGTGCAGCCGCGCCAGTGGGCCTTTCATGACGGTAAAGCGCGAGCCCGTCAGCTTGGTGCCCAGTTCAAAATCCAGCCCCAGAGGCTGGCCCACATCGACATGGTCCCTGGGCTCGAAGGTCAGCGCGGCGGGCGAGCCGCCCAGGCCTTCGACCGGGCTCCATTTGCGGACCTCGACATTTCCGGCCTCGCCGGTGCCGTGCGGCACGCTGTCGTGCGGCAGGTTGGGCACGGCCAGCAGCAATGCCTGCATGTCGGCCTGAATCTGCTCCAGCCGGGCGGCGGAGGATTCGAGTTCGGCTTTGGAATGGCTGACCAGCGCCATGACGGCGCTGGCATCTTCGCCCTTGGACTTGAGCTGGCCGATCTGCCTGGAGAGCGTGGTGCGCTGGCTCTGCAGTTCCTCGGTACGAATCTGCACGGCCTTGCGCTCGGCTTCAAGGGCTTCGAAAGCCCCGACGTCGAGGAAGGATTGCGGACTTTTTCGGGTTTCCAGGCGGGCGATGGCCGAAGGCAGGTCTTTGCGGAGCAGGTTGATGTCTAGCATGGGATCGATTGTATTTTGAGCATGGCGGCGGGCGGCATGGCGCCAGTTCAGGCTGGCCGGGTTTGACGAATAAAATAGCTGTAACGCTTACTGAATATGCGCTGACAGCTCTCGATTTGATAGCTATCAATGCCTGCCACCGGGTCAGCTCGACGGATGGAGCTGGCTGCCTTCGACATCGAACTGCCGGCCTTGTCCGTCGAGCCGAAGGCCCTTGGGCAGCGGGAACTTGATGGTTTCCTCGACCCCGTCCATTTTGCGGATCGACACGGCGCCCAGCGCCTTGACCCGGTCAATCACCTGCCTGACGAGGACTTCGGGTGCCGACGCGCCCGCGGTCAATCCGACGCGGCGCTTGCCTTCAAACCATTCCTCGCGCAATTCGCTGGCGTCATCGACCATGTAGGCCTCGGTGCCCAGCCTGGCGGCCAGCTCGCGCAGGCGGTTGCTGTTGGAACTGGTCGGGCTGCCCACCACGATCAAAATATCGACCTGCGGGCTGAGCACCTTGACCGCGTCCTGCCGGTTCTGGGTGGCATAGCAGATGTCTTGCTGCTTGGGCTTGCGCACCTGCGGAAACCGGGCCACGATGGCCGCGCTGATCTCGGCCGCATCGTCCACGCTGAGGGTGGTTTGCGTGACCACCGCCAGGCGCTCGGTCTGCAGCGGTGAGATGCGCGCCACATCCCGCACGTCCTCGACTAGGTGAATGCCGCTGTCGAGCTGGCCCATGGTGCCTTCGACCTCGGGGTGGCCCTTGTGGCCGATCATGATGAACTCGTAGCCTTCCTTGTGGAGCTTGGCGACCTCGACATGCACCTTGGTCACCAGCGGGCAGGTGGCATCGAAAACCTGGAACCCCCGCGCCCGGGCTTCCTGCTGCACCGCGCGGCTCACGCCATGGGCGCTGAAGACGAGGGTCGCGCCCGGCGGCACATCGGACAGTTCCTCGATGAAGATCGCGCCCTTGGCCTTGAGGTCGTTGACCACGTAGGTGTTGTGCACGATTTCATGGCGCACGTAAATCGGCGCGCCGAACTTGGTCAGCGCCCGCTCGACGATTTCAATGGCGCGGTCCACCCCGGCGCAAAACCCGCGCGGCTCGGCCAGGAGAATTTCTTTTGGCTGCAGCGTTTTTACCGCTGGCGCGGCGGCCATGGGCGAAGCCTCGGGTACGGGCATCTTGTCGGTCATAGCACGCCGATCAATTGGACTTCAAATTCCACCGGCTGGCCGGCCAGCGGGTGGTTGAAATCGAACTGCACCGCGTCCCCGTCCGCCTTGACCTGCTGCACCGCGCCCGCGTACTGGCCCAGGCCGTCGGGCGTGGGAAACTGCACCACATCGCCAACGCTGTACCGTTCATCGGGGTCGCCCAGTTCGTTGAGAAGCTTGCGGGCCACCCACTGCACCAGTTCGGGGTTGCGCTCGCCAAATGCCTCGCCGGCGGCCAGCTGAAACGTGGCGCGCTCGCCTTCGGCCAGACCCATCAGGCGCGCCTCGATGGCCGGCGACAGCTCGCCGTTGCCCAGGCTGAGCGTGGCGGGCTTGCCGTCAAACGTGTTGATGATGTTGGCGCCCCCCGGCGCGGCCATGCGGTAATGCAGCGTGAGGAACGAGCCCGGCTGGACCACGGCGGGGGAAAAGGACGGAGGACTGGATTGCACAGAAGGCATAGGACTTTCGCGCCACAGGGCGGGCGACAACTGTTAGTAAACTGCCTCTATTGTAGAAAGTCAGGCCGGCGCGGCAACCGCGCGGCCTTTTCACGCTTTTGCCTTTCCCCCTACTTTCCCCCTACTTTTCCCCGCAGCATTCGCAATCAGCGCCGGCACCGTTGCCGGCGGCGTCACCGAACCGCTTTCTCCAACCTTACGCGCCTTCATCCATGCTGCTCAAAGACCTGCCCGAAGACGCCCGCCCCCGTGAAAAACTGCTGGCCCGCGGCCCCGGCGCCCTCAGCGACGCGGAGTTGCTGGCGCTGCTGCTGCGCACCGGGCTGCCCGGCAAAAACGCGCTGCAGATGGGCCAGGAGCTGCTCGACAATTTCGGCGGCGTGGCCGGGTTGCTGCACACCGGGCCCGAGGCGCTCAGGTGCATCAAGGGCCTGGGGCCGGCCAAGCGGGCCGAACTGGTGGCCGTGCTGGAACTGGCGCGCCGCGCCCTGGCCGAAGAGCTGAAGGAAAAAGCGCTGTTCAGCACGCCGCAGTCCGTGCGTGACTACCTGCAGCTGCAGCTGGGCTGCCGGCCGCACGAGATTTTCGCGGTGCTGTTCCTGGACAGCCAGCACCGGCTCATTGCCCTGGAAGAGCTGTTTCGCGGCACCTTGACCCAAACCAGCGTCTACCCGCGCGAGGTGGTGATCCGGGCGTTGGCGCTCAACGCGGCCAGCGTGGTGCTGGCGCACAACCACCCGAGCGGCGCTGCCCAGCCCTCGCGCGCCGACGAACTGCTCACGCAAACCCTCAAAAACGCCCTGGGGTTGATCGACGTGCGGGTGCTCGACCATTTCGTGGTGACGAGTACTCAGGCGGTTTCGATGGCCGAGCTGGGACTGCTTTAGCATGGAGCCCTCCGACATTCCCGACACTGCCCCATCATGATTTCGCCCTCCTCCCAACGCCCTCGGGGCGTGCTGATTCGGGACTTCAAAGACCTCAAGCTGGTGCGGCGCGAACTGGAAACGCGCGCCCGCCAGGAAGCCGAGCGGCAGGCGGCGCTTCAGGCCGCCGCTGCTGTGGCCCGGGCCGAGAAGGAACTTTTTTCGCGCGCGGTCGGCCGCGTCATGGCGCTGGCGCCGCAGCACCGGCCCGGGCACAAGGCCAGCCTGGAGCGGGCCCGCCCGGCGCCCGTGGCCGAGCAGCAGCAGCGCGACGAGCAGGCGGTGATGCGCGAAGCCCTGTCGGACGAGTTTGATGTCGAAACCCTGCTGCACACCGACGAAACGCTGAGTTTTCGGCGCCCCGGCATGGGGCCGGATGTGGTGCGCAAGCTGCGCCAGGGCAGCTGGAGCATTCAGCGCCAGCTCGACCTGCACGGGTTTCGCCGCGAGGACGCGCGCGAGGCGCTGGGCGCCTTCATCCGCGACGCCAACAAGGCCGGGCTGCGCTGCGTGCGGGTGGTGCACGGCAAGGGCCTGGGGTCGCCGGGCAAGGCCCCGGTGCTCAAGGGTCGGGTGCAGAGCTGGCTGATCCAGAAGAAGGAAGTGCTGGCTTTCGTGCAGGCCCGGCCGGCCGAAGGCGGCGCCGGTGCGCTGGTGGTGCTGCTGGCGCAGAGCTGAGCCGGCCCGGCGGCTTGCCCAAAATGCTATTTAATTGATAGCTGGTTGCGCATACTGCTATTGCGCTGGCGGCATTTTTCATTAAAATTTGACGGCTGCCGGGCGTTCCGCTGCGCCGACCTGTGCAGCGCCGCTGCAGCGCAACCGGCTCACAGCAGGCCGCGGCCGGCCAGATTGCGCATCAGCGCGGCAATGCCGTAGGTCCAGGGCGGCGCCTTGTCGCTGTGGGTGACGCGGTTGACCAGCGCGCCCAGCGCGGGCGTCTCGATGCGCACCACATCGCCCACGACATGGGTAAAGCCCTGCCCCGGCCCGAGCCGGTCCTGGGTGGGCGCGAACATGGTGCCCAGGAACAGCATGAAGCCGTCGGGGTACTGGTGGTTGGGGCCAGCGGCCTGGCTGACCAGGTCCAGCGGGTCGCGGCTGATCTTGGAGAGCGAACTGCTGCCCAGCAGGGTAAAGCCCTCGGGGCCGTCCACCCGCAGGCTGAGGTCGCAGCGGCGCACGTCGGCGATGCCGAAATGGGCGTCGAACAGGCGAATGAACGGACCGATGGCGCACGAGGCGTTGTTGTCCTTGGCCTTGCCGAGCAGCAAGGCGCTGCGGCCTTCGAAGTCGCGCAGGTTGACGTCGTTGCCCAGCGTGGCGCCCACCACCTCGCCCCGGCTGTTCACGGCCAGCACCATCTCGGGCTCGGGGTTGTTCCAGACCGAGTCGGGATGGATGCCGATGTCCGCGCCCAGGCCCACGGCGGACAGGGGCTGGGACTTGGTGAAGATTTCGGCATACGGGCCGATGCCCACTTCCAGGTACTGCGACCAGGCGCCTTGGGCCAGCAGCGCCTCCTTGACGCTGGCCGCCTGCGCCGAGCCGGGCACGATGCCGGCAAGGTTGTCGCCCAGAATGCGGGTCAGCGCGTCGCGGATCGAATGGGCCCGGGACGCGTCGCCGCGCGCCTGCTCCTCGATCACCCGCTCCAGCAGGCTGGCGATGAAGGTCACGCCGCTGGCCTTGAGCGCCTGCAGATCGCAAGGGGCGAGCAGCCAGGGCGTATCGCCGGTATCGCCGGCGCGGGTGGCGGGATCGGCCTGCGCCAGCACGGCCTGGAGGCTGGCAACCGGCGCCGCGCTGCCGTCGGCGAGCGCGCGCTGCACCGCGCCGGCCGGATCGTCCAGCTCGAACAACTGGCTTGCCGTGGGCGCAACGCCAGAAAGGTCATGCAGCGCATCGCCCAGGACGGCGACCAGAACGGGGCCGACGCCCGGCTGCCAGACGCGCCCGATGAGCGTGGCCTGGGAAGAGTCGTGCGGCAGGACCGACGAGGCGGTCAGGGAAAGCGTCATGGAAAAAACCTTGGTTGGTTGAAAGAGTGGCGCGGCCGCCTGGAAGTCAACAACCCAATAACCGCACCGGTCGCCAAAGCGCATTTGAGCGCGCACAGCCATGCTACCTGCGCGGCCACCTTTTCGCTCGTCAGAAGACGCCGCGCATCGAACCGAACCGCGCTTAAAAGGGCTGGCCTGCGCTCGGGGCAGTCACAGGATTCCAGCAGGATTCAGGGCGGCGGAGCGCTCACAGCTCGCCAGCGCGCGCATCACCGCCGCCGTGCGGGTTTCGACGCCCAGCTTCACATAAATGTGCTCCAGGTGCTTTTGCACCGTGCGCCGGCTGATGGCCAGCAGCGCCGCAATCTCGGCGTCCCTTTTGCCGCCAGCCAGCCAGTGCATCACCTGGGTTTCGCGCCGCGTCAGGCCCGGCGGATGCAGGTCGGGGGGCGGCCGTGCGCGGGCACCGCTTTCGGCGGCCTTGCGCCTGCGGCACGCATGGCGGTACAGGAAAGCCAGGTGCGGGCGCAACAGTTCGAGCCGCTCGCGGTCGCGCTCGTCAAAATCAAGGCCGCACCGGTTCAGCACCACGCTGACCTGCGTGCGGCGGTCGCTGAACAGCGGCACCGCGATGGCGTGCCCCAGCCCGGCGCGCCGGCGGGCGTCGGGGGACAGGGCGCCGGGCAGGCCCGCCAGCTGGCGGCGGCCGGTGCGCAGGTCGCAGACCGAGAGCGTCGTCAGCTCGGAGGCCACGAAGCCGCTCAGCGCCTCGACCAGCGCCTGCCCGAAACCCTGGACGCTGTCCGTCCGCGCCTCGATGCGCACCAGCAGCTGCAGGGCGGCGGCATAGTCGTTTCGGGTGAGGTGGTTCATGGCAGCTCCCAGCGTCCCGCATACGCATTGCTGCGTATTGGCAACCTGCCCCGCAGGCGTCAGCATGGCGTGGCAAGTGCTTCTTTCAGGTCCGCCATTTCAGTATAGGAAGCACTTCAGGCCGGTGCAAGCCCGGCGGCACAAGCGAAAGCCGCCAATTTCGCGGGCCGCTTTGGTGGCGAATTCGGCGGCGCGGCCCAGGCGCCGTAACTTGGGTTGACAAGCACGTCCCTGAAAATGAAAGGAATCACCATGTCACGCCAATACATCGATTGCCGCGAATTTCCCAGCGCCATGAACTGCAGCGTGGCGTTGTCGGCCGACAACGACAAGGAGCTGCTGGAGGCCGCGGTGCAGCATGCCGTCGCCGTGCATGGCCACACCGACTCGCCCGAGCTGCGCAGGCAGCTGTCGTCAATGTTCAAGCAGGGCACGCCGCCGCTGCAGGCAGCGCAGGTCCGCACGGCCAGCGCCTGAGGGCTGACGCCGTTCGTCACGGCTGCAGCCCGGCGGCGTAACGCTGAAAAAAGCGAAGCGGCGCGAATCCGCGGGCCCGCCAATTTGCTATTTATTTCATAGCTGCTTGCGCACGTGCCTTCTGCGCAGGAGGCACTTTTGATGCTGAAAATCGCTTTAAAGCGGGCTTTTGGTACCCGCGGCCGCGCTTGCGAAGCGAAATTTTGGCTGGCAAACCGCTTCTGCTTCGTTTTCAAGCCTGAAAACAGCCTTCTGCGCAACAGTGGCAAGCCTGGGCAGCTCTGCTTTTGATAGCAAATTGAGGTGAAGCAACCGCCGGGCTTCATTCGCCCCGGTTGCGCATCCAGTCGGCGGTCTGAAAAAATGACGC
Organism: Polaromonas sp.; assembly: GCA_028292745.1. Lineage (GTDB taxonomy): Bacteria > Pseudomonadota > Gammaproteobacteria > Burkholderiales > Burkholderiaceae_C > Polaromonas. Next base: position 17,497 of record JAQGLT010000029.1, on the reverse strand, counting down.
ATTGAGCCGCGTGCGCAAGGCCTCGTCCACGCCGGTTTCCCGCATTGCCTGGTCCATGCAGGCCAGCCACTGGTCGCGCTCCTTGATGCCGATGCTGCCGCCGCCGGTGTGCTGCGGCATGTGGCGCTGGCGCAGGCGCGGATGGCCGAAGCGGTCGGTGTAGTGCTGCGGGCCGCCCAGCCAGCCGCACAGAAACCAGAACAGGCGCTCTCTAGCATTGTCCAGCGTGCTGCCATGGGCGGCGCGCAAGGCTGTGTAGGCGGGCTCCAGGTCCATCAGGTCGTAGAACCGCTCGACCAGCGCCTTGACGCGGTCTTCGCCGCCGATCCAGGCGAATGGGGACTCGAACGGCGGATTGCCGGGGGGTTTTTCTTCGATTTGCATGGGCAACAAGTCTATTGGGATTTGCGCAGCGTTTCGACCACCGGCGTATTGAGCACGGCGCGCAGGCCCCACCAGCCCGCCGCCAGCGCCAGCGCCGCCCCTGCCAGGCTGCCCAGGACCGGCACGCTCCAGGAGCCGGTCCAGCTGAAGTCGAACACATAGCGGGCCAGGCCCCAGCCGACCGCCAGCGCCACCAGCGACGCCAGAAAACCGGCCAGCAGGCCCACGCCCGCCAGTTCGGCGCGCTGCACCTGCCGCAGCAGCGACGCCCGGGCGCCGACGGCGCGCATGATGGCGAACTCGCGCGCCCGCTCCTCGCGGGTGGCGGTGATGGCCGAGAACAGCACCACCAGCCCGGCGGCCAGCGTGAAGCCGAACAGGAATTCAACCGCGCGGATGACCTGGTCGAGCACCCGCTGCACCTGCGCCAGCGTGCTGCTCATGTCAACGCTGGTGATGTTGGGAAACGCCCGCACCAGCGCGTTGTCGAAGCTCTGCGGCCTGGCCTGGCCGCCGGCCGCCTGGGGCGCCGGCTCGGGCGCGCGAAAGGCGCTGATATAAGACACGGGCACCTCGGCGGCCATCTGCGCCACGGGGTACATCACGAAGAAATTGACATGCATCGAGCCCCAGTCCACCTTGCGCAGGCTGGTGATGCGGCCCTCGCTGAGCTGGCCGCCGATGTCGAACCGCAGGCTGTCGCCCAGCTTGAGCCCGAGCGTCTTGGCCAGGCCCTCCTCGACGCTGACGGCCTCTTTTTCCTCGGGCGTCCAGCGGCCCGCCACGACTTCGTTGTGCGAAGGCCGCTCGGCGCTGTTGGACAGGTTGAACTCGCGGTCGACCAGCCGCTTGGCGCGGTCGTCCTCGAAATTGTCGGGCATGATGTCCTTGCCGTTGACCGCGACCAGCCGGCCCCGGATCATCGGATACCAGTCGAACTTCTTCACGCCGCCGTCCCTCAGCGCCTGCTGAAAGGCCTCGCCCTGGTCGGGCTGCACGTTGATGACAAAGCGGTTGGGCGCGTCTGGCGGCGTGGCGCTGCGCCAGCTGCTGATCAGGTCGGTGCGCAGCAGCACCAGCAGCATCAGCGCCAGCAGGCCGACGGCCAGGGCGCTGGTCTGCACCACCGCGTACACCGGGCGGGCCGACAGCTGCCGCGTGGCCAGCACCAGCCAGCGCGGCGCGGTGGCCTCGTTGACGCTGGCGCGCAGCACTTTGACGGCCGCATAGCTTGCCAGCGCGAACAGGAGCACGGCCCCGGCGAATCCACCGACGGCGATCAGGCCGAGCTTGAGGTCGCGGCTGGCGGCCAGCAGCAAGGCGGCAAAGCCCAGCACGCCCACGCCCAGCACCAGCAGCGATGCCGGCTTGAGGTTGCCGACATCGCGGCGAATCACCCGCAGCGGCGGCACCTGGGCCAGTTGCAGCACCGGCGGCAGGCCGAACGCCAGCAGCAGCGTCATGCCCATGCCCATGCCGAACACCGCCGGCCACAGCGTGGCCGCCGGCAGCGTGCTGCTGACCAGGCCGGCCAGGAGCAGCACGAACACGTGATGCACCGCAAACCCGAGCGCCACGCCCAGCGCGCTGGCCGCCAGCCCGGCCAGGACGAACTCGAAGGTGTAGGCCAGCGCGATGGTGCGCTGCGGCTGGCCCAGCACCCGCAGCATGGCGCAGTCGTCCAGGTGCTTGGCGGCAAAGCTGCGCGCCACGATGGCCACCGCCACCGCGCTGAGCAGCGCCGCCAGCAGCGCCACCAGGTTCAGAAATTTCTCGGCCCGCTCCAGCGTCTGCTGCATCTGCGGGCTGCCACTGTCCAGCGACTCCAGCCGCGCCCCGCGAAGGCCGGTGTCGGCGGCGGGCTTCTTGAGTTCCTCGGTGGCCCAGCGGATATAGGATTTGACGGCCTGCGGGTTGTCGCCGGCCACCGCCAGGCGGTAATTGGTGCGGCTGGCGGGCTGGATCAGGCCGGTGGCGGCGACATCGCGCTGGTTGACCATCACGCGCGGCGAAAAGCTCATGAAACCGGCGCCGCGGTCGGGCTCCTGCACGATCACGCGGGTGAGCTTGAAGCTGGCGTCGCCCATCAGCAGCGTCTGGCCCAGCTGCAGGCCCAGCGTTTCCAGCAGCGACGCGTCGGCCCAGGCCGTGCCCGGCGCGGGAATGCCCTGCGCCGGCTGCCCGGCGCCTTCCAGGCTGTCGGCCACCTTCATGCTGCCGCGCAGCGGGTAGCCTTCGGGAACGGCCTTGAAAGCGACCAGCTTGCTGGCGCCGCCCTCCTCGTCGCGCGCCCTGGCCATGGTGGGAAACGTCACCGTGGATGCGCTTTTCAGGCCCAGCGCACGGGCCTTGGCGGCGAAGGCATCGGGCAGCAGTGCGTCGCTGCGGATCACCGCATCGCCGCCGAGCAGCTGCAGGGCGTCGCGCTGCAGCCCGCCGTTGAGCCGGTCGGCAAAAAAACCGACCGCCGCGAGGGAGGCCACCGCCAGGGTGACAGCCACCATCAGCAGCCGAAGTTCGCCGGCCCGCAGGTCGCGCAGCAGGGTTTTCCAGCCCAGCCTGAGAAAAAGAGTGTTCATGGCAAGACCTTAGCGCAGAAACGCAAGGCAGGTGCGTTGAAAGGATGCCCGGCGCCAGCGCGGCAGCGCTGCCCCTGGAGTGCAGGCGCGCAGGCCACAGCCGCCGCAACGCGCAAGCCGATCTGTTTTTTTAGATCAAAAAGGCCGATTGCGCTTTACCCACTTGGGTTACATGCTATTAAAAAAATAGCATTAATCAATAAGGATCGCTGGAGCGGCTTTCCTTCTCCGCCCCTGCACCTGCACCTGCCGCAGGCGGCTGCGCGGCCAGCGCCGGCTGCAGGACCAGGCGCCGGGGATGGGTGTAGCAAAGAAAACGCTTGTTGGTGGCGCGGCCGATGGCGCACAGGCCGACCGCTTGCGCCACCTGGTGGCCCATCTGGGTGATGCCGCTGCGCGACACGACGATCGGCACGCCCATCTGCGCGGACTTGATGACCATCTCGCTGGTCAGCCGGCCGGTGGTGTAGAACACCAGGCTGGCCGCGTCCAAAGTGGATGGCCGCACATCGACTGCCGCCACCTTATCCACCTTGGCAAGGTCGCCCTCGGGCAGCGAACCGCACACAGCGGCAAGAGGCGCGCCGGTTCCCTGCCAGTCAGGGCCACGGAACCGGCTTTGCCGGGCCGCAGGCGCAGCGGCCCCCTCGGGGGGCAGCGAACCACACGCAGTGGGGAGCGTGGGGGTCATCCACCACATCCAGCCGGCAATCGTGTCAATCGCGTTATGACGTCCGACATCCTCGATGAAAAGCAGTTGCTCGGACACCCCGGAGGCGGTCGAAAACAGGGCGCAGGCATGCACCGAGCCAGCCGACTTGTAGGTGCTTTCCGTGAGCCGGATGGCGTTGACCAGCCCGTAGAGCTGGCCCTGGGTGATGCGCGCGGCGGGCGGCAGCGCGATCTGGTCCACCTCGTCCATCAGGCCGCCGAACACGCTGCCCTGCCCGCAACCGGTTGTCACCACCCGATGCGCGGTTTTTTCCTCGATGTCCTCAATGCCGTGGCGGGTCTTGACGGCGGCGGCGCCCACCTCCCAGTCAACCGTGATCGACTCAATGTCGCTTACCTGCCGGACCAGCCGCTGGTTGCGCAGGTAGCCCAGCACCAGCAGTTCAGGGTGCGCGCCCAGCGTCATCAGGGTGACGAGTTCGCGCCTGTCCACATAGACCGTCAGCGCCCGCTCGGCGGGAATCGAGACGCTTTGCAGCGCGCCATGTTCATTGACGGCTTCAATCTGGCTCGTCAGCGGGGCCTGCGCGCGGGTCAGGTAAGGAAGGTTCATGCCCTAGGCTACCGTAAAAGCAAAGGCCGGCACCTGGCGGGCCGGCCCTTGGAAAGTGGTGGAAAAAAGTGGCGAGAAAAGCTCAGGGCTTCTTGACCGGATTGCTCTCGGCATCAGGCACCCTGGTGCTGGGCGGGCTGACGGCGGTTTCAGCGGGCGAATGCGCGCCCGACACTTCCAGCGGCTTGACGGTCTGGGGCGCCGCATAGCTGAAGGCACCCGGGTCCTCGCACGGGGGCGTGGCCGTGGCCGGCGGGGCCGCCTTTCCGGCCGCCTGGGCCGACTTGAAATACACGGCGGCCACGCGGTCTTGCGACTGGCACAGCTGGTAGGTGTCCACCTTCATGGCCCAGGCAGCCTTGGCCGCGGCCTCGTCCGACTTGGCCTTGGCCTCGGCGGAAGGCGCCGGCAGCTTGGCCGCTGCCAGGGTGCAGGCGCCCAGCAGCAAACTGGTGATCAACAACTTTTTCATGGAAATCCTTCGCATTTAGGCCTGCACCGGCGGGAGCGCGGGCGGCACCGGTTCGCTGCGCACCGCAGGAATGCGCCCGGCCTTGATGTCCTCATGCCAGAGCGCATGGTGTTCGCGGGCCCAGGTTTCATCGACATAGCCGGTCTTCATGCCCTGGTAGGCGCCCTGCATGCCGATGGCGCCCAGGTAGATGTGGCCAAGAAACATCGCCATCATGAGCACCGTGGCCACCGCATGCACCATGTGCGCGATCTGCATGGTTCCCCGCTCGTACAGCAGGCCGGGCACGAGCTTGTCGAGCACGAAACCGGAGGCCACCACCACCGCCCCCAGAAAGAAGACGCCGCCCCAGAACACCAGCTTTTCACCGGCGTTGAAGCGGTGCGAGGCCGGTTCCGCGTCGGAGAAAAGGCCGCCGCCCTTGAGCAGCCAGTTCAGGTCGCCCTTTTGCGGCCAGTTGTCGCGCAGGAAGGCGAAAAATATCACCACCAGCGACACGGCAAAAAGGGGCCCGGCGAAGTTGTGCAGGTTCTTGAGCACATAGGTGAGCCAGCCGAACAGCAGGCCGCCCATGACGGGCAGCAGGAAAAACTTGCCAAACGCCATGACCACGCCGGAAATGGCCAGAATGCAGAAAGCGATCGCATTGGACCAGTGCGCCGCCCGCTCGAACGGCGTGAAGCGCTCGATCTTGCGGCCCGTTGGCGCGCCGTGCGTCTGGATGGTGCCCCGGGTGAAATAAAAAATGGCCAGCGCCAGCGTCACGATCAGCAACAGCGCACCGCCATAGGGAATCAGCCACTGGTTGCGAACCTGCCGCCACGCTTCGCCCGCGGTGGTCAGGCGCGAGCCGGGGTACTGGACAAAAGGCTGGATCAGGTTGCCGGCCTCGGGGGCCTGGCTGACCGGCAGGCTGCTGTAACCCGTCACGCCTGCGCCCACCTGGCGCCACATGGGCGCATTGTTGCCGGGCTGGACGCGGGCGCGCTCGCCGTTGGTCTGGTCGGCATAGCCGGGCAATTCGCTGGCGTCGGGCCGGACCTCGAAAATATTCTGCCCCTGAATGCCGCCCACCGCCGCCGCTGTGCCCGGTTGCGTCTGGCCGGGCAACGCCCCGGCAGGCGGCTGCACCGAAGGCGCGGAGGCCGAAACCGCAGCCGCAGCCGCAGGCGCCTGCGCAGCGGCTGCGCCCGACAGGCTAATTGCTATTAAAAATAGAGCTAACCGCGCATGCTGCATAAGAGCTCCGCTCAGTTTATCTTGGTGTATTCGTTCTGGGTGTTCTGCAGGCGGGTTTTCAGCCCCTGCTCCCAGCTGCCCTTGTCGCCTGCTTTCCAGCCCGGTGCGACAAACGCGTTCTGGGCTCCGTGGTAAGCCGCACCCTGGCCCTTGGCTGCGTCCAGCGTCTGCGGCTTTTCACCGCAGGCCGACAGCCCGGCCAGGGCCATCATCACGGGCATCATCAGCACAGCCAGCGGCCTCATGACTTGACGCCTCCGGCAGGCGGCTGGCCGGCCTGCTTGGCGCCGTAGGCCGTGCCCCAGCCCCAGACCTCGGCGCCCTTGCCGCGCTGCACCACGCGGTTGCGGAAAATATCGGCGACCACATCGCCGTCGCCGGCCAGCAGCGCCTTGGTCGAGCACATTTCGGCGCAGGCTGGCAGCTTGCCCTCGGCCAGGCGGTTGCGGCCGTATTTTTCAAACTCGGCCTGGCTGCCGTTGACTTCGGGGCCACCGGCGCAAAACGTGCATTTGTCCATCTTGCCGCGCACCCCGAAGGTGCCGTTCGCCGGAAACTGCGGCGCGCCGAACGGGCAGGCATACGAGCAGTAGCCGCAGCCGATGCAGATGTCCTTGCCGTGCAGCACCCCGCCTTCGTCGGTGCGGTAGAAGCAGTTGACCGGGCAGACCGCCATGCAGGGCGCATCGCTGCAGTGCATGCAGGCCACCGAGATCGATTTTTCACCCGGAACGCCATCGTTGAGCGTGACCACGCGGCGACGGTTGACGCCCCACGGCACTTCGTTTTCGTTCTTGCAGGCGGTGACGCAGCCGTTGCATTCGATGCAGCGCTCGGCGTCACAGACAAATTTCATGCGTGCCATGGTTTTAAGCCCTTTCGACGTTACAAACCGTCGTTTTTGTTTCCTGCATCATCGTCACGCTGTCATAGCCATACGTCGTGCCGGTATTGATGGCTTCGCCGCGCACCACCGGATACGCGCCGGCCGGGTAGTAGGCCAGCATGTCGGCGCCCTGCCAGCGGCCTGAAAAGTGAAACGGCATGAACGCCGTGTCCGGCCCGACCCGCTCGGTCACCAGCGCCTGCACATTGAGCCGCGCGCCGGTCGGCGTGCTGACCCAGGCCCGCTCGCCGTTGCGGATGCCCTTGGCGGCAGCGACCTTGGGGTTGATCTCGACGAACATTTCCTGCTGCAGCTCGGCCAGCCAGGGGTTGGAGCGGGTTTCCTCGCCGCCGCCCTCGTACTCGACCAGCCGGCCGGAGGTCAGGATCAGCGGAAATTTTTCATGCACCTTGTCGGCGATGTTCTTGTCCTGCAGCGTCTTGTAGAGCGTTGGCAGGCGCCAGAAGGCCTTCTTGTCGTCGTGCGTCGGGTACTTGGCCACCAGGTCGGGGCGAATGCCGTAGATGGGCTCGCGGTGCTGGGGAATGGCGTCGGGGAAATTCCAGACCACGGCTCTGGCCTTGGCATTGCCGAACGGATAGCAGCCATGGCTTTTCATGACCACCCGGATGATGCCGCCGGACGAGTCGGTCTTCCAGTTCTTGCCTTCGGCAGCGGTCTTTTCCGCGTCGGTCAGTTCATCCCACCAGCCGAGTTTTTTCATCAGGATGTGGTCGAACTCCGGGTAGCCGGTCGTGAGGTCGGCGCCCAGCGAATGCGAGCCGTCCTCGGCCAGCAGCGTCTTGCCTTCCCGCTCGACGCCGAAATTGGCGCGGAAGTTGCCGCCGCCCTCCATCACATGCTTGGAGGTGTCGTACAGGTTGGGCGAGCCGGGATGCTTCAGCTGAGGATTGCCCCAGCACGGCCACGGCAAGCCGAAATAGTCGCCGGCCGTGTCGTAGCCGGTTTCCTTGTCCTTGCCGCCCTTGGATTTGAGGGTCTTGACATCGAACAGGTGCATGTTGCGCATGTGCGCCTTCAGCCGCTCGGGACTCTGGCCGGTGTAGCCGATGGTCCAGCAATTCGTGTTGATCTCGCGCAGGATGTCCTCGGGCACGGGCTCGTCCATGCCCTTGACTTTCTGCATCTTGTAGTTCTTGGACAGTTCCTTGCCAAAACCTAGTTTCTCCGCGAACTGATGCATGATCATGTGGTCGGTGCGGCTTTCCCACAGCGGTTCGATCACTTTTTCGCGCCACTGCAGCGAGCGATTGGACGCCGTCACCGAGCCGCTGGTCTCGAACTGGGTGGCGGCCGGCAGCAGGTACACGGCCCGGTTTGGATTCTGGTCCTCGGCCCTGCCGGGCATGGCCGCCATGGCGGCGGTCGCCGACGGATACGGATCAATGACGACCAGCAGGTCCAGCATGTCCATGGCGCGTTTCATTTCCAGGCCGCGGGTCTGGGAATTGGGCGCATGGCCCCAGAAGAACACGGCGCGCAGGTTCGAATCCTGGTCGATGAACTCGTTTTTCTCCATCACCCCATCGATCCAGCGCGAGACGGTGATGCCAGGCTTGCCCATCATTGCGGGCGAGGCGTAACGCCCCTTGATCCACTCGAAATCGACGCCCCAGCTCTTGGCGAAATGCTTCCACGACCCTTCGGCCAGGCCGTAGTAGCCCGGCAGCGAATCCGGGTTGGGGCCCACGTCGGTCGCGCCCTGCACGTTGTCGTGGCCGCGAAAAATATTGGCGCCGCCGCCCGACTTCCCCACATTGCCCAGCGCCAGCTGCAGGATGCAGGACGCGCGGACCATGGCGTTGCCGGTGGTGTGCTGGGTCTGGCCCATGCACCAGACGATGGTGGAAGGCCGGTTCATCGCCATCATCTGCGCGGCCTTGAAGACTTGCGCCTCGGGCACGCCGCAGGCCTCCTCGACCTTGTCCGGCGTCCATTTGGCCAGCACTTCCTCCTTGATCTTGTCCATGCCATAGACACGGTCGTTGATGTACTGGGTGTCTTCCCAGCCGTTCTTGAAGATGTGGTGCAGCACGCCGAACAAAAAGGGAATGTCGGAGCCCGAGCGGATGCGGATGTACTCGTCGGCCTTGGCAGCGGTCCGCGTGAAGCGTGGGTCGACCACGATCATCTTGCAGCCTTTTTCCTTTGAATGCAGCATGTGCAGCATGCTGACCGGGTGGGCCTCGGCGGCGTTCGAGCCGATGTACAACGCGCACTTGCTGTTTTGCATGTCGTTGTACGAATTGGTCATGGCGCCGTAGCCCCAGGTGTTGGCCACGCCCGCCACCGTGGTCGAGTGGCAGATGCGGGCCTGGTGGTCGCAGTTGTTGCTGCCCCAGAAGCTCATCCACTTGCGCAGCAGGTAGGCCTGCTCGTTGTTGTGCTTGGACGAGCCGACGATGTAGACCGAATCGGGGCCGCTTTCCTTGCGCAGCGCCAGCATGCGCGCGGTGATCTCATTGAGCGCGGTGTCCCAGCTGATGCGCTCGTATTTTCCGTTGACCAGCTTCATCGGGTAGCGCAGCCGGTACTCGCCGTGGCCGTGCTCGCGCAGGGCGGCGCCCTTGGCGCAGTGCGCGCCCAGGTTGATGGGCGAGTCGAACACCGGCTCCTGGCGCACCCAGACGCCGTTTTCCACCACCGCATCGACCGCGCAGCCGACCGAACAATGCGAGCACACCGTGCGCTTGACCTCTATCTTCGAGCTTGCGGCCGTGTCGCCGGGCGCCGCCGCCGCTGCCTTTTTCACCAGGCTCAGCTGGCTCGCCGCCAGGCCAACCCCCACACCCAGGCCCGAGCGGCGCAAAAAGGCGCGCCGGTCCATGGTGGGCAGCGCATGCGACAGGCCCCGCGACAGGCTGTGGACAAAGCGCGGGGAAGCGGTGCGGTGCGCCGCGCCATCGGCAAGGGGGTTGGGTTTTTTCGTGAGCAGCATGGGCTCTCCGTGAAATGTGAAGCAGGGAAAATTTAGACGCGCGCGGTTTTGTAGTACTGCTCGACATGCGCTGAAAGGCTGTAGCCACCGCCTTTTTCAGGCGCTGCCTTGGGCGGTGCTGCGGCGGCCTCGGGCACCTGCACACCCGGCAGCGCCATGACGGCCGCTGCGGCCGCTCCAGTGGCGGCGGCGCCGAAAAAGAAACCTCGGCGGGAAGGTTTTGGCTGACTGTCCTGCATTGCGATCTCCCTGAAAAACGGCTGGCGGGGGTCTTGTCGACAACTGTACGTGAGACAGCAACGCACCACAATGGTTCGCGGCAAAACCGAGGGAAAACCAAGGGAAAACGATAGTTTCCTAAGTTTTTGACAGCATGCCAGAGGGCGTCCATCACGCTCCCGACACGACCCTAAAGCGGTTGCACCCCGGCTGGCAACAGCAAAACCCGATAGCCTTTTTTGCTCCTGAATTGATAGTTGCTTGCGCAAGCGCTGCCTGCGTTACAGGCCGTTTTTATCAAAAATTTTGCCATTCCCTGGGTTTCCCGGTAGTTCACTTTCCCCTGCGGGGAAGGGGCCAAGAAGGCCACGGGCGAGCCAGGTACGTGGCCGTTGCCAGTCGGGGTGGCTTCGCCCTAAGACCCAGCGTCATGCCCACCAGCGTCACGCCAGCATGTCAAAGCCCTGCGATTCGACGCTGGTGAAGGCCAGGGTAAAGGCCGCCAGCGCGCGGTAGAAGCGGGCCTTGGGATGCTGCATGACCGCCTCGCACATCAATGCAAACCAGGGCTGCACATGGCGGCTGAAAAACGCCTGCTGACGCGTCAGGTTGGCAACCTGCACGTCGTCGCCGGCAATCAGGTAGCGCATGACCTCGCACAGGTAAGCCACGTGGTCTTCGGTTTCGGGCATTGCCTCGTCACGCGCCAGCCCCAGCGCCGCGATGTCGGTGCGCAAGGCGGCCAAGGGCTTTTCGTTGAGAAAGCCGCTCAGGTAATGGGAGCCGAAAAGGTAGACCTCGGGCTTCCCAACGCCGCCGAACAGGGCGTTGTATTCACTGACGGCTTCGGCCAGGGAATGCGCGCGCGCGGCGGCCACCAGCTCGCCCCAGCTGCTTTCAAGCACGCCGCCGGCAGCCGGGGCCTGCGTCACGGCCACCCGCAGCCTGTCGTAGAGTTCCGCGCAGGGCGCGGCATAAAAAAGCGCGGCCAGAAGCCCGTACACCTCGGCGCGTGCGGTTTCTTCATCCAGCAAGGAGTCGGCGAGGTGGGCTTGCATGCGTGGGCCTGTCAGTGGGGCGTTGAGAAAAATAGGGAAGCAGGCTTGACGAGGGGTCAGCGGATGTCCGAAATCGTGACTTCGTTGTCGGCCGAGTAAATGTCGATCACACGGCAGTCGCCGCACATCTTGAGCCGGTCCGCCGCCGCGCCCTGGAACATCGCATGGCCTGCCAGCTTGCCGAGCATCGCCTCGATCGCCTTGAGGGTCCCGAACGGTCTGCTGCAGCGGATGCAGGCGTAGGGCTGCATTTCGTTGAGCACCACCGCTTCCTTGCGCTGCGGCGTGAGCTTGAGCCGCGGCAGCAGCGCCAGCGCGTTTTCGGGGCAGGTCTTGACGCACAGGCCGCATTGCACGCAGTTTTTCTCGATGAACCTGAGCTGCGGGCGCTCCGGGTTGTCCTGCAGCGCGCTGGCCGGGCAGGCGCTGACGCAGCTCAGGCACAGGGTGCAGGCCTCTTTGTCAATCGCCAGCCCGCCCAGGGGAGCGCCGGCGGCCGGCAGCAAAATGGCCTCCGGCGCTTCGGGCCCGACCCGCAGCGGCGACTGCAGCATCAGGTGGTCCAGCGCCAGTTCCAGCGTGGCCCGCTTGTCCGCCTGCACCGCAAACCCGGCCGGCTGCGCCACGCCCTGCGCCGGCGCGGCCTGGAGCCCGGCATCCAGCGCCGGCAGGTCGCGCGCATCCCTGGCGTCAAGAAGCTGAAAATGCGTGCCCCGATAGCCCAGGCCAGCCAGAATCGCCTGCGCCACGTCCATCTGGCCGCGCACGGCTTCGCGGTACTGGGGCGCTTCTTCGCCCGTCATCAGCACCCAGACCTGCGACGCGCCGTGCGCCACGGCGCTCAGCCACAGCTCCAGCCCGACCGATGCGGTATGCCACAAGGCCATCGGAATCACCCGCGCCGGCACCCCCCGGGTCGCCGGGTCAAGCCGGGCCTTGCGGCCCAGCTCGTTTAGCAGGCGGATGCCGGCCTCCTGGCTGTGCAGCAGCAGCGCGGCCTGCTGGCCGCCCGCCCGGGCATAGGTGGTCAGCAGGGTCTTGATCTTTGCGCCCTGCTCCGCCGGCCGGGGGTAGGCATAGGAAATGGCGCCGCTCGGGCAGACGGTGGTGCAGGCGCCGCAGCCCACGCACAGGCTCGGGTTCACCAGGATTTGCTGGCGGCTTTTCTCGCTGCTGATGGCCAGCGCCGAGCAGACATCGATGCAGGCGGTGCAGCCGGTTTTTTCATTGCGGCTGTGGGCGCACAGCTTTTGCTTGTAATTGAAAAACTTCGGCTTCTCGAACTCGCCCACCAGCGAGCGCAGCTGCACCAGGGTACGGTGGTCCTGGCCGTCCCAGCGCAAGTAGCCCTGCGGCAGCGCATGCTGGGCAAAGGCCGGCGCGCTTCGCAGGTCCAGCACAAGATCGAATTTCTCGCTCAGGGATTCCGGCGCCCGGCCAAAGTCGATCGCCCCGGCAATGCCGCAAACCTTCACGCAGTCGCGGTGGGACGTGCACAGCGCGCCATTGATTTGGTAGTCCAGGCCGATGGCGCCTTCGGGACACGCCGACACGCAGGCGTTGCACCGGGTGCACAGGTCCAGGTCAATCGGGTTGCTGCGGGACCAGCTCAACTCGAAGGCGCCCAGCCAGCCGCTCAACTGCTGGATTTCTCCGGCCAGCACCGGGTAGCGCCGCTCCTGCGCCCCGCCGCGCTGGCCCGCGCCCAGGCTGAACAGGGTCACGTCCAGCGTGTCGGCCACCAGCTCGGCGGCACGTTCGGCGGCATCCAGCGCGCCGATGATGAGCAGGCGGCCGGCGCTTTTGTAGGTGACGGTGGGCACCGGTTCGGCGTCGGGCAGCTGCGCCAGCGCCAGCAAGGCGGCGATTTTGGGCGTCGCCTGCGCGGCGTCCCGGCTCCAGCCGCCGGTTTCCCGAATGTTCACGAACTTGATGACCGAGGTGGCGCCCGGCGTCTGCTGCGCCAGTTCGCCGAACAGGCGCGTTTCCTGGGTGCAGGCCACCACCACCTCGTCGCCGGATTGAATCGCCTTCTGAAAAGCCCCGGCTTCGCGCCGGCACAGCCCTGAATGCAGGGTCAGGCTTTCATGAAGCGCCGTGCCCAGCGCTTGGGGCTGAAGGGGCATGGTCTGGTTGCAGTCGCAAATGAGAGTGGGCATGGTCGTGTTGGCTGGCGCCGGCGCCATCGGAACGCTCGGCTTGGCTGGAAGGGTCGATAAGGTCGGGCGGGGCATTGCCCGGAGGCGGCAATGCATCGGACTGTGCCACGGCCTCGGGCGCCGGGCTATTCGCGTTAACGCGCGGCAAGGGCTCGGCCGCATCACCCTCCGGGCCGGCCTGGGCGGGCGCGCCGGCCTCGGTTTCCACTGCCTTGTCTTCTTCGTCGAAAATCTTCAGCAGCCTGGCGCCCACCATCTGCCGCAGCATCGACGCGGGAATCGGGTCGGGCTTGGAATAGTCGCCGATATAGATGTCCAGCCCGTCCATCACGTTGTAGTGCGGGTCGGCGAACAGTTTTTTCATGGCGGCATTGCGAACGTCGGGGCTCACGCTGCGGGCCATGAAGGGCTTGAAATCCGAGTCCTGGGTCAGGCGCATCGCATCGTCCAGCGACAGCAGCTTCTCGGGCGGGTCCGCCGCGTCGGCGGCGGCAAGCGGAGCAGCCTGTTCTATTTCCGAGGCTGGCGTAGGCACGGGCAGGCCAGCCACTGGCGCAAGCCCCTGCTGCACCACGGGTTCCGGGGCCGCCTTGCCCTGCAGCACCTCGGTCTTGCGCCGGGCCCATCGGCCCAGAAAACCGGAGCGCTCTTCAGCCATTGCCGCCCCCGCCGAATTTCTTTTCGGTGCTGACGCGCGCCGGGCTGCCGAAACGGTCCACCAGCGGCTTGAAGCTTTGCGGCCGCTGGCGGCGCTTGGCCTCCTGCACATGGTGCCTGTCGACAAAATGCTGCAGCCACTGCACCACATCGGGCGGCGCGGGCACCTGCTCGACGTTTTCCTGCGCGTCAAGCCAGCGTCCGGCATCGTGGTAGCTCAAGGTCACGATCTGCGGCACGGCGATGGGCTCGTCGGCCAGGCCTGCCTCTTCTTCCATCCGCCACACCACCCAGAAGCACGGCTGCTGCGTCGTCACATTAAGGTAGTAGCCCTCGGCATCGCCCAAAAACAGCTCGACCTTGAAGCCTGGGTGCAGCCAGCGTTCTTCATCGGCATCCTTGAGCAGCAGGCGCGGTTGGCCGCCAAAGCCGTCCTCATGCGGCACGACATCGGCCAGCAGCCAGCGCCAGGGCTGCCAGGCGTTGTCGATGCGCTCCCGGCGCATGACCACCGCCACCTGCATGCACGGGCGACGAAGTGCGCTGTCGGCCTCGGGCGAGTGCATGAGGAATTGGGACATGTTCGGGAGTGTACGGCGGTCTGCAAACTTAGTGAGCAAAGGGTTTTTGCGCCCGGCCCGGCCGGGTGGCATGGCAACTTCTATGCTATTAAATAAATAGCATACTGCGCAATACCCTCTTGCGCTACAGCCATTTTTTACACCTAAAATCGCAAGGCCACGCCGCCCCGCGCAACCCCGGACAAGGCCTGGACGGCTGTTGCCAGTCAGCGTGATGGCCCGCGCTAGCCAAACAGCTTGGTGAGCGCGAACGCTGCCAGGAAGCCCATCACCGTGATCAGCCCCGCGAAGTCGTGCGCCTGCTCAAAAGCTTCGGGAATCATCGTGTCCGCCAGCATGGCAAGGATCGCTCCGGCCGCCACGGCCATGGTGGCGGCAATCACCTGATCAGAGAAGTGCTGAAAGACGGCATAGCCGAGCAATGCTGAAATGCCCGAGATGACGGCAATTCCGCCCCAGATGCCGAACACATAGGCGGCGCTGCGCCCGGCCCGCTTCATGCCGGCGGCGCTGGACATGCCCTCGGGCACATTCGACAGGAAAACCGCCACCACGGTCACGGTGCTGACGCCCGCGCCGCCCAGCATGCTGACGCCGACTACTATGGACTCGGGAATGCCGTCGAGCAGCGCGCCAATGGCAATCGCCATGCCACTGCCGCCGTGCTCCTCCTCTGTCGGCTGATGGCCTTGCGAACGCTTGCGGTGCCGGGCGCCCTTGTAGGCCAGCACCCAGTTGGCTGCGGTGTAGACCACCGCACCGGCAAGAAAACCTGCCGCCGTGGCGCCAAAGCCGCCTCGCTTGACCGCCTCGTCCATCAACTCGAACGACAGCGCCGAAATCAGCACGCCGCTGCCCAGGGCCATGACGCCGGCGATGATGCGCCGGGGAATAGCCACGAAATAGCCGACTGCCGCGCCCAGAACCAGCGCCGCGCCCGCGACCAGTCCCCAGAATCCGGCCTGCGCCCAGAGTGGTATCAATCAAGCTCTCCTGTTGCGGTCCAGCATAGTCGCAACAAGGCCGGCCCGCCAGACCCTGCGGCCCGGAACGCGGCAGAAGGGCTGCGGATTTGATGCGATCTCGATTTCAATTTCAATACAGGATGAGGTGCCCTGCCCCAGGCCCGGCTGCGACAGCCGGGCAACGCAACGACATGCCGTTTTGCGAAGCAAAAAGCACAGCCATGGGCACCGGCCAGCCGCATGGCGACCCAGGCTTGAGCAGGCACGCGGGATGGCCGGCCGACGCCCGGCGCTTGCGTCCGTGTTCAGTCCTGCGGCGCACCGTTGCCGCCGTACCCGGCCGCCGCGGCCACCTCGCCGCCGCGGCGTATCGCCACCGCGCAGTACTTGAACTCGGGAATCTTGCCAAACGGGTCGAGCGCGGCATTCGTCATCAGGTTGGCCGCCGCCTCGTAGTAGGCAAAGGGAATGAACACCGCGCCGGGCGGCGTGCCATCGTCGCGGCGCACATGAATCGCCACGGCGCCCCGGCGCGACTGCACCGTGACCACATCGCCGGGCGCCACGCCCAGCCTGGCCAGGTCAGCGCCGCACAGCGACGCGGTTGCCATCGGCTCGATGGCGTCGAGCACCGCTGCCCGCCGCGTCATGCTGCCGGTGTGCCAGTGCTCCAGCTGGCGCCCGGTGATGAGCACGAACGGAAACTCGGCGTCGGGCCGCTCGTCGGCCGGGATGATGTCGGCCGGCACCAGGCGCACCCGGCCGTCGGCGGTGTCGAAGCGGTCGATGAACACCGTCGGCGCGCCGGGGTCGTCCGCGCTCAGGCACGGGTAGGTCACGCTCGACTCGCGCTGCAAACGCTCCCAGGTGATGCCCGAGATGGCCGTGTGCATGGCTTGGCGCATTTCCTCGTACACCGCCGCGACGCCGTGGTGCTCTCCCGCGTAGCGCCAGTCCAGCCCCATGCCGGCGGCCATCTGCTGCACGATCCACAGGTCGGGCCGGGCCTCGCCGGGCGGGCGGGTAGCCTGCCGGCCGAGCTGCACCATGCGGTCGGTGTTGGTGACGCTGCCGGTCTTCTCGGGCCAGGCGGTGGCGGGCAGCACCACGTCGGCCAGCCAGGCGGTTTCGGTCATGAAGATGTCCTGCACCACCAGGTGCTCCAGGCTGGCCAGCGCATGCCGCGCATGGTTCAGGTCGGGGTCGCTCATGGCCGGGTTCTCGCCCATGATGTACATGCCGCGCACCTTGTGCGGGTCGCTCTCGGGCGCCAAGGCCTTGTGCATGATCTCAACCACGGTGTAGCCGGGCTGGTCGTCCAGCTTGGTATCCCAGAAACCTTCAAACCAGGCATGGGCAGCCGAGTCGGTCACGCGCTGGTAGTTCGGGAACATCATCGGGATCAGCCCGGCGTCGCTGGCACCCTGCACATTGTTCTGCCCGCGCAGCGGATGCAGGCCGGAGCCGGGCTTGCCGATCTGGCCGGTCACGGCGCTCAGGGCGATCAGGCAGCGGGCGTTGTCGGTGCCGTGGACATGCTGGCTCACGCCCATGCCCCACAAGATCATCGCGCCCTTGGCCCGGGCGAACTCGCGCGCCACTTCCCGCAGCGCCGTCGCCGGAATGCCGCAGATCGGCGCCATGGCCTCGGGGCTGTAGCCCTGCACGTTGGCGCGCAGCGCTTCATAGTTGCCGGCGCGCTCCTCGATGAAGGCCATGTCGGCCAGCCCCTCGTCGATCACCGTGTAGATCAGCGCGTTGAGCATTGCCACGTCGGTGTCGGCCTTGAACTGCAGCGTGCGCCAGGCGTGCCGGCCGATGTCGGTGATGCGCGGGTCGGCCAGCACGATTTTTGCGCCCCTTTTGGCGGCATTCTTCATCCAGGTCGCCGCGACCGGATGGTTGGCGGTCGGGTTCGAGCCGATGATGAAGATCAGGCCGGCGTTTTCCACGTCATGCACCTGGTTGCTGACCGCCGCCGAACCCACGCCCTCCAGCAACGCCGCCACGCTGGAGGCATGGCACAGCCGGGTGCAGTGATCGACGTTGTTGCT
>JAQGLT010000022.1 GCA_028292745.1 Polaromonas sp. | reverse complement strand
TTGCCGGGTAGCTAAGTTCGGAAGAGATAACCGCTGAAAGCATCTAAGCGGGAAACTCGTTTCAAGATTAGATCTGCCGGGGGCTTGACCCCCCTAAAGAGTCGTTCAAGACCAGGACGTTGATAGGCAGGGTGTGGAAGCGCAGTAATGCGTTAAGCTAACCTGTACTAATTGCTCGTGCGACTTGACCCTATAACTTTGACTGTTTCGCAAGAAATCCGTCAAGGCTGTTATGCCAAGGTTGACGCATTCAAAAGACATGGCCAGGCGCTGTGCAAAAATCTAAATTACCAGCTGATTTGCTCTATGAATTCGATGGATTGCTCCGCATTGGTGCAATCTGTCAACAAGTTATGCCTGATGACCATAGCAAGTTGGTACCACTCCTTCCCATCCCGAACAGGACAGTGAAACGACTCAGCGCCGATGATAGTGCGGAGTCCCGTGTGAAAGTAGGTCATCGTCAGGCTCTTATAGCCCCTGAATAAGCCCAGTCGATCCCCCGCCGGATCGACTGGGCTTTTTCTTTGGTAGAAATGATTTAAAAAGCCTTTCCATTAGACATTGAGCATATATCCTGCTTTTTCTTTAGCCACGCCAGCGCTAATCAATTCTGAAAATAATTCGTCTATCCAGAGACTCACAGATGTTTCCTTGAAAAAACGTACCCTGATTTGCTCAAAATAGGGTGTTTCGATTGCCCACTGTTTAAAGACACTAATGGGTTGCTGTTGAATTTCAAGCAGTTTGAATTTAAGTAAAACTTTTGCTGCATGCCGTGCATGTTTGACTGGATTCTGTATAAAAAAATTTAGTCGATGCCGTGCAATAGTAAGTACTTCACGGTTGTACCCGAAGATCGCTCCATGGCCCGGAATGACAATTTTTGGATTGAGGTATTCGATAAGATCTAAAGTGGTTCCCAGTTCTTCGAAGGCATTTTCTCCTTCTAGTTCGGGGAATACGACACCAAAACCGTTTTCCCATAAAGCATCACCTGAAATTAAAAGCTTGTTTTCGCTATTAAAGAAAATTAAGGCGTGTGGATCGTGTCCGCCTGCTGCATGTACTTCCCATTTTTTAGCACTAAACCAAATTTCACTTCCAGGCAAAAGGGTTTGACTGAACTTGTATGGTGGGCAACTCTGTCCAGTCGATATGTAAGTTAGTGCTACTGCATCCCATTCCGTTACTTGTTGTGCCTGCCCTGGTGGAATTAAAGTATGTAGCGATGGGTACTGAGCCTGTAAGGCCGCGTTACCCCCACAATGGTCGCTGTGCAAGTGGGTATTAACTAAAACATCTAAATTACGATCACCCAGCACACTTTTTACCAGTGAAAGCGTTTGTGCCGCGTGCGTACAGTAACCGCTGTCCACCATGAGCGTTTGATCGCCATCTGTAAACAAAATATTGTTTGCCGAAAGCCAACCGCGTTCAAACACATGCATGCCATCGGGTAAAGCGGGTGTTGTTTTCATAAGAAGTTCGTTGGTTTATCTCGACCGGTCACTCTCCTGTCGCACCGTAAAACCGAATTATTCAGTGCTGACTGGGTAATAGCAAACCGATCGTGTCGAAAAATTCTTGTTGCTGCTACCAATGGCTTCATTCAGACGGATCACTTCTAGGAACGCATCTGCGCTACTCATGGTGGCAAACGAATTAAACCGGTTTCCAAAATCGTTAAAAACGATGCCCGGATTGGCCGTACCTACTGGTCTATAACGAGCATATTTCTCCCATTGAGCGGCGGCATTACGGGTTTGCGTTACAGACGCGTACTACTTAGAGTGTCCAGCGTTTCTACCAGCCCATCGACCACAGCATGTGACAACTGCTTTTCAATGGAACTGGCGATGCCCGCAAACTACTGGTCGCGCATGCTGTAGTCCGTGTCGCTATGCAGTCCGTAAGGAAAAAGCCTCTGCCGTTTGTACTGCGGGTCATGTGGCAGGTTGGCGTAATAATCCGGAATTGAAGCGGCTAAAAACGTTTGCTTTCGCTGTTGGCCGTTCTCAACGGCTTGGATGACCGGCCCGTTGTTGTCGAAGCTGGGACAGGCGCTTCAGGTGCAACACATTCCAGAATTGTTGTGGTGAAGTGGCCATTGTTGCCAGTCCCTCTGGGATTGTGCGCTGGTGAGTCGGCCTGGCCCGTGCGAAACTGCGTCACATGCCAAGAAGAACGCTGCTCACGCTGGATCTGCTGTCCACTGCCGTGAGCGGCATGCTGTCTCCTGTGAGGCGTGATGTGTTTTCAGTAATCGGCGCCCATCTCCCGTTGCCGGTATATGACCACAGACAGTTGGGTGACGCAGGGCCTGATCACGCAGCGGACGGACCCCAGCGTGTGTACTGGCCTGAACGGCAGTGCGTCTGCTATTGCCCATGCGCCTTGTAATGCTGGCTTCGCTGCAACGCATCATTACACTGGGCCTGTTGGGGTTGGCTTCAGGTTGGGTGCTGTATTTCGGCCACGCCGCGCCAGCATTGGCCATGGCAGGCTTCATGGTGCTCATCTTTGGCTACACGGGATTTCTTGCCATGGAGTTCCTGTTGCTCAAGCAGGTGAACCGGCACGACCCATCGCCTCAGCCCAGCTGGCGCGAACTGTTCAGTGCCTGGGTTGCCGAAACAGCGACGGCGGCAGCGGTCTTTTACTGGCGCCAGCCTTTTCGCGCTAATGAAATCCCGGATCAGTTGGCGCCGCCTGCGCAGGTGACCGGACGGCGTGGCGTTGTCTTCATCCATGGATTTTTTTGCAACCGGGGCTTCTGGACACCCTGGCTGCGCTGTTTGCAGGGGCAAGGACACGCCTTTGTCGCGGTCAACCTGGAGCCGGTGTTTGGCTCGATTGACGGTTACGCACCGCAGATCGAAGACGCAGTCCATCGTGTCACCCGCGCCACCGGCCTCGCGCCGCTTCTGGTCTGCCACAGCATGGGCGGTTTAGCGGCAAGGGCATGGCTCAGGTTGATGAAGGCCGAGTCGCGGGTCCATCATGTGGTGACGATCGGCACCCCCCATCGGGGCACCTGGCTGGCGCGTTTCGGCCTGGGGTCCAATGGCCGCCAGATGCGCTTGCAATCCGGCTGGCATGCGGAACTGGATGAGGGCATGCCCCCAGGCCGCCATGCGCTTTTTACCTGCTGGTATTCCAATTGCGACAACATCGTCTTTCCGGCATCGAGCGCCACGCTTGCGGGTGCGAACAATGTGCTGGTTCACGGTGCGGCCCATGTGCAGTTGGCATTTTTGCCACAGGTGATGACGGCTACATTGGCCCTGCTTGAGGGCAGCGCAGCGCCAACGCCTCCCCTGAACGACGCCTCCCGGTAGCGCGCCTGGGGTCGAGATCGGGATTTCAGTGAGTTGCGCTAAATCAGAAACCTGAAACAACTCGCAAAAAACGCAGTTTATTTGTGACAATCAGATTCATGAGGACAGCCATTCATTTAAGTTTGACATCTGCCAAATACAGCAAGCGGCATTTTCAAGCCAATGATGCGGAAGGCTGGACTCGCGGACAGGTAGGGCTGGTAGCTGAATTGACTTCTCCGATGGCCCCCAAGGGTTAACTATCAGAAATAGCGAGCGTTTGAAATGTCCCTGATCGTGGTGATTGATGATGATGCCGGCACCCGGCTTCTGGTGAGCCAGGTCTTGAAAAAAGAAGGCCATCAGGTCATGGCGGCCGAAGACGGCGACAAGGGCCTGATGCTGATTCGGGAGCACAAGCCCAGCCTGGTGGTAAGCGATGTCCAGATGCCGGTGATGGACGGCTTCGAAGTGCTGGACGAGGTGCGCAATGACCCCTTGCTGGCCGCCACTGCGGTGATCTTGTTGACGTCGCTGCAGGACCGCAGTTACATGCGGCTGGGCATGACCACCGGTGCCGACGACTACCTGACCAAGCCGTTCGCGCCGCAGGAACTGCGCGAGGCGGTCAGTGCCCAGCTCAACAAGCGTGAGCGCGCCGAGGCGATGCGAACGCAGGTGGTGGACAAGGCGGTTCAACTGGCGCTGGACGAGCAGCGCCACAAGATCGGGGCGCTGTACGAAACCCGCATGGTTCAGGCGCTGAGCGAGCAGTGGCCTGAAACCGGAGCCCACCAGGACAGCGACAAGTTTGCCAGCGCCACGGTGCTGTATGCCGACATGCGGGACTATGGGCTGTGGACGCAAAGCCTGAGCAGCACCGAACTCAGCGAGATCGTCAAGCAGCTCTACAGCAGTGTCGGCGACACGGTGTATCTGTTCGGTGCGCACTACATGCAGTTTGTCGGCGATGGCATGCTGTGCGTGTTCGTGGACTCGGCCGATACCTGTTCGGTCAACCATGCGTTGCGGGCGATGCGTGCCGCGCTCGGGCTGAGCAGTGCGACCCAGCGCATCGATGCCTATGTACAGAAAAACTTTGGCGAACGCGGCCTGCCGAAATTTTCACTCGGCGTGGGGCTGCACAGCGGGCCGGTCGCCTTTGCCAGCCTGGATGGCCTGATCAGCCGAACCGGCCAGAGCACACCGGTGGGCGATACCGTTGCAGCGGCGCTCAAGCTGTTCCAAGGCGAGCCTCGCCTGAGCTGGCCAGTCGCCGCCAGCGCGCAGGCGGTGCGCCTAGTCACCGGCGCCATCCGCACCGGCCAGCGCGCCCTGGTGCAGATCCCCGGGCGCGGCAAGCCGATCGATACGCTGGAAATCCTGGGGCTGCAGTAGCGGCAAGGCCAGGGCGACCGAAATGACCTTTTCACTGCGTACCCTGCTCATCACCGGCTTGCTGGTCTTTTCAGTGCTGCCTGCGGCCACGGTCGGCATGTTTCTCTACCGCAGCAACCTGAGCAGTGCGCAGGCGCTGTCCGAGAAGCATATTGAAGACACGGCGCTGCGGGCCGCCACCGCTGCCCAGGCGCATCTGGCGCAGGCCCATGCGGTGCTCAATGGCCTGAGCCGCGCACAACCCGACGAAGCCGGCCTGGCGCGCGCCCGCCATGTCGTCCTCAAGCCTGAACTGTTTGAGCAAATGGCCTTTGTCATGACGGCCATGGCGCCCGAGCTGTCCATGGTGTCCCTGGGCACTGACAAAGGCGAGTTCCTGGGGGTTGAAACCCTGTTCAGAGACTCCGGCGCGCTGGTGCGCGTGACTGAGCGCAAGCTGGACGAAGCAAGCCGGCGCCGTTTTCTCGCCGAGTACCCAGGCGACCGCCGTCAGGCGCCCACCCCGGAGGACGGCACCCCTGACGCCCGCCTTACCCCGTGGTACCAGGCGGCCGTGCAAGCCCGGGGCCGCACGTTCACCCCGGTCAGGGTCTCGGACGAGAAACAGCTGATCATGACGCTTGCCCAGCCGGTTGGCGGGGCCGACCATGCCGCCATCGGCGTGGTTGCCGTTGATTTGCCTCTCGAACAGCTTGGCGAGCGGCTGCGGGGCCTGCAGGTCAGTCCCCACGGCACGGTTTTTTTAATGGATGACAACGGCTTCCTGCTGGCCACTTCAACCGGCGACGCGCTGTTCTCAGGCGCTGGGACTGACGCCCATCGCCTCCAGCCCGAGCAAAGCCTCAACGCCCTGATTCGCGGTGCAGCTGCCGCCGCGGCTGAGCCTGACCTTGAAAAACCGCTGGAGGCCAGCGCGTCACGCGTGCCGTTCCTGCGCCGTGTGCCCCTGGCCGACGACACGCTGCTGGTGGCCTTCCAGCCGGTGGGCGACAGCAGCGGCTTGCGCTGGAGCCTGGTGGTTGCCGCGCCCCAGAGTGACTTTGGCGCCATGGCCCCGGCAGGGTTGAAAAAAACGCTCGCGGCGGCCGCCCTCATGGTGGCGCTGGGGGCCCTGCTGGCGCTGGGACTGGCCTGGCGGCTGACCCACCATTTCAAGCGACTGAACGAAGACGTCGCGCAACTGCCGCTGGCAGGCGCAATGCCGCGCCAGCCCATCCCCCCGCCGGGCAGCCACATCGCCGAGGTGCACCAGCTTGCGCGCACCCTGCAAAACAGCGCTCGTGACCTGCAGCGCCAGCGCAGCATCGCCGATGCGCATGCCCAGGCGCTGGAAGAAGCCGGCAAGATTCTTCAGGAGCAGGTGGACGATCTCGCCGCCGAGTTGGGCGCCGCGCGTGAAGATGTGTCCGGCTCCACCCGTGCCAAGGCCGCTTTCCTGGCCGCCATGAGCCACGAGATCCGCACCCCGCTCAATGGCGTGGTCGGCATGACCACTTTGCTGGCCGATACAGCGCTCGACGCGGAACAGCGCGACTATGTCCACACCATGCTGATTTCCAGCGACCAGCTGCTGGCCGTCATCAACGACATTCTTGATTTTTCCAAAATCGAATCGGGCCGGCTCGACCTGGAGAACGAACCGCTCAACCTGATCGCCACGATTGAGGAAGCCTGCGACATTGGCGCGCCGCGCGCCCGTGACAAAGGCCTGGAATTGCTGGTTGACATGAACGATGACCTGCCCGGCTGGGTGTACGGCGACGTGACCCGCCTGCGCCAGGTGCTCCTCAACCTGGTCAACAACGCCGTCAAATTCACCGAGCGCGGCCAGGTGATTGTCTCGGCCCAGCTGCTGGAAGACTTCAGTCCCAACCATGGCGCGCTGGTCGAGTTTCGTGTCAAGGACACCGGCATCGGCATTGCGTACGACCAGCAGGCCGCCCTGTTCCAGTCCTTTGTCCAGGTCGATACCAGCACGACCCGCAAATACGCGGGCAGCGGCCTGGGCCTGGCCATCTGCAAACGGCTGGTCAAGCTGATGGGGGGACGCGTGGGGCTGGAGTCTGCGCCGGGCGAAGGCTCCACCTTCTGGTTTACTGCCAGGCTGGGCCATGCCAAGGCGCCCGAAGTCGCCATGCTGTCCTCGCTGCACCTGGCCAGCCTGGCCGGCAAGCGCGTTGCGGTGGTCGACGATACGTTGGTCAACCTGCGCATCCTGGACAAGCAGCTCAGGCGCTGGGACATGGACCCCACCTTGTTCGAGCGCGCTGCCGATGCGCTGGCCTGGCTGGCGCAGCACCCGGTCGATGTGATCGTGACCGACATGCACATGCCGGAGATGGACGGCCTGGGCTTTGCCCGCAGGCTGCGCGAGCGCATGCCCGATATCCCCATCATGCTGCTGACCTCGGGCACCATGCCGAGCGGCGCGCAGGCTTCCGTATTCGATGCCCGACTGCTCAAGCCCTACCGCCAGTCACAGCTGTTTGAGTCCCTTGCGCGCATCACATCTGCACCGCCAGCTACTAAAAACATAGCAAAAAGCCAAATTTCCGCTCAACCCGCAGAATTCATCCTGGTCGCGGACGACAACGCCATCAACCTCAAGGTTGCCCTGGCCATGCTGGCCAAGCTGGGCTATGAGGCGGCTACTGCCATCAATGGCAGCGAAGCCGTGGACCGGGTGGCGGCCTCGATGCGCACCGGCACCGGCGCCACGCCGCGCGAAGGGCCGCGCCAGTACGCCGCGATCCTGATGGATGTGAACATGCCAGTGATGGACGGCTTTGCCGCCGCACGTCTCATCCTCTCCAACCACGGCGCCGCCGCGCCGCCCATCATTGCGCTGACCGCGTCGGTGCTTGAGGAGGACCGCCAGCGCTGCCGTGCCGCCGGGATGGTGGGGTTTTTGCCCAAGCCGCTGCGGATCGATGAACTCGCCGAGGCGCTGGCGCTTTATGCCCGTCCGCCCGAACTGGACAATGCCGCAAAAATAATCATTGACAGCCCGGCTGGAAAAAAGGGCGGGGGTAAAAAACCCCCTGAACCCGCGCAGGTGCTGATGGACTGGAGCCGTCTGGAGCAGTTTCGTGAGTTTGACGACGAGGAACTCAGCATGACACACGAGGTGGTGACGCTTTTCACCAAGGAAATGCCCCAGCGTATCGACGATATCCGGGCGGGCCTGTCCGCCTCTGACAGCGCTGTTCTTTCACGCGCCGCGCATGCGCTCAAGGGTGCGGCCTCCAATGTCGGTGCCCAGGCGCTGAGCGGAGCTTGCAGCACGCTGGAGCAGTCTTGCCTGCAGGGCCAGTGGCCTGCGGACGCTGGTGCCCAGGTGAAAAGCGTCATCGGCTTTGCCGACAGGACCTGCGAGGCGCTCCAGGAATGGGCGGCCCGCACCGCCTAGGGGCTCAAGCGGCTGGCCGCGCGCTTATCGCGCATCCAATGCAATCGTGTACCGGCCCAGGCTGGACAGCATTTCCAGCGCGCCGGAAATTGGTCCGGCGCTGCCGTGCAAGCCGGCAAGATCCGTTTGTGGCGGGTCGTGTCACGGCGGCCACGGCGGTTTGCTTGTGGTGCATTGGCAGTTCCGAGCCAGTCAAAAGCACGTTGCTGCGCTGCAACATTATTTGCTCCTCAACGGATTTTTAACTATTAATTTAATAGCTATTAACCCTTGCCCACATTGCGCCAGAGGCACTTTTGACTAGCATTCAAGGCTGTCGGGACACTCTAGGGGCTTTCAAGCATGGAACGACTTCTCGAGGGATAACCCTTATATTGCACCCATGGTTACTCCCGGCACCCTTTTAAAGGCCTCTTTCAACGCGAGCAGAGAATTTTTTCGCCTGTCCGCCCAGGACGATGCGTTGTCCTCCAGCGCTGTCGCTGCTCCTTTTGCACCCGGCGCTCGGCCGTCCGTGATCGTCCCGATCCGCTCCATCGGCCCCAGCCACGGCGAACGCATCGCCACGCACCTGCTCACGCTCAGTCCGCACGACCGCTACCTGCGCTTTGGCTACGCCGCCAATGACGAGCAGGTCAGGCGCTATGTGGACGGGCTCAATTTCGAGCGCGACGAGATTTTCGGCATCTACAACCGCAAGCTTGAGCTGATTGCGATGGCGCACCTGGCTTTTTCGATAGACCCTGCGCTGCAGAGTTGCGCTGAATTCGGCGTGTCGGTGCTGGCCCATGCGCGCGGCCGGGGCTACGGCGCGCGCCTGTTCGACCGGGCGATGATGCATGCGCGCAATGAAGGCGTGCAGATGATGTTCATCCATGCGCTGAGCGAAAACACTGCCATGCTCGCCATTGCCCGCAAGGCGGGCGCCGCGGTGGCGCGCGACGGCTCCGAGAGCCAAGCCTATCTCAAGCTGCTGCCCGCCGACATCGACTCCCGCGTGACGGCCTTGCTTGATGAGCAGATTGCGCAAACCGATTACCGCCTCAAGGTGCAGGCCCGTCAGTTCTGGAGCTTCCTGGACATGCTGCAGGAAGTGCGGCGCGGGGTCAGCGGCAGCCGCGACCGCATGCAGATGTAACCCTGGGCGATCGGAGCGGAGGGCCCGGCCCGCGCTGGCCCCGGCATTCAAGACGTCTGACTTTCATTTGCAGGAAAGAGCGATGCCTGCCTGGCATCGGCATGGTTTTGCGCCGCCTTTGACAAAGCAGTGTCTGCTGTACTTTGGGGTCGGGTTACCCATGCCCCCGGCGCCTCGGGAATTTCGGCTATCCTAGGCCGCTTCTTCACTACCGACCGCCCTCACGTGTCCGATGTTCCCCCCAGTCGGTCTTCCAAAACGGAAGACAAACGCGGCTTTTTGCAAAAGCTCGCTGAAATGCTCCACCCCGGTCCGGACTCCAAGGATGAGCTGATCGAAACCCTGGTGGAAGCCCAGGACAACGATGTGATTGGCCAGCAAAGCCGGGAAATGCTCGAAGGCGTCATCCGCATGGCGGACATGACGGCCGGCGATGTCATGGTGGCCGCGCCCCGCATGGACCTTGTCAACATCAACGCGCCCTTCGATGAATTGCTGCACCTTGTCATCGACACCGCCCATTCGCGTTTTCCCGTCTACGAAGACCAAAAAGAAAACATCATCGGCATCCTGATGGCCAAGGATCTGCTGAAGCTGCAGCGCGCGCCCGAACTCAATATCCGGGCGCTGCTGCGCCCGGCCGTGTTCGTTCCCGAAAGCAAGGGGCTCAATGAGCTGCTGCGCGAATTCCGCGGCAACCACAACCACCTGGCGGTCGTCATTGACGAGTTCGGACGGGTGGCCGGCCTCATCACCATCGAAGACGTGCTGGAGCAGATCGTCGGCGAGATCGAAGATGAATTCGACATTGCCGAAGACGCCGGCGACATCTTTGCCCTGACCGACCACACCTACCGCGTCAGCGGCGACACGTCGATCGAGCGGGTCAACGAGTCATTCGACGTACTGCTGCCGGAAACCGACTTTGAAACCATTGGCGGGCTGGTCGCGCATGAAATGGGCCATGTGCCCAAGCGCGGCGAGCATTACGCACTGGCCGGGCTGCAGTTCACCGTGCTGCACACCAAGGGCGGCGCGGTGCGCTGGTTCAAGGTGTCGCCGGCGGCGACCCAGGTGGCCGAAGCCTCGTGACAAGGCCGCTCACCTGCCGCGGGCAATGGGCCGCATGAGCGCCTCAGCGTCCATCCGCTTCGGGCCTTCAGGCCACCGCTCAGGCGCCAGGCCCCAGGCCAATCGCTTGGCATGGCTGCAGTTTGCTATTGTTTTAGTAGCTGGATGCGCCCATGCAGCCAGCATGGCCTGGCCTTTTTCCTTCGGCACGCTGCTGGGCCTGGAGCAGGGCCAGCCAGTGGGCTGGCTGCAACTGCTGGCCCTGGGCCTTCTGGCGGGGCAGCTGGACGGCGCGCGCTCCTGGCAGCGGGGCGCCTGGCTGGGCGGCCTGTTTGCCACTGTCATGCAATGCGCCACGTTCTGGTGGCTCTTTATTTCGCTGCATGTCTATGGCGGGCTCGCCGCGCCGCTGACCGTGCTGGCGATCGTGCTGCTGTCCGCCGCGCTCGGCCTGTATTACGCGGCCGCCGGGGGGGTGTTCGTGGCGCTGGCGCCGGCACGGCCCGTGCTGCGCGCTTTGTTTTTCGCATCGGTGTGGCTGTTGGCCGAACTGGCCCGGGTCCAGCTGTTCACCGGCTTTCCGTGGGGCGAGGGTGGTTACGCCCACGTGGACGGCTGGGCGCGGCCCCTTGCCGCCTGGATCGGCGTGCATGGCCTGACCTTCGCCGCCGCGATGCTGGCCGCCTGGCTGGTGTTTTGCCTGCTGGCCCCCCAGACCCGCTGGCGGGCTGCGCTGCTGGGCACGGTGCTGGGCGCCGCGGTCGCCTGGCTGCCGGTCTACAACGTCGGCAGCAGCGAGCCCGACCCGGCCCTTGCCCACCCGCTGTCGGTCTTGCTGCTGCAAGGCAATATTCCGCAAGACGAAAAGTTCGACGCCGGCACCGGCGTGGTCACGGCCCTGCGCTGGTATGGCGAACAATTACGCGACGCCCGGGCCGCGCTGGTGGTGGCCCCAGAAACCGCCCTTCCTTTATTGCCGCAGCAGCTGCCCGAAGGGTATTGGCAGGCCTTGCAGGCGCGGTTTGCCACGGGCGACCAGGCCGCGCTGATCGGTTTGCCGCTGGGCGACTACGCTTCGGGCTACTCCAATTCCGTGGTCGGCCTCAAGCCCGACCCCGCCGCCCTTGCGGCCGCTGCGCCGCCTGGCCCCTCGGCAGCGCCTGCCTTGCCGCTCCCCTACCGGTATGACAAGCACCACCTGGTGCCTTTTGGCGAGGTCATTCCGCCCGGGTTCCAGTGGTTTCTTGACCTGATGCATATCCCCCTGGGCGACTTCAACCGCGGCGCGGTCGGCCAGCCGTCATTTGCCTGGCAGGGCCAGCGGCTGGCGCCCAACATCTGCTATGAAGACCTGTTTGGCGAGGAACTGGGGGCACGGTTCGTTGATCCGGCGCAGGCGCCGACAATTTTCGTCAACCTCAGCAATATTGGCTGGTTCGGCAATACCCTGGCCATCGACCAGCATCTGCAGATCTCACGCATGCGCTCGCTCGAATTCGGCCGGCCGATGATCCGTGCGACCAACACCGGCGCCACCGCCATCATCAACCACCGGGGCGAAGTCACCCACGCACTGCCGCGCCATACGCGGGGCGCACTGGCGGGCGATGTTTATGGCCGCAGCGGCATCACCCCCTATGCCTGGTGGGTTGGTCGCTTCGGGTTGTGGCCGCTGTGGCTGCTGGGCCTGACGCTGCCAGTCCTTGCCTTGCTGGTGCGGCGCCGCAGCTGAACAATCCGTGCGGCCGCCCGGTGCCCGGCAGGCCGCCTGGCCTGCGTCATCGGCGTTTTGCGTTTTAGCCGGCATTGCCGCCGCGTAAAATAATCGCTTTGCCGATGAGTCAACCCCTGCCGCGCCGCCCTTGCGCCCGGCATGCTCGGGCACCGCGTTCTGGTCATCACCTAACTCCTATGCTCACCTTCCAGCAAATTATTTTGAAGCTCCAGTCCTATTGGGCCGATCAGGGGTGCGCGCTCTTGCAGCCCTATGACATGGAAGTCGGCGCCGGGACTTCGCACACCGCCACGTTTTTAAGAGCGCTGGGTCCGGAGCCGTGGAAGGCGGCCTATGTGCAGCCGAGCCGCCGACCAAAAGATGGCCGCTACGGCGAAAACCCAAACCGCCTGCAGCACTATTACCAGTACCAGGTGGTGCTGAAACCGGCGCCTGCCAATATTTTGGAGCTGTACCTGGGTTCACTGGAGGCGCTGGGGTTTGATTTGAAGAAAAACGACATCCGCTTTGTGGAAGATGACTGGGAAAACCCGACGCTGGGCGCCTGGGGCCTGGGCTGGGAAGTCTGGCTCAACGGCATGGAGGTGACCCAGTTCACCTACTTCCAGCAGGTCGGCGGCATTGACTGCCGGCCCGCCACCGGCGAGATCACCTATGGCCTGGAGCGCCTGGCGATGTATTTGCAGGGTGTGGACAACGTGTACAACCTGACTTGGACCAACGGCCTGTCCTACGGCGACGTGTACAAGCAGAACGAGGTCGAGCAATCGACCTATAACTTCGAGCATTCCGACGCCGATTTCCTGTTCACCGCCTTCACCGCGCATGAAAGGCAGGCCCGGCACCTGATCGAGCAGCAGCTCGCCCTGCCAGCCTACGAGCAGGTGTTGAAAGCCGCGCACAGCTTCAATCTGCTGGACGCGCGCGGCGCGATCAGCGTGACCGAGCGCGCCGCCTACATGGGCCGCATCCGCAATGTGTCGCGCCTGGTGGCGCAGAGCTATCTTGAAAGCCGCGAACGCCTGGGCTTCCCGATGGCGCCGCGCGAATGGGTGGAGCAGATGACAAAAACAACAACAGCAACGACGAAGAAGGGCGCCTGAGCCATGACCACCCACAACCTGCTGGTCGAACTGTTTGTCGAGGAACTGCCGCCCAAGGCGCTGAAAAAGCTGGGCGACGCTTTCGCCGGCATGCTGGCCGAGCAACTCAAGTCGCTGGGGCTGGCCGGCGCTGAATCGGTCGTCACGGCGTATGCCTCGCCGCGCCGGCTGGCCGCGCACATCAGCCACGTCTGGCGCAAGGCCGACGACAAGGCCGTGCGGCAAAAGCTCATGCCGGTGTCGGTCGGGCTGAATGCCGAAGGCGGGGCCACGCCCGCGCTGCTCAAAAGGCTGCAGGCGCTGGGCGCCGACGTGTCCGACCCGCTGGCGGCCGTCGCCGCGCTGCAACGCGCGCCCGACGGCAAGGCCGAAGCGCTGTTCTACGACAGCCTGGCGACGGGCGCGACGCTGGACGCCGGCCTGCAAAAGGCGCTGGAAGAAGCCATTGCCAAGCTGCCGATCCCGAAGGTCATGAGCTACCAGCTGGAAACCGACTGCGAGCTGCCCGGCTGGACCAGCGTGAACTTCGTGCGTCCGGCGCACGGGCTGGTCGCGCTGCACGGCAGCACGGTGGTGCCGGTCAAGGTGCTGGGCCTGAAGGCCGGCAACACCACCCACGGCCACCGCTTCGAGGCGGCTGCCCGCCCGGTGGTGCTCAAGGACGCCGACAGCTACGCGGTGACGATGGAAATCGACGGCGCGGTGATCGCCAGCTTTGCCCAGCGCAAGGCCGAGATTGCCCGCCAGCTGCTGGACGCGGCCGCCGAACTGGGCGGCGGCGTGCAGC
>JAQGLT010000002.1 GCA_028292745.1 Polaromonas sp. | reverse complement strand
CATCGCTGAAACCGGTGCCCAGCTTGAAGCGCTGCGGCGGCCGGCCTGCGAGGGGCGGCATCTCGACCAGCAGCGCCCCCAGCTTGCCGCTGTACTTTCCCTGGCCCGGAAGGTGCGCCACCACACGGGCTTCATCGTCTTCATGGGTTTTGAACTTGAGCAGGTCGTCGCTTCGCAAGCCTTTGTAGAGCGAAGTCCCGCGATGCAGCATCAGCCCTTCACCCCCGTTTCTCACGGTTTTCAGCAGCAAGGCCTGAAGCGCCTGCGGATTGGCCACCTTGGACTGCAGCACCGCCTGGACCCAGGGCTGGTCAATGCGGGTGACCACGCCGTTGAGCACCGGAATCCGCTCGTTAAAGCTGCCGCCATGCGCGGGCAGGTCGAACACCATGAAACGCATGGCGCGCCAGGCTGAATCGCTTGGCGCTTGCTGGCGCACGGTGGAGACTGCCTTGGCAAACTGTCCATGGCCGGCCCAGAGTTCGCCGTCCATGGCCATTTTGGGCCAACCGGCGGTGAACCAGCCGGGGGCCACCACCGGCTCGCCGCCACGTGTCCAGAGCGCCTGGCCATCCCAGTAGCCGCGCACGCCATCGTACTTCTCGCTCACCCAGTAGTCAGCCAGCAACATGCCCGGACGGTACACATTGGCCAGCATGACGGCCGGCGCGGCAGCCTCCGCTGGCAACCGCGCCCCCGCCAGCGCCAAGGCGATCAGGGACAGGAGGGCGCGCCGCTGCATGTTGAGATTTTTATTTTGCTATAAAATTAATAGCTAACTACGCAGCTGGGTAGTGCGCTACAGGCCAATTTTACTTAAATATTTTCAAAATTCAGCTTGAATCAGGCGACCGATTCGCTGTCGCGGCTGGCGCCCGCAGTGGCATTGAAGCCGCAGTCCACATAGCTGATCTCGGCCGTCACGCCGGAGGCCAGGTCGCTCAGCAGAAAAGCCGCGACATTGCCCACGTCCTCGATCGTCACGTTGCGGCGCATGGGCGATGCGGCCGCCACCATGCCCAGCAGCTTGCCGAAGTCCTTGATGCCGCTGGCCGCCAGCGTCTTGATCGGGCCGGCGCTCAGGCCGTTGACGCGCATGCCCTTGGGGCCGAGCGATTCGGCCAGGTAGCGCACCGACGCTTCCAGGCTGGCCTTGGCCAGGCCCATGGTGTTGTAGTGGGGAATTGTGCGCTGGGAGCCCAGGTAGGTCAGCGTCAGCAAGGCTGACTTTTCGTTGAGGTAGGGCAGGGCGGCCTTGGCCATGGCCGGAAAGCTGTAGGCACTGATGTCCTGGGCAATTCTGAAATTTTCACGCGACAGGCCGTCCAGAAAGTCGCCGGCGATGGCCTCGCGCGGCGCATACCCGATGCTGTGGACAAAGCCGTCAAAGGTCGGCCAGGTCTGGGCCAGATCGGCAAACAGCTTGTCGATCTGCTCGTCAGAGCCGACATCGCAGTCGAAAATAAGGCTGGAGCCAAAGTCTGCTGCAAACTCGGTGATGCGGTCCTTGAACCGGTCGCCAACATAGCTGAAAGCCAGTTCGGCGCCCTGTGCATGGCAGGCCTTGGCGATGCCATAAGCGATGGAACGGGTGGACAACACGCCCGTGATCAACAATTTTTTGCCAGCAAGAAAACCCATTTTTTGAAACTCCAGTGTGTGCGTGTATTGCGGCGGCCGTCTTGTGCGGAGGACGGGGTTGTGGGCCCGTGGTCTGCCAAAGGCCGCTGACTCAAGTAGTGCAGAATTGTCGCATGCGGGATTTGATTTTTTTACCGGCCTGGACAGCGGTGTGCATGGCGTGTTGGGCGCCAGCCAGCCAGGCAGCGCATGCGTATGCGCAATTTGGCGATGTCAAGTATCCGCCTGGCTTCACGCATTTCGACTATGTCAACCCGGCCGCGCCCAAAGGCGGCGAAATCCGCATGGTGCCGCCCACGCGGCCCAGCAACTTCGACAAATTCAACCCCTTTACCTTGCGCGGCACCGCCCCGTACGGGCTCGGCATCTTGCTGGTCGAAAGCTTGCTGACCGGGAATTCGGAGGAGCCGACCACCGCCTACGGCTTGCTGGCCGATGACGTGGTGGTGGCGCCCGACAAGCTGTCGGCAACGTTTCGGCTCAATGAAAAGGCGCGTTTTCACAATGGTGCGCCGGTTTTGGCGGCCGATGTGGTGCATGCCTTCACCCAGCTCACCGGCAAGCTGGCCGCGCCGCAATACCGAACGATCTATGCCGAAGTCAAGGCTGCGACAGTGGTGTCGGAGCGGGAAGTGCGCTTCGATTTCCTGACGCCCAACCCCGAGCTGCCGCTGGTGGTGGGCGGAATGCCCATCTTCAGCCGCGACTGGGGCAAGGTCAATGGCCAGGCCAAGGCTTTTGACAAGATCGTGTCGGAAGTCCCGATCGGTTCGGGTCCTTACAAAGTTGCTAGCCCGGCGATGGGACGCGACATCACTTATGTCCGCGATCCGGGCTATTGGGGGCGTGATTTGCCGACCCGAAAGGGCCAGTTCAATTTCGACCGCATCAGCTTCAAGATCTACCTGGATGAAACCTCGCGGTTTGAAGGCCTGAAGGCGGGCGAGTTTGACTTCATGCGCGAATTCATCTCGCGCAACTGGGCGCGCCAGTACACCGGCAAGCAGTTCACTTCGGGCGAACTCGTCAAGCGCGCCTTTGCAAATCGAAACCCCGGCGACTTCCAGGGCTATGTCTTCAATCTGCGCAGGCCCCAGTTCCAGGATGTGCGGGTGCGCAAGGCGATTGGCCTGGCAATGGATTTCGAATGGATGAACCGGCAGCTGTTCTACGGGCTGTACAAGCGCGTCAACGGTTACTTTCCCAACAGTGATTTTCATGCCGAAGGCCTGCCCCAGCCTGACGAGCTGGCGTTGCTGGAACCCTTGCGCGCCAAGCTCCAGCCCGAGGTCTTCGGCCCGGTTCCCTTGTCGCCCAGCACGACCCCGCCTGGCAGCCTGCGCGACAACCTGCGCCAGGCGCAGGCGCTGCTGCGCGAAGCCGGCTGGACCTACCGTGATGGCGCGCTGCGCAATGCCCGGGGGGATGCGTTCACGATGGAGTTCTTGAACGATCAGCCTTCGCTGGTGCGTATCGTCGGCCCGTTCCAGAAAGCGCTGGAGAAGCTGGGCATCACGATGACTTACCGCATCGTCGACTTTTCACTGGGCAAGCAGAAGATGGATGCGTTCGATTTCGACATCACCACATTGCGCGTGCCCGGCAGCACCGCGCCGGGCGGCGAACTGCTGGAGCTGTTCGGATCGAAGGCCGCGACAACACCCGGCGCTTCGAATGTATGGGGAATTGCCGACCCGGCGGTCGATGCCCTGCTGCAGAAGGTGGTGACCGCAAAGACCCGTCCCGAACTCGGCACCGCCATGCGGGCGCTGGACCGCGTGCTGACCCACGGCTACTACTCGGTGCCGCAGTACTACGGCGACGCTTTCCTGATTGGCTACCGGCCGGCCGGCTTCGTGCTGCCGGCCACCATTCCGCCGTATTACCAGCCAGACACCTGGGCCATGAGCACCTGGTGGAGTAGATGACCCCCACGCTTGTCGCTTCGCGTACTGCGCTGCCCCCCGAGGGGGCCGCTGCGCCTGTGGCCCGGCTAAGCCGGTTCCACGGCCCTGACTGGCATGGAACTGGTGCGGTTGTGGCTTGGGTTTCCTATTCATCGAAACGGCTCAATTGACCATGGCAAGCTACATCCTCAAGCGCTTGCTGCTGATGATTCCGACCTTGTTCGGCGTGCTGCTGCTGACCTTCGCCATGGTGCAGTTCGTGCCGGGCGGGCCGGTGGAGCAGATGGTCGCGCAGCTTCAAGGCCGCGATTCGGGCGGCGAGCGGGCCGCCAGCAGCGGCGCCGGCTACCGCGGCCGGCAGGGCGTGGATGCCGAGCGCATCGCGGAAATCAAGGCGCTGTATGGGTTTGACAAGCCGGTGCATGAACGGTTTTTCCAGATGCTGAGCCGCTTTGCCCGCTTTGACTTGGGCAACAGCTTCTACCAGCACAAGGATGTCTGGGAACTGGTCAAGGAAAAGCTGCCGGTCTCCGTCAGCCTGGGGCTGTGGACATTTTTCATCAGCTACCTGATTGCTGTTCCGCTTGGCGTGGCCAAGGCGGTCAGGGCGGGCAGCCGGTTCGATGTGGTTACCACGCTGGTGGTGCTGGTCGGCTACGCGATTCCGGGATTTGTGCTCGGTGTGGCGCTGCTGGTGGTGTTTGGCGGGCAGCTGCAGTGGTTTCCACTGCGTGGCCTGACCTCGCCCAACTGGGAAACGCTGGGCTGGGGGGCGCGCATCACCGACTACCTTTGGCATATCACGCTGCCCGTCATTGCGATGGTGCTGGGCAGTTTTGCCGTGACCGCCGTGCTGACCAAAAACTCGTTTCTGGAGGAAATCCGCAAGCAGTATGTGCTGACCGCCCGGGCCAAGGGCTTAAGCGAACGGCAGGTGCTGTGGAAGCATGTATTTCGCAATGCCCTGATTCCCATCATCACGGGGTTTCCGGCAGCGTTCATCGGCGCATTTTTCACGGGCTCGCTGCTGATTGAAACCCTTTTTTCCCTCGACGGGCTGGGCTTGCTCAGCTATGAAAGCGTGATCCGGCGCGATTACCCGGTGGTGCTGGGCACCTTGTACCTGTTCACCCTGATCGGCCTGCTTACCAAGCTGATCAGCGATCTTTGCTATGTGTGGGTGGATCCTCGTGTCAAATTCGATTGATTCAGCCAGCATTTCCCCCCCGGAACCTGAAGGCGCCACTGCCTCATTCAGCGTTCGCCACCCTGGACCTGAAGGCGCCACCGCCGCCTTATCCCAGCCAGGGCCGCGGAACCGGCTTAGCCGGGCCGCAGGCGCAGCGGCCCCCTCGGGGGGCAGCGCAGTACGCGAAGCGACAAGCGTGGGGGCTTCAATCTCGCCTTCCCGCCGTGCCTGGCAACGCTTCAGTCGCAATCGCCTGGGCTACTGGAGCCTGGTGCTTTTTTGCCTGCTCGTGGTGCTCAGCCTGTTTGCCGAGGTGCTGTCCAACGACAAACCCCTCGTGGTCCGCTACCGGGGCGAGCTGTACTTCCCCATATTGAAAGACTATTCCGAAAAAACCTTCGAGGGCGACTTCGACACGCCTGCGGACTACCTGGATCCGTTTATCCAGACGCGCTTGACGCAGGGCGGCAACTGGGCCCTCTATCCACCCAATCCGTACGGGCCACGCACCATCAACTATTTCGCCAAGGATCCCAATCCTTCCGCGCCTTCCCGAGACAACCTGTTCGGCACCGATGACCGAGGCCGTGATTTGCTGGCGCAGCTGATCTACGGCTTTCGCCTGAGCGTGCTGTTTGGCCTGGCACTGACCGTTACCGGCGTGGTGATGGGCGTGATCGCGGGCGCCGTCCAGGGTTATGCGGGCGGCAAGACAGACTTGATCGCCCAGCGCTTTATCGAGATATGGGGCTCGATGCCCGAGCTGTATCTGTTGATCATTTTCAGCGCCATGTTTGCGCCCAGCGTGGCATTGCTGCTGCTGCTGCTCAGCCTGTTCGGGTGGATGGGCTTGTCCGACTATGTGCGGGCCGAGTTTTTAAGAAATCGCCAGATGGATTACGTGCGGGCGGCAAAAGCGCTGGGGGTCGGTAACTTGCAGATCATGTGGCGGCACATTTTGCCTAACAGTCTCACGCCTGTAGTGACGTTCCTGCCTTTTCGCATGAGCGCGGCGATCCTGGCCCTCACATCGCTGGACTTTCTCGGCCTGGGCGTGCCGCCCGGCACACCTTCCCTGGGCGAACTGCTGAGCCAGGGCAAGGCCAACATCGATGCGTGGTGGATTTCGCTGTCGACTTTTGCCGTGCTGGTAATCACCTTGCTACTGCTGACCTTCATGGGCGATGCCCTGCGGGATGCGCTGGACCCGCGAAAGGTGGATGAGTGAGCCAGCCGCTTCTCGATGTCATAGACCTTCGGGTGGCCTTTGCGGGCAAGGAAGTGGTGCGCGGCATCAATTTTTCTATCGCGCCTGGTGAAAAACTGGCTTTGGTTGGCGAATCAGGTTCTGGTAAGACAGTGACTGCGCTGAGCCTGTTGCGGCTGGTTCAAGGTGCTTCCATCAGTGGACAAGCCAATTTCGACGGACCCGAGGGACAGTGCAATCTTCTGTCGCTGCCCGAACGCGCATTGCTTGGCATTCGTGGCCGCGACATCGCCATGATTTTCCAGGAGCCCATGACGGCGCTCAACCCATTGTTCACCATCGGCGACCAGATTGCCGAAGTTGTACAGCTAAAACAGGGTCTAGCGAAGGCGCAGGCTGCGCAGGCAGCTATTAAACTAATAGCAGATACCGGTATTGCAGAGCCTGAGCGGCGAGCCAGGGCTTTTCCTCACCAGCTGTCGGGCGGCCAGCGCCAGCGCGCCATGATCGCCATGGCGTTGGCGTGCAGCCCCAAACTGCTGCTGGCCGACGAACCGACCACGGCCCTGGACGTCACCCTGCGCGGCCAGATTCTAGACCTGCTGAGCGAACTGCAACAGCGCACTGGCATGGCCGTCCTCCTGATTACCCACGACCTCAACCTGGTGCGCCGTTTTGCCCACCGCATCGCCGTCATGGAAAACGGCCATCTAGTGGAGCAGGGAACGGTAGAAGACGTGTTTGCCAAGCCCGAGCATCCCTACACCCGCAAGCTGATCGACAGCAAGCCGGAGCGGGACGTGGCCAGTGCGAGTTCGCCCGTGGTTGCAGCGGCCGTCTTGCAGGCCAACCACTTGCGGGTCGCCTACCCGGTGGCCCTCCCAGGGCTGAGGGGCTGGTTCGGCAAGAGCGAATTCGTTGCCGTCAAGGATGCGACTTTCACTGTCCCTCCTGGAAAAACGCTTGGTATCGTTGGCGAATCAGGCTCGGGCAAGTCAACGCTGGCGCTGGCCAGCCTTGGGCTGCTGCCTTTTTCCGGCCAGTTGCAGGCCGCCGGGCGATCCTGGAGCCGGCAGGCGGCCAGCAACAAAGCCCTGCGCCGCGCCGTTCAGGTGGTTTTCCAGGATCCGTTTTCGTCACTGTCGCCCCGCATGACGGTCGAGGCGATTGTGGAAGAGGGCCTGCGGGTGCATGAACCTTTGCTGAGCCAGACCGAAAGGAGGCTGCGCGTTGAGCAGTCCCTGGAAGATGTGGGCATGACGGAGGCACAGTTTCCAGGCTTGCTGCGGCGGTATCCGCATGAGTTTTCCGGTGGCCAGCGTCAGCGATTGGCGATTGCACGGGTGCTCATCATCAACCCTGCTTTGTTGGTACTGGACGAGCCCACCAGCGCGCTGGACGTCACCATTCAAAAACAGGTGCTGACGCTTTTGCAGCGGCTGCAGCGCGAGCGTGGCTTGAGCTACCTGCTCATTACCCACGATATTCAAGTAATCCGCGCCATGGCCCATGAGGTGATGGTGATGAAGGACGGCGAAGTTGTTGAATCGGGCACGGTGCTGCAAGTGCTGGATCATCCGCGCCATCCGTATACGCAAATTCTGGTGGCCCAGGATTAACCGGTCTGCCAACCGGTTGCCCTTTGGTTGTTCAACACTGTTTCAGGCATTAAAATTGTTGCAATGCAGCGCAATCTGGGCTAGAATACGCGCTTCACACGACCAAATGGGCGGGGTTTCACCGCCCATTTTTTTTGGGCGTTTGTTTTTGCACCCGGCAACACAGTGACAAAGAAGGAACGAAAGACTGAATGGCTTTGCAAGAGACAATTGAGCAAACGGTAACCGGCCTGGGATACGAACTGGTAGAGGTCGAGCGCACGAGCGGCGGCTTGTTGCGTGTCACGATTGACATGCCTTATGTGGCGGAGGCCGAGCAGTTCATCAATGCCGAAGACTGTGAAAAAGTCACGCGTCAGTTGCAGTTTGTCCTTGAGGTCGAGGGTGCGGAGTATGCCCGGCTTGAGGTCAGTTCCCCAGGAATTGACAGGCCGTTGAGAAATGAAAAAGATTTTGAACGCTTTGCCGGCGAGCTGATAGACATCACGCTCAAGGCACCCATTGGAGCGGCAGCCAGTGCGGGCTCGACCATCTCGGCCAGTCGCAAGAAATTCCGCGGCACTCTGGAGCGAGCCGAACCAGCAGCAGGTAAGTCGGGCTGGCAGATCGTCTGGAGTGATGAGCCCGCCGTCAAGCCTGGCCAGAAAATTAGTAAAAAACGGATTCCTGCGCCACTCCAAGCGCTTGGCTTCACATTGGATGAAATCCAGCACGCGCGTCTAGCGCCTGTGGTTGATTTCAAGGGTCGCAGGCCCAAGGCTGCTGCTGATAAATCCATTAACAAATAATTTAGAAAGGCAGGCTTGTGAAATGAATCGCGAACTGTTGATGCTGGTTGATGCTATCTCGCGTGAAAAAAACGTTGAACGTGATGTGGTGTTCGGTGCTGTTGAGCTTGCGCTTGCCTCGGCTACCAAAAAGGTCTATCCCGATGGTGTGGATATTCGCGTTGCGGTGGACCGTGACAGCGGTAATTACGAGACCTTCCGCCGCTGGCTGGTGGTGGCCGATGAGGCTGGACTGCAGAATCCCGAAGCTGAAGAGCTGGTGACTGATGCCAGAGATGAAATCGCTGACATCGAGGAAGGCGACTTTATTGAAAAGCCGGTCGAGAGCTTGCCGATTGGACGCATTGGCGCGCAAGCCGCCAAACAGGTCATTCTGCAAAAAATTCGCGATGCCGAGCGCGAGATGCTGCTCAACGACTTCATGTCACGCGGTGACAAGATTTTTGTCGGCACGGTCAAGCGCATGGACAAGGGCGACTTGATTGTCGAGTCAGGCCGGGTGGAAGGCCGCTTGCGTCGCACCGACATGATCCCGAAGGAAAACCTGCGAACCGGCGACCGCGTGCGTGCCATGATCATGGAAGTCGACACCACCCTGCGCGGGGCGCCGATTATTTTGTCGCGCACCGCGCCTGAGTACATGGTCGAGCTTTTCCGTCAGGAAGTTCCTGAAATCGAGCAAGGCCTGCTGGAAATTAAATCATGCGCCCGTGATGCCGGTTCTCGTGCCAAGATCGCCGTGTTGTCGCATGACAAGCGGGTGGATCCTATTGGCACCTGCGTGGGTGTGCGTGGCACCCGTGTCAATGGCGTGACCAACGAACTCGCCGGTGAACGCGTCGATATCGTGCTGTGGAGCGAAGATCCAGCCCAGTTCGTGATTGGCGCACTGGCACCGGCCAACGTCTCATCCATCGTCGTCGATGAAGAGCGGCATGCCATGGATGTCGTGGTGGACGAGGAAAACCTGGCGATTGCGATTGGCCGAGGCGGCCAGAATGTGCGCCTGGCTTCGGAGTTGACGGGCTGGAAGATCAACATCATGGATGCCAACGAGTCCGCCCAGAAGCAGGCCAATGAAACGGATACCAGCCGCAAGCTGTTCATGGAAAAGCTCGACGTGGATGAGGAAATCGCCGATATTCTGATTGCCGAAGGGTTTACTAGCCTCGAAGAAGTCGCTTACGTGCCGCTGCAGGAAATGCTGGAGATCGAGTCCTTCGATGAAGACACCGTCAACGAATTGCGCACCCGTGCCAAAGACGCGCTTTTGACAATGGAGATCGCCCTGGAAGAAAATGTCGGCGGCGTTTCGCAGAATCTGCATGACGTTGAAGGCTTGACGCCAGAGCTGATAGACAAACTTAAAGCAGCGGGTGTTGCCACCCGCGACGACCTGGCCGATCTGGCCGTGGATGAGCTTACCGAAATAACCGGCCAGTCTGCGGACGAGGCCAAAGCCCTGATCATGACTGCACGCGCCCATTGGTTTACCGATGACGCTGGCAAAGCCGCTGCATCCGCAGCGGCCCAAGAGCAATGATCATGGAGGCCCGTCAGGAAAATAAAATATGTCCAGTACCACTACCGTCGCTGAATTCGCAGCTGAATTGAATAAATCTCCCGCTACGCTGATCGAGCAATTGACCAGCGCAGGTGTTCCCAAATCGCAGGCCAGCGATCCCTTGTCGGAGTCCGACAAGCAAAAGCTGCTTGGCTACCTTCATGCCAGCCATGGCACCGTTGCGGCCGATCGCAAGAAGATCACGCTGGTGAAGAAGTCGACTTCTGAAATCAAGCAGGCCGACTCCACGGGTAAAGCCCGCACCATTCAGGTCGAAGTGCGCAAAAAGCGTACTTTCGTCAGGCGTGAAGACGAAGCTGACTTGCCTGCTGAAGAAGTGCATGCGTCATCGGCTGCTGTGTCTTCGGCGCAGGCTGCCGAGGATGCCGAACTGGTTCGCCGGGAAGAAGAGGCGAGCCGCCATGCCGAGCTGCTGCGACGCCAGGAAGCCGAGTTGACGGAAAAGCGACGTTTGCGTGATGAGCAGGCGGCTCAGGAAGCCGCCCGCGAGCGGGAACGTGAAGAGGCTGCGCAAAAAGCCCAGGCCGAGGCGGCTGTGCAGGCCGAGGCGGCTGCACAAGCGGCTGCTTTGGCTGCGGAAGCCGCAAAAAAGGCGAAGCCGACGATTGGCAAAATTTTCAAGCCCGCGCCGGCCGCCCCCAAAGCGCCAGCGGTCACCGTGGAAGCACAAAACGCAATGGATACGGCTGCCGCAGAAAAGAGCAACAAAGCCGCGGAAGCTGCAACCGCCAAGGCTGCAGAAACCGCCAACGTGCAGGCTGCCGCCAAGGCAAAAGCAACGGCTGAATTCCAGGCGGATGCCGCCAAGGCGGTGGATCTGCAGGAGCGACGGCGCAAGGCTGAGGCCGAAGCGGCTGGCATTCGCGCCATGTTGTCTGCACCCAAGCGTGTCCTGGTTCCGCATGTGGACCCGAAGGTCGCGATGAAAGGCACTTTGCACAAGCCGGTGGTTGTGCCTGGCGCAGCCAAACCTGGCGCCCCGGGTGCCGCGCCTGCGGTGGCGGCTGCTCCGGGTGCGGCCGGCAAGAAGGAAGTCAAGTCGGAGAACCTGTCCTCGACCTGGAAAGACGATGCGGCCAAGAAGAAGGGCATTCCAAGCCGTGGCGCACCGGTTGTTCCTGGCCGTGGCAATTTCCGCGCCGGACCGCGTGGCCGGCGCAGTTCGGGTCGTGAAGTGCGTCCCGAATCCAATTTTGTGATGCCCACCGAATTCAAGGTGATTGAGGTCCATGTTCCCGAAACCATCACGGTTTCAGAGCTTGCCCACAAGATGAGCATCAAGTCCTCCGAAGTCATCAAGCATTTGATGAAACTCGGCCAGATGGTCACCATCAACCAGCCACTGGACCAGGATACCGCCATGATCGTGGTGGAAGAAATGGGCCATACGGCACTCACCGCCGCGCTGGATGACCCGGAAGCGTTCACTGACGACGATGTGCAGGGCCAGCAGGCCGAAGCGTTGCCACGCGCGCCGGTGGTGACGGTCATGGGTCACGTTGATCACGGTAAAACCTCGCTGCTTGACTACATTCGCCGTGCCAAGGTGGCTTCTGGTGAAGCCGGCGGCATTACCCAGCATATTGGTGCCTACCATGTGGAAACCCCGCGCGGCATGGTGTCCTTCCTGGATACCCCGGGCCACGAAGCCTTCACTGCCATGCGTGCCCGTGGTGCGCAGGCAACCGACATCGTGATCCTGGTGGTCGCCGCCGACGATGGCGTGATGCCGCAGACCCGCGAAGCCATCAAGCATGCACGCGCTGCCGGTGTTCCGATCGTCGTCGCCATCAACAAGATCGACAAGCCCGGCATCAATATGGAGCGCGTCAAGGGCGAACTGGTCACTGAAGGCGTTGTGCCCGAAGAGTTCGGCGGCGATTCGCCGTTCGTTCCTGTCTCGGCTCACACCGGTGCAGGCATTGACGAGTTGCTAGAACAGGTGCTGCTGCAGGCTGAGGTGCTCGAACTCCGAGCCTCGGTTGATGCCATGGCCAAGGGCCTGGTGATCGAGGCCCGCCTGGACAAGGGGCGCGGCCCGGTGGCCACGGTGCTGGTCCAGTCCGGCACGCTGAAGGCGGGCGATGTGGTGCTGGCCGGGTCGACCTATGGCCGCGTGCGCGCCATGCTGGACGAAAACGGCAAGCCGATCAAAACCGCTGGTCCTTCGATTCCGGTCGAGATTCAGGGTCTGACGGAAGTGCCGCAGGCAGGCGATGACTTCATGGTTATGACCGACGAGCGCCGGGTGCGCGAAATCGCAACCTACCGCGCCGGCAAGTTTCGCAATACCAAGCTGGCCAAGCAGCAGGCGTCCAAGCTGGAGAACATGTTTTCCGACATCAATGCCGGCGAAGTCAAGATGCTGCCCATCATCATC
The DNA here is from genome assembly GCA_028292745.1 of Polaromonas sp. Classification (GTDB taxonomy): domain Bacteria; phylum Pseudomonadota; class Gammaproteobacteria; order Burkholderiales; family Burkholderiaceae_C; genus Polaromonas. The sequence goes on along the minus strand of JAQGLT010000002.1, from coordinate 144,329 downwards.
AAGGCCGATGTCCAAGGCTCGCAGGAAGCGCTTGCGCAGTCGCTGCTCAAGCTTTCGACCGAGGAGGTCAAGGTTCAGCTGGTGTACTCAGGTGTCGGCGGTATTTCGGAGTCCGATGTCAACCTGGCCATTGCATCGAAAGCAGTGCTGATCGGCTTTAATACCCGTGCCGATGCACAGGCACGCAAGCAGGCGGAGAACAACGGCATTGACATTCGTTACTACAACATCATTTACGATGCTGTGGACGAGCTCAAGGCCGCCATGTCCGGCATGCTGACGCCTGACAAGAAGGAAGAAATCATCGGCAATGCAGAGATTCGCCAGGTGTTCAAGGTCAGCAAGATCGGTTCGATCGCAGGCTGCATGGTCACTGCCGGCGTGGTCCGGCGCACCGCCAGGTTGCGCCTGTTGCGCCAGAACGTGGTCATCTACACCGGCGAACTCGACTCGCTCAAGCGCTTCAAGGACGATGCACGGGAAGTCAAGGAAGGCTTCGAGTGCGGCTTGAATGTCAAGAACTACAACGACATTGAAGTGGGCGACATTCTGGAGTTCTTCGAGATCAAGGAAGTGGCCCGGACCTTGTAAGAAACGGCCGCCCCATCAGCCCTTCGGCTGGTGGGCTGCTGCGTTTCGTACAGGACTGTAATTCCGGATTCTTATTTCATGCGTAAAAAATCATCCACTCCCAATCGCGGCTTTCGCGTTGCCGATCAGATCCAGCGGGATCTGACGGAACTGATCGCCCGCGAGTTGAAAGACCCGCGCGTCGGCATGGTGACGGTTCAGTCGGTCGAGGTCACCCCCGACTACGCCCATGCCAAGATTTATTTCAGCGTGCTGGTCGGCGACCCGAAAGAGTGCGAAATCGCGCTCAATCAGGCTGCGGGCTTCCTGCGCAACGGCCTGTTCAAGCGGCTGATGACGCACACCGTGCCGACCCTGCATTTCCATTTTGATCAAACGACCGAACGAGCCGCTGACCTGAACGCCTTGATAGCCAAGGCGGTGTCTTCCCGCGCCCAGGACGACTGAGTTCGCGCCGTTCCCCTTTGACAGGTTCGGGGACAACGGTGCCAACCAGCGTTCGGGCAGGCCCGGCGCAGAGCCTGTCGGAGCCTTATGACCCCAACCTCATCGCATCGCCAGAAAGTCCAGCGACGTCCCGTTCATGGCGTGCTGCTGCTCGACAAACCGCTGGGCTTGTCGAGCAACCAGGCGCTGCAGAAAGCCAAGTGGCTTCTGCGGGCAGACAAGGCCGGCCACACCGGGACGCTTGATCCGCTGGCCACCGGGGTGCTGCCGCTGTGCTTTGGGGCGGCCACCAAGTTCAGCCAGCTGCAGCTCGACGCCGACAAGACCTATGAGGCGGTGCTGCTGCTCGGCCAGAAGACGACTACGGCTGATGCGGAAGGCGAGGTCATTGAGACCCGGCCTGTGCCGGAGATCACCTCCGCAATGCTAGAGGCCGTCACGCAACGGTTTTGTGGCCCCCAGGCGCAGGTTCCACCCATGTATTCGGCGCTGAAAAAGGATGGCAAGGCGCTGTACGAATATGCCCGCAAAGGCATCGATGTGGAGCGTGAGGCGCGGCACGTCACTATTTTTAAGCTGAATATGGCTTTAGCGCAAGACGAGCGGGCGCCACTAGCTATTAAAATCATAGTGACCTGCAGCAAAGGGACTTATATCCGCACGCTGGGGGAAGACATCGGCGAAGCCTTGGGTTGTGGTGCGCATCTGGGCTTGCTGCGGCGGCTGGACACCGGTGGATTTGTAGCCAGCCAGTGCGTCACCTTGGCGGCGCTGGAAGCCATGAGCGAGGCTGAGCGGGAGGCCTGCCTGTTGGCGCCGCAGGCGCTGGTGGCGGCCTATCCCTCTGTCACATTGGATGCCGATGACGCCAGACGCTTTTCAAGCGGCTTGCGCCGTCGAGGGAAATGGGGAAACGATGCGCCGCTGGTACAGGTCCATGGCCGCGAACCTGCTGTCTTTTTAGGCTCGGCTCAAATCATCGCTGACGAACTGGTTCCCCAGCGCCTGCTCAGTCCCATCGAAATCGAGGACATCTTGCGGCTTTCCCAGCGTCCATTTTCAGATTTAACGTCAGTTTCCATGGCCGCGCAGTAAGCGCCAGCCTCTTTTCAACATTCATCTGATACCGTTTTTAAGTCCCCAGAAAGCCAACCATGAGTCAAAAACAAATTCGTAATATTGCCATCATTGCCCACGTCGACCATGGCAAGACCACCATGGTCGACCAGTTGCTGCGCCAGTCCGGCACCTTCGCCGAGCATGAGAAAGTGGTTGACACCGTGATGGACAACAATGCCATCGAAAAAGAGCGTGGCATCACGATTCTGGCCAAGAATTGCGCCGTGACCTGGGAAGGCACGCACATCAACATCGTCGATACCCCGGGCCACGCCGATTTCGGCGGCGAAGTGGAGCGTGCCTTGTCGATGGTCGATGGCGTGGTGCTGCTGATCGATGCGCAGGAAGGCCCGATGCCCCAGACGCGCTTTGTGACCAAGAAAGCGCTCGCTCTGGGCTTGAAACCGATTCTGGTGGTGAACAAGGTGGACAAGCCTGGTGCGCGTCCTGATTTCGTGGTCAACGCCGCGTTCGACCTGTTCGACAAGCTCGGCGCCACCGACGAACAGCTCGATTTTCCGGTGGTGTACGCCTCGGGCATCAACGGCTGGTCCTCGATGGAAGAGGGCGTCCCGGGTGAGCAGTGGGGACCCGATATGTCGGCGCTGTTCAATACCGTGCTCAACCATGTGCCGGCCCAGACAGGTGACCCAGCCGCGCCTCTGCAATTGCAAATTTCCGCGCTCGACTTTTCAACCTTTGTGGGACGGATTGGTGTGGGCCGCATCAGCCAGGGCACGATCAGGCCCATGATGGATGTGGTGGTCATGGAAGGTCCGGACGGCAAGGCCGTCAAGGGCCGCATCAACCAGGTGCTGACGTTCCAGGGACTGGAGCGCGTGCAGGCCACTGAAGCCGGGCCCGGTGAAATCGTGCTGATCAACGGCTTGACCGACATTGGCATTGGCGTGACCATTACCGACCCCGTCAACCCGTCGCCATTGCCGATGCTCAAGGTTGATGAACCCACCTTGACCATGAACTTTTGCGTCAACACCAGCCCGCTGGCCGGCCGCGAAGGCAAGTACGTCACCAGCCGCCAGATCTGGGACCGCCTGCAAAAGGAACTGCAGCACAACGTGGCCCTGCGCGTCAAGGAAACCGACGAAGAAGGCATTTTTGAAGTCATGGGCCGCGGCGAGCTGCACCTGACGATTTTGCTGGAAAACATGCGCCGTGAAGGGTTTGAGCTGGCGGTGTCCAAGCCGCGCGTCGTGTTCAGGGATGTGGCTGGCGTGCGCCACGAGCCGATCGAACTGGTGACTGCCGACATCGAAGAGCAGCACCAGGGCGGCGTGATGCAGGCGCTGGGCGAGCGCAAGGGAGATCTGGTCAATATGGAGCCGGACGGACGTGGCCGCGTGCGATTGGAATACCGCATCCCGGCGCGTGGCCTGATTGGCTTTACCAACGAGTTTTTGAATTTGACGCGGGGCTCCGGCCTGATCTCCAACATCTTCGACAGCTACGAGCCTCATAAGGGCGAAATTGGCGGCCGCAAGAACGGCGTGCTGATTTCCATGGACGACGGCGAAATCTTCACCTATGCGCTGGGCAAGCTGGACGACCGTGGCCGCATGTTCGTCAAGGCCAACGATCCGGTGTATGAGGGCATGATCGTCGGCATCCACAGCCGTGACAATGACCTGGTGGTCAATGCCACGCGCACCAAGCAGCTGACCAACTTCCGTGTTTCGGGCAAGGAAGACGCGATCAAGATCACGCCGCCGATCGAATGCACGCTTGAATATGGCGTGGAGTTCATTGAGGACGACGAACTGGTCGAGATCACGCCCAAGTCGATTCGTCTGCGCAAACGCCATCTGAAGGAAAGCGAGCGCAAACGCGCTGGGAGGTAAAGCCCCCACGCTCCCCACTGCGTGTGATTCGCTGCCCCCGAGGGGGCGTTGCGCCTGCGGTCCGGCTAAGCCGGTTCCGCAGCCCCTGCTGGTGGAGCGGGGTGGTTGATTGTTGACCATGCGCTAAAAGTGCGAAATGGCATGCGTCACCTTGTCACGCGAGGGAACGCGCTCAATCATCGGGCTGCTGTGCGCAAAAAGCGTCAGCGGCCTTTTTTATTACGGTACAGGAATTCTCATGAAGCTGACGCACTTCAGGGCAGTTGCGCTGATGGTTCTTATCACCCTGATGTGGTCGATTGCCGGCGTGGTCACACGCCATCTGGAGGCTGCCCGCAGTTTTGAAGTGACCTACTGGCGCAGCTTTTTCACTGTGGTTTCGCTGCTGGTGATTCTGCCGATTTTCCAGGGAAAAGCGGTTTTCTTGAAGATCCGCCATGGCGGCAGGGCGCTATGGGCTTCGGGCATTTGCTGGAGCATCATGTTCACCGCCTTCATGGTGGCACTGACCATGACCACCGTGGCCAATGTGCTGGTCACGATGGCGCTCAGCCCCTTCATCACGGCACTGCTGGCATGGGTCTTTATCGGGCACCGGATTCCTGCCCGCACTTGGGTCGCCATTACGCTGGCCAGCATCGGGATTGCCTGGATGTATGGCGGCCAGATGGACTTGGGAAGCCAACTGGCCGGCACGCTGGTGGCGCTAATGGTGCCGCTGGCCAGCGCCTGCAACTGGACGGTGGTGCAGCACAGCCGCGCCCATGGCCAGAAGATCGATCTGGTGCCGTCGGTGCTGGTGGGCGCGGTGATTTCCACGCTTGCGACGCTCCCGCTGGCTTTTCCGTTTGCGGCCACGGCGCACGACGTCGGGCTGCTGGCGGTGCTCGGGCTGTTCCAATTGGCTATTCCTTGCGTGCTGGCGGTGATCTGCGCCGGCGTGCTCAAGGCGCCCGAGGTGGCTTTGCTCGCCTTGCTGGAAGTGATTTTCGGTATCTTGCTGGCCTGGGTGGGCGCTGGCGAAGTGCCAGGGCCCAGTGTACTGACCGGTGGTGCGCTGGTCATTGGGGCACTGGTGGTGAATGAACTAATAGGATGGAGACAGAAAGCATGACTGAAACCGTGGCAACACATCTTGAAAAAGTCGGTCCGTCCGGCAATGTGCTGGTGGAGCGCCGAGGAAATGCCGGCTTCATCACCCTGAACCGGCCTAAGGCGCTCAATGCCTTGTCGCTGCAGATGGTGCGCGATTTGCTTGGTATCTTGCGGGCCTGGCGCGATGACCCGGAGGTGTTGCTGGTGGCGATTCGCGGCACCAACAAGATTGGTCGGCCCGGCACGCCGGAAAGCCTGTTCGGCGGCTTCTGCGCCGGCGGCGACATCCGCTTTTTTTATCAGGCCGCCCTTGTGGGCGATGCGGCGCTGGAAGACTTCTTCACTGAGGAATACACCCTCAACCACCTGATCCAGACCTATCCGAAACCCTATGTTGCTTTTATGGATGGCGTGGTGATGGGGGGCGGCATGGGCCTAAGCCAGGGCGCGCGGCTGCGCATCGTCACCGAGCGCACAAGAATGGCGATGCCCGAAACCAACATTGGACTGTTTCCCGACGTGGGCGGCGGCTATTTCCTGAGTCGCTGCCCCGGCCGTGTCGGCGAGTACCTGGCCCTGACCGGCGAGGTAATCGGCGCAGATGACGCGCTGAGCTATGGCTTGGCGGATGTGAAGCTTGAGGCTGCAAGCCTGCCCGCGCTCTGGGCAGAACTCGGCGAGCATCACCTTGCATCCGCTGCGCAAGTCGATCAATGGATAGCTACTAAATTGATAGCAGTTTACGCAGGCAGTATCTGCGCTACAGGCCAAATTGATGCTTATTTTTCATTGTTGCGCGTCAAGCACATTGTGGACGCGCTGGAAAAGTCTGAAGACCGCTGGGCGCTGAAAACCGCTGCCACCTTGCGCAAGCGTTCGCCGCTGATGCTGCACGTGGTGCTGGAGCAGATTCGCCGGGCGCGCGGCATGAGCTTGGCGGACGACCTACGCATGGAGCGCGACATGGTGCACCAGTGCTTTTACTTGCGGCCCGGTGTCGAGAGCGAAACTGTCGAGGGCATTCGTGCGCTGGCGGTGGACAAGGATTACAAGCCGCAGTGGAAGCCGGCCCGTATTGAAGACGTGAAGCCGGGCATGGCTGATGCATTTTTCATCAGCCCCTGGGAGACCCACACGCATCCCTTGCGCGACCTGTAAACCTGTAAGCGTCCGGCAGTGGGCCGAGCCGATCCGGCCGCCGTGCCAGTTCAGGGCCTTGCGCGCATTTAGCGATTCCTGGATTTCATGGCGCGGTCAACCTCGCGCTTGCCTTCCCGGTCCTTGATGGTTTCGCGTTTGTCATGCTCGGCTTTGCCCTTGGCCAGGCCGATCTCGCATTTCACCTTGCCTGCTTTCCAGTGCATGTTGAGCGGCACCAATGTAAAGCCCTTCTGGTCGATTTTTCCAATCAGGCGGCGAATCTCATCCTTGTGCATCAACAGCTTTTTGGTGCGGACAGCATCGGGGCGCACATGGGTCGAAGCGGTACCCAAGGGGTTGATCTGGCAGCCGATGATGAAGAGTTCGCCATTGCGAATAACCACATAGCCGTCGGTGAGCTGCACCTTGCCTTCACGCACTGATTTGACTTCCCAGCCTTCGAGAACCATGCCAGCCTCAAAGCGCTCTTCGATGTGGTAGTTGAATGTGGCTTTCTTGTTGTCGGCAATACGAATCGCGGCCGCAGCGGCTTTCGGTGACAGATTGGCAGCGGGCTTGCCCGCAGGCTTTCCCGATTTGGCTGCGGCTGGTTTTTTGGAGGAGGATGCTTCTTTGGTGGCCATGGATAAGATAGTGAATCGACGGGGCGAGGGCACACGAGTCGCTCATACAATTGCCCCAAGCCTTTGATTGTATGAAAACCGTTCACAAGTCCGTCCTTATCTGGTACAGCGCAGCCGAAATGTTTGCCTTGGTCACCGATGTTGTCAATTACCCGCAGTTTTTGCCTTGGTGCGACCGTGCCTCGGTCGAAGACCAGAGCGACAGCGGCATGACCGCCAAGGTGGGTATTTCCATCGCGGGCATCCGGCAGAGCTTTACCACCCGCAATCGTCATGTGCATGACCGCAAGGTCAGCCTGCAACTGGTCGATGGCCCCTTTTCGAAGTTAGAAGGGGAGTGGCGGTTTATACCGCTGGGTGAAGGCAGCCAGCAACGTGCCTGCAAGGTCGAATTAACCCTGTGCTATGACTTTGACAATCTTGCGCTGGCAGCGCTGGTGGGTCCGATTTTCGACAACATAGCCGGCAGCCTGGTGGATGCCTTTGTCAAGCGGGCTGCCGTTGTCTATGGAGAATCCTGAAGAGTTGACCGAGGGCTTGCGTTTGAACATCACACTGATTTATTCACCAGCGCCGCGTGAAGTGCGCGAGTGGACGGTCATGCTGGCACCGGGTGCCACTGTGATGCAGGCAATTGCGCGCTGCGGTATCTTGGACGACTTCCAGAATCTGCGACAAGATCAATTGGAACTCGGTATATGGGGACGAAAAACCGGGCTGCAGTGCCAACTGCACGATCGGGACAGAATTGAAATTTACCGTGAATTGCGGGTAGATCCCAAAACTGCCCGGCGCCAGCGCTTTGATAAGCAGGGGACAAAAAGTGCAGGATTGTTTGTGCGAAGCCGGCCTGGTGCAAAAGCAGGGTACTGACTTGGTGGCGCGCTGGCCATGAAAGCTTGTCTAATTTTCTTGCCAAAGCGATTTGGCAATTACTTGGCGCATTCGCTGTTTGAGATTTCCTGAAGACGCTTGCCTTCCGCTGCACGGGCGTTGTCGTCCATTATTTCACGCTCGCCTTTGGCGTTGGTGACCGCAATCCTGACGCCGGATGTGATGGTCGCAAGCCCTTTTTTTGCACGTTCGCAATTTTCAGCTTTTGCCTTGGCCTGCTTTTCGTGATCGGCCTGTTTTTTAGCTGCTTCCGTTTCCTCGGCTTGCTTTTTACGCGCTTCGAGTTGCGCATCCTTGCCAGACAGTTTGGGGGCGCTGGCCTTGACAGCAGGCGTTGACGAAACGGGAAGGGGCGCGGCGGCTGGCGCTTCGGAGTTGCCTTGCGGCGTCGAACTGCTCGCCTTCACGCCTGGTTGCCTCAAAATGTTTTTTTGGACAATCTCCGCAGGAGGCGCACGATCGCTAAAGACTTTTTGACCGTCTTTGTCTATCCATTGCCATTGCGCCAGGGCAGTCATTGTGAGCGAGCTTCCGGCAAGCGCCAAAAGTAAGCTCCGTGCAGCAAATTTAAAGTCCATTGCCAAAGTGTATATCTGTGCGCGGCTGTTTTGCTGCCCTTGCAGTAAGCCGCAAGTGTGTGTTACCACGTAAGTCTGGCAAACAAGGGTAAACACGGGTAAAGCCGAGGTCAAAGGTACAATCGTATTTTTGGAGCTTTCTCTATGCGCCTACTCGGCAAAGCGCTCACCTTCGACGACGTATTGTTGGTGCCAGCGTTCTCCCAGGTCCTTCCCAAGGATGCCCTGCTTGCTACCCAGTTTTCCAGGAATATTCGATTGAACCTGCCGCTTGTCTCGGCGGCGATGGACACTGTTACCGAAGCGCGTCTGGCCATTGCGATTGCCCAGGAAGGCGGCATCGGCATCGTCCATAAAAATCTGACTGCCCAGCAGCAGGCGGCCGAGGTCGCAAAAGTCAAGCGTTACGAAAGCGGTGTGTTGCGTGATCCTGTCGTGATCACCCCGAGCCACACCGTACGCCAAGTCATGGCGCTTAGTGAACAACTAGGAATTTCCGGTTTTCCGGTGATTGATGGCGGGAAAGTCGTTGGCATCGTGACAGGACGCGACATGCGATTTGAGTCGCGCATGGATGTGCCGGTCAGTACCATCATGACGCCGCGCGAGCGGCTGATCACCATGCCTGAAACCGCGACCCTTGCAGACGCCAAGGCATTGCTGAACAAACACCGGCTAGAGCGGGTATTGCTGATCAATGACAAGTTTGAACTCAAGGGCCTCATTACCGTCAAGGACATCACCAAGCAAACCACGTTTCCCAATGCGGCGCGTGACTCGCTGGGGCAGTTGCGCGTGGGCGCAGCCGTTGGTGTGGGTGACGGCACCGAAGAGCGTGTTGAGGCGCTCGTCAGGGCTGGTGTCGACGCTATCGTGGTCGACACGGCCCATGGTCACAGCAAAGGCGTGATTGACCGGGTTCGCTGGGTGAAGCAGAACTATCCGCAAATTGACGTGATCGGCGGCAATATTGCCACTGGCGCAGCTGCTTTGGCATTGGCCGAAGCCGGGGCTGATGCGGTCAAGGTTGGCATTGGCCCCGGCAGCATCTGCACCACGCGTATCGTTGCGGGTGTGGGGGTGCCGCAGATTATGGCGATTGACAGCGTGGCAACCGCTCTGCGCGGCACCGGCGTTCCCCTGATTGCCGATGGTGGAATTCGTTACAGCGGCGATATTGCAAAGGCGATTGCCGCTGGCGCCGGCACAGTGATGATGGGGGGCATGTTTGCCGGCACCGAAGAGGCACCGGGCGAAGTCATTTTGTTCCAGGGACGCAGCTACAAGAGTTACCGCGGCATGGGCAGCATTGGCGCAATGCAGCAAGGCAGCGCCGATCGGTATTTTCAGGAATCCAGTACTGGAAACCCTAATGCCGACAAGCTGGTTCCAGAGGGAATTGAAGGCCGCGTTCCCTACAAAGGCTCGATGGTCGCCATCGTTTTTCAAATGGCTGGCGGTTTACGCGCGAGCATGGGTTACTGTGGATGCAGCACGATTGAAGAAATGCACAATAAGGCTGAGTTTGTAGAGATTACCGCTGCAGGTATTCGTGAAAGTCATGTGCATGACGTGCAAATCACCAAGGAAGCTCCGAACTACCGCGCTGATTAAGCATGGCTGTGCATCCCGGGCGTCTGGTATCAGGCGCCTTTTTCTTTTTTTGACTGAACAATCGCCTGATAAGCCTTATTCATGCAACACCAAAAAATCCTCATTCTCGATTTTGGCTCTCAAGTTACCCAGTTGATTGCCCGGCGTGTGCGCGAAGCCCACGTTTTTTGCGAAGTGCATCCCTGCGATGTCAATGACGAATGGATTCGTGATTACGCAAAGGATGGCTGCCTAAAAGGCGTGATCCTTTCCGGCAGCCATGCCAGTTTATGGGAAGACGAAACCCTGCGTGCGCCGCAAGCAATATTTGAATTGGGTATCCCCGTGCTCGGTATCTGCTATGGCATGTATGCCATAGCAGAGGCCTTGGGCGGAAAAGTCGAAGGTGGTCACAAGCGAGAATTCGGTCATGCCGAAGTACGTGCTCGCGGCCATACCAAGCTACTGTCTGGAATACAGGATTACGAGACGCCTGAAGGCCATGGCATGCTGCATGCTTGGATGAGCCACGGCGACAATGTGACCGAAATGCCGCCCGGCTTCAAGCTCATGGCCTCGACCAGCTCGTGCCTCATTGCCGGCATGGCGGATGAAGATCGCAACTACTACGCGCTGCAGTTTCACCCCGAAGTGACGCATACCACTCAGGGTAAGGCGATACTGGAAAGGTTCGTGCTTGATATCTGCGCCACGCGCGCAGATTGGGTGATGGGCGACTACATCACAGAAGCGGTTGAGAAGATCCGCCAGCAGGTGGGTGACGAAGAGGTGATTCTCGGCTTGTCGGGCGGCGTGGATTCCTCCGTCGCGGCTGCCCTGATTCACCGTGCCATTGGTGACCAGCTGACCTGTGTCTTTGTCGATCATGGCTTGCTTCGCCTCAACGAGGGCGACATGGTGATGGAAATGTTTGTGGGCAAACTTCATGCCAAAGTGATCCGCGTTGATGCAGTTGACCAGTTTATAGGTCACTTGGCGGGCGTGAGCGATCCTGAAGCCAAACGAAAAATCATTGGGCGCGAGTTTGTCGAGGTGTTCAAGGCTGAAGCCGCACGGCTCAAAGCGGGCCTGGACGGCGCTTACAAGGGCGCCAAGTGGCTGGCCCAGGGCACGATCTATCCAGACGTGATCGAGTCGGGCGGTGCGAAAAGCAAGAAAGCTGTCAGCATCAAAAGCCATCACAATGTTGGCGGCCTGCCTGAACAATTGGGGCTGAAGCTGCTTGAGCCGTTGCGCGAACTTTTCAAGGATGAGGTGCGCGAACTGGGTGTGGCGCTGGGATTGCCGCACGACATGGTTTATCGCCATCCTTTTCCAGGGCCGGGGCTGGGTGTGCGCATACTGGGCGAAGTCAAGAAAGAGTATGCCGATCTGCTGCGCCGGGCTGACGCGATTTTTATTGAAGAGCTGCGAAACTTTATTGACGATGCAACTGGCAAGAGCTGGTACGACCTGACCAGCCAGGCTTTCACTGTGTTTTTACCCGTCAAAAGCGTGGGTGTGATGGGCGATGGCCGTACTTATGAGTATGTGGTGGCGCTGCGCGCTGTGCAAACCAGTGACTTCATGACCGCCGACTGGGCCGAGTTGCCCTACGCACTACTGAAAAAAGTGTCCGGCCGCATCATCAATGAAGTGCGCGGCATCAACCGCGTCACCTACGACGTCAGCAGCAAGCCGCCCGCAACGATTGAGTGGGAATGAATCGGTTCGGCGTTCACTGTCGGAAGAATTCAAGGTATCTAAAGCGAAATCACTCTCCTTAGTAAGAAAAGCAGCCATGGCAGCAGTCTGATCGCTATTGATTTTATAGCTGATTGTGCACGGCCTGCCTGCGCTGGAGGCATATTTCATACTTAAATTTGGTTGCCAGCCAAACCTAAGCGCTGTGTGTCACGCCCAGCAGACTGGGCAAGGGCCGGATCTGCTACAAGTGTCTGGCACCTTTTGAACTATGCTTCAGCACATGTACCTGCCCACCCAATTTGAGGGCGACCGCGCGCAGGCCGCGGCGCTGATTCAGCAGTATCCCTTTGCAAGTCTTATCAGCGCTGACGATGCAGGCCTGCCGTTCATCACGCATTTGCCGCTGCACCTGCAGGCAGAGGGTCAGGACAGTAGAGGGGAAGCCCCATTTAGTCTGCTTGGCCATGTGGCAAGAGGCAATCCGCACTGGCGTTATCTTGTGGCACGGCCCCAAGCCGTCGTGACTTTTCTCGGGGCCCATGCCTATCTCTCACCCCAGGTTTATCCCGACCTGGCACGGGTTCCCACCTGGAATTACCTTGCCGTGCATTGCACCGTCCAGGCACAACTGATTGAAGAGCCTGGCGCAAAAGACAGGCTCCTTAAAAAACTGATTGCCGACCATGAACCGGCGTATGCCGAGCAGTGGCGGGGGCTGGGTGAAGCCTATGCCCAGAAGATGATGGCAGGCATCGTTGCCTTTGAGCTGCAGGTTACTGGAATGCAGTGCAAGCTGAAGCTCAACCAGCACCGGCCAGAAGCTTTTTCGGCCATGCGGGAAATTTATGCGAATGGCAATGAAAATGAACAGGCCCTGGCCCGGTGGATGGACCGGCTTGGCATGCATGCTGCCCACTCACTATCTCAGGAGCCCTGATGCGTCTTATATTTGGTGTCATGAGCCTGCTGATCGTGATGGTCGTAATCGGCATCCTGGCTAAAAAACAGCTGAGGATCCAGGCGGCTGTGCCTGTTGCAACTCAAAATCCCGCGCTGGCTGGTCAGGGCATATCACCAGTGACCTCACCAGGCCAGCCTCTGCACATCCTGAGCCAGCAAATTCAGCAGCAAATCAAACAATCGGTCGAAGCGGCCATGCAACAGGCCCATCCCGCACCGGATATTGAAAAATAGTGATCAAACTAGACTCTAGCGCATTAAATACCAGCATCTAACGCTATTAAATTAGTAGCAAATGATCGACGAGGATTATATGGAGTTGGCCCTTGCACAGGCGAGGGAGGCCGGTGCGGCTGGCGAAGTCCCCGTGGGCGCCGTGGTTGTCTGGCAGGGCCAGGTGATTGCCACAGGGCGGAACGCACCCATCTCTGCCCATGACCCAACCGCCCATGCCGAGGTCATGGCCTTGCGTGCTGCTGCGCTAGTTTTGGGTAACTATCGTCTTGATGAATGCGAGCTGTTTGTCACGCTCGAACCTTGCGCCATGTGCAGCGGGGCCATGCTGAACGCCCGGTTGAGGCGAGTCGTGTATGGCGCATCTGAACCCAGAACCGGCGCGGCCGGCTCGGTGATTAATTTGTTCACGCTGCAGTTAAATCATCAGACGGCACTGAAAGGTGGCGTTTTGGCTGAGGCGGGAAGAGCATTGCTGCAGAGCTTTTTCCACCAGAGACGCGCCGATCAGCGGGCCGCATTTCAGAAAGCTTACCCCTTACGTGATGATGCGCTGCGCACACCGGAAGCTGCCTTTGAGGGGCTCCCTGGGTATTTTTGGCTCCCGCATTACGTTACGGACCTGCCGGCGCTTGGCGGCTTGCGACTGCATTATCTTGATGAGCACAAAGCCAATGCAGAAACATGGGGCATGCCGCGCCTGACGTACCTGTGTCTGCACGACAGTTCGTGCTGGAGCTATATGTTTCACAAACTGATTCCGCAGTTGGTCGAAAGCGGCCATCGGGTAATCGCACCTGACCTGATCGGTTTTGGAAAAAGCGACAAGCCAAAAAAAATCGGTTTTCATACGTTCAGTCGTCATCGGCAGATATTGCTCGAATTTGTGGCAAGGCTGGATCTTCAAAACATCGTGCTTGTGCTGGCCGCAAAAAGTGCGCTGCTAGGCCTTAGCTTGCCCATGGCTGCTGCGCAACGGTATCGGGGTTTTCGGCATATTTCTGCATCTCTGCTGACAAGCGATGATTTGGCCATGAAAGAAGGCTATCAGGCATGGCGCCAAGCCAGCAAGCGAAGAGCAGGCAATGCAGTACCGGTAGAGGAGGGTGATGAATCCGCCAGCATGGATGAGCTAGCGAACATTGCATGCGAAATGCCTTTTCCAAGCAAAAGCTACCGTGTCGCAGTGCGTGCGTTTGGTGTCATGCGGGTAGAAAGTGAGCTTGACACAGGGCCGAAACTTTTATTAAAAGCAGAGCAGTTCTGGCTAGAGCAACGTGTAGGGTAAGTTCGATGACAAGCGTGCAGACTGGCAAGCTTTCCAATTTTTTGCAGGGGCCTGGAAATGCGTCCGAAGGAAAACTAAAAAACATGTAGCAAGATAAATGTAATCTACATGTTTGATGTCAATCCAACCATTGCAGCAACGGCTCTTATGCATACTGGATTAATAAAGGCGTTGCTTAAACCTCAACGTCGAGCACTGACAAGATTGGTAGTCAAGGTTTCCCCCGCGCTGCGTCCGCTTCCCATGGACTGGGCGCTACATTCGGGCCATCCGGATAATTTCCTGGATTCTCAGGAACATCTTTCGCCCTTCCGGAATTCAGTAATTCGCTTACTGAACTCAGTTCGCTTTCTGCAATAGCGGCATCAGTAGCTTCTTTTTGCTCTTCAGGCAATTGGGCCGCTTGATTGAAACCTGCCTTGATTCGTCCGGTTTCTGCTCCCATCGTCTTGCTGGGCAATCCATCGGTCGAATGATTTTCATTTCTGTCAACAGCTGCGCCTGATCCGATACTGGAATGGGTCATGGCAATTTCCTTTTAGCGTTAAGTGACTGGCTTACTATAAAAAATATCTTCAGCAAAATGGTCAGAAGCCTTAGAAGACAGCTGTAGGACATGTGGCCCTACAGATGCTGCGCAATGGGATACTTGCATCCGTGAAAAAACATATCTACATCTATTCCCCCTCCAGTGCTGTGCGTGACAAGCCTTCTTTCAAGCGTGGTGTCAAGCGCCTGATCGGTCTGGGTTACGACGTCGAGGTTGACGTGTCAGCGCTCTGCGTTCACCAGCGGTTTGCCGGTGACGATGCCACCCGTCTGGCAGCCATCCATCGGGCGGCCGCCAGCGGCGCCAATGTCGCACTGATCTCACGTGGGGGCTATGGCCTGACACGCCTTCTTTCTGCGATTGATTACCAGGCTGTTGCCAACGCGGTTGCCAGAGGAACCCAGTTTGTCGGGTTTAGTGACTTCACTGCGTTTCAGATGGCGTTATTGGCAAAAACCGGTGCGGTCACGTGGGCAGGGCCCTCGCTGGGCGAGGATTTTGGCGCCCTGGAAGGCGCTGACGACATCATGGAGGCTTGCTTTGGCGACTTGGTGACAGGGCAGGGTGAAGGCAGCGGTTGGAGATTACCCAAAAATGCTATTAATTTAATAGCTACTAAGGCAAGTGCTATAAGCGCTACAACCGAAAATGATGCTTATTACATCAATAATGCCATGTTATGGGGTGGCAACCTGACCATGCTGGCTTCACTCGTCGGCACGCCCTACCTGCCTGCCGTGAATGATGGCATTGTATTTATCGAAGATGTTGGAGAGCACCCTTATCGCGTCGAGCGGATGCTGGCGCAACTGCTACAAGCCGGTATTTTGGGAAAGCAAAAGGCAATTATTTTTGGCCAGTTCAGCAACTACAAACTGGTGCCGCACGACAAAGGCTACAAATTAGCCAGTGTGGTGGCCTGGTTGCAAAGTCAAGTCAACATTCCGGTACTGACTGGGCTTCCCTTTGGACATGTCGCCACCAAGGTGCTGCTCCCGGTAGGGCTGCCTGTCACGCTGGCCGTAGAAGGACGCGATGCATTTTTGCTCTGGGGACATCGGCACTGAAGCCAACCGTGCCGGACATGTGGCGCGCGGCCTATGCTTTGAGCTCGCCTCGTCACTCACGCTTTAGTGAGCTTGATCGCGCCATCAATGCCTTAGGCAGCAGGCCTTTGAACTGCTGACTGATCTGTTCTATTTTCTTACGGGCAAGCGTTTCCCCGTGCATTGCGCCCAATACAGTCATCAGTTCGCCACGCAGATACCAGAGCGCTTCAGCATCCAGCGCATATTGAATGCGGCGAACGATTTTTGGAAAATGGGCATGACTAAACTCACCGAGTTCATCAAGCATCAACTGTCTGATATGTTCGATTCGGTCTTCACGCAAAGTGGATGTGACCGCATCTGCACCAAGCAGCGCAAGCAAACTGCTTTTAAGTTGACTGTTCAACCAATGCATAAGTTTTAAGGTTTTGGTGTTTCAAGACTGTATCTTTTCTAATGACCAACTGCACAGCTCTCTCTATCATCCCTAACTATCCTACCCTTGGTCAATCAAATCAGGCCTTGTTCGCGTTTTTGTTGTGCAAAGGTGAAAGCGCTTAATCATTTAATTGAGCTACGCCGCCAGATCTTTATTCCCCGTAATTTAAGAAACAGGTAACGAACGGAACCGAAGCCTATGTTGTAATTGAAAAAAACCATAACAAGCATTATTACGATTCCATGGCATTATTCACCGTTGTTTTTGCGGACCTTACAGGAAGTACCGGTGTTTTCGAATCGCTGGGCAATGTCAAGGCAACACAGGCCATTACACGGTTGACCCAATGGATAGGTCAAGTTTGTGAAAATCATAAAGGGCATGTCGTTAAATACCTGGGCGACGGAGTACTGATCTTGTTCCAGGAAAGCCAAGGTGCGGTAGAAGCATCCAGGGAGCTTCAGAAGGTCCATCAGAACCGTATCAGCAAATGGCCCGATCCCTTGAAAATGCGACTTCAAATAGGAATGGCTCGAGGCGATATTGTCGAGCAGCAGGGAGACTGCTATGGCGATGCTGTCAATGTGGCTTCGCGCCTGAGTGATCTTTCAGGCCCGGATCAAATACTGGCAAGCGATGCGGTCATCCGGCAATTGCCGGATAATTTTCTGGTTCGTGCGCGTTGCATGGGCGCTTTGGCGATTCGCGGCCGAGTTGAATCGTGCGTTGTTCACCGCGTTGAATGGCAGGACGAAGTGTTATCTGAAGTTTTTACAATGCCTGCCAGCTTGATGTCCAGTGCAAGTGCCCGGCGCTTGGCAGGCACTTCGGTGATCAAACTCTCCTGGCTTGATCACCATGCCAGTTTTACCTCTTCCAAGCTTCCTGTCTATCTTGGACGGGATGCAAGCGCGGAGTTTGTGGTGCAAGACCCAAGGGTTTCACGAAAGCATGCGCGTATCGAGTGGCGAGGCGGGAAGTTTTACCTTGAAGATGTCAGCAGTTATGGCACTTGGGTGCGCTTTGCCGACAGCACCGCGGTCATCGCGTTACGTCGTCAAGAGTGCGTACTCCTGCTGGATGGTGAACTCGCTTTAGGCGCATCCTTTGACGATTTCACGGTCCCGACCATTGCCTTCAAGTTTCACGAAGAAACCTAGTTTCGGCATGCTTTTGCTACTAAATGAATAGCAATATAAACAAGTGCAGTAAGCGCTAAAGGCTTATTTGATCAATATTCTGCTTGATATTTAAACTCTGTTTCAATACGCTTTATGAAGACTGCCCTTCAAGCTGGAATGGCATTTGTGTTAAGCCGATCCCAGTGCCTATGCTGGGCAATAGCTGCAATAAGGTCTTGCGATAATTGTCCATCCATCACTTTGCGTGCATCTGCAAGCAAGACCCCACCTGTCGGCATTGTTATCACCTCGGGGTTTTTGTCAGCACTGAATCCTAGTGTGCTTAGAAGCTGGGCCCCTTCATTGACTGCGCAAATCGTTTTGCCATGCTTGTAGGACTCAAGCACAAAATGAACAGCGTCGCCCAAGCCAGTTAAGAAAACGGCACTGTCATTGCCGCCTGGGATGACTACGGCATCAAACATTACCGATGGCATGGTTGCAAAGGTATGGTCAACAGTGAGCTGCTTTCCACTGACCGTACTCACGGTCCCCAATTGCGGCCCCACCAGCTTGCATACCAAGCCTGCTGCTGACATGTCCTGCACTAGCCGCCGCAAAGAAGGCGCATCAACACCGTCGGCCACCAAAACGGCAATTTTGCGCGTTTTGACGCTGTTGCCTGGTCGGGCTGCCATGCTCAGCGCACTGTCTTCATCCACTTTATTGGCGATTCGGCAGTCCCGAAACCCTAGGCGGCCGGCTGCGGCTTTAGGGTCAGGCGCATTGATTCCCAGCGATGCCGCAACCCGCGCCGCCAACTTAAGATCGACATGCGCCAAGTTGTCGACCATTCGCTGCCGAATTTCAGGCACATCAACCTTGGACAGCTCGAATCTGAAGGCGGCAACAATGTGATCTTTTTCAGCAACGCTTTGGCTGTTCCAAAAGAGCGTAGCTTGAGAAAAATGGTCGTCAAACGAAACGCTGCGTCGCCGGACCTTGGCGGCATCCATGGCGTCGGAGTGAGGCTGGAAGCCCTGGGCTGCTCCATCAACCCGAAATTCAAGGCCATTTCCAAGCGTATTGGGCTCATAAGCAACTCGCCCTTTGCTGATTGCCTGTCGATGGGAACCGCCGCGCTGAAAATTATGAATGGGGCAGACACTTCGATTGATGGGAAGCTCATGAAAGTTGGGTCCGCCAAGGCGGGTCAGTTGAGCGTCAGTGTAGGAAAACAAACGTCCTTGTAGAAGAGGATCATTTGAAAAATCGATGCCAGGAACCAGATGCCCGGGATGAAAGGCGATCTGTTCGGTTTCGGAAAAAAAGTTTTCGACATTCCGATTCAGAACCATCTTTCCAATCAGCTGTACCGGCACCTGCGATTCCGGAATGAGTTTGGTTGGATCAAGAATGTCAAAACCCAACTCATCTTCTCTGCCCGCGTCAACGATTTGCACGCCCAATTCCCATTCCGGGCAGTTGCCTGCCTCGATGGCTTCCCACAAATCACGGCGATGAAAGTCGGGGTCTTTTCCCGCAATTTTCTGAGCTTCATCCCATACAAGTCCATGCACGCCCAGTTTGGGCTTCCAGTGAAATTTAACGAAGAATGCGTCCCCTTGCGCATTGATAAAACGAAAGGTATGAACACCAAATCCTTCCATCATCCGCAGACTGCGAGGCAATCCGCGATCCGACATGGTCCACATCAACATGTGGGTTACTTCGGGCATCAACGAAGCAAAATCCCAAAACGTATCGTGGGCACTGCTAGCTTGGGGCATTTCATGGTTGGGCTCGGGCTTCAGCGCATGAATCAAGTCTGGAAATTTAATTGCATCCTGGATGTAGTAGACAGGCATGCTGTTGCCGACCAGGTCGTAGTTTCCTTCTTGGGTATAAAACTTTACGGCAAAACCGCGAACATCCCGCATGGTATCGGCTGAACCCTGAGAACCGGTAGAAGAGGAGAAACGCGCAAAAACCGGGGTTTCAAGTTCCGGATCTTGCAAAAATCCAGCGCTTGTGAATTGCACCATGGACTTATAGGTCTTAAAGTAGCCATGGGCACCACAACCTCGCGCATTAATGACTCGTTCCGGAATACGCTCATGTCCAAAATGGCTAATCTTTTCGCGAAGGATGAAATCTTCTAGAAGGGTAGGGCCGCGGTCGCCAGCCTTGAGTGAATTATGGTTGTCCGGAATTTGCACACCTTGATTACTGCTGAGTCCCTGGGCAGCTAAAACCGTAAAGTTTTCAAGCTGTGCTTTCTTATCTGGTGTGATTTTTGTTTGAGTAGCAGGACTACGTGAGGTGGCCCCATTGCGCTTTGAAAGCGATGACATGAAATTCCTTGTTAACAGCAAACTCCTGCGACAACGACCAGTCGAAGAGCAATTTTTAAATAAAAATACACTCTGCTAACCATACGGGAATTGGAGCAGATGAAACGTAGGTCAATGCCGGTATGCAATATGGCAACCTGTCTTGCCATAGTAAGCATCAGCTTAACCCATGAAATTAATGTAATCTACACATCTGATGAATTGAAATTAAATTCAAAGAAACAAGTAACATAGATAGTCAAGACGAAAAAGCTACGAACATCAAAGCTATCTTTGGAGAATTGAATGCCCGATACGATTCCTACCCCCAAGCCTAATCCAGCCATACCGATTCCTGAGGAAAAGGAACAGATTATTGTTCCTCCAGATTCAACACCGTTTCCAGACATTGACGAACCGTCTAACGCACCACCAGTAATTCCTGTACGCGAGCCTGGAAGCCCACTTCCAGCACGATTCGTGTAAATCTCAAAAATAAAAGCACTATTAGCTATTTACTGAGTGTTAACAGAAGTGGACGTGGAAACGCTTTGTTGCCGCTGATACTCTTCTTTTTTCATAGTTAAATAGCTCTGCCGATCTACTTCATGAAGTTGCTGCGAGTACTCTTCTGTAGCATCAAACCAATATTTCAGCCGGGTATCTAGCTGCTGAGCTGGTGGTTGCGTCAATGACATTAAATAGGCCTCGATTGCGAGGTAATAACGCATGGTATTACGTTCAACTGCTCCCCGCATGCCTTCTACAAAGCCACTTTGCGCATCAGTTCCTATTCTTGTAAATCCTACTTTTCCACGGCCTAGTGTAGAAAGATACCCTTGCATTGCAAGACGTCCAGCCAGCCCATAACCATAGGAATAGCGTAAGTTAATAAAAGTTTTGCCTTCAGGCAGGGGGGCAGCATGAAGCACTATTGCATAGTCAGTTGTTTTGAGTGGTCCCTCATCTGCATGGAGCTCTATAGAAAGGTAGTTTTCAGAAGCAGTAACCAAACTATACGAAAACTCCAATGAAAAAGCGTCGGATAAAGGTTGAGGAGTTTTTTTTCCGATATTAACTGCTAGGGTTGACTTGGCTGTGTCTGTATTTGCCCGGCAGTACTTGGTATTGAGATGGAGAATCAGCACCTCACACCAGCCATCCGGCTTTTTCAAAGTTGAGCTTACCCTGGAGAAGGGGGAATTAAGCACGGCGTAAACTGAGCTGCTGACGGTATTTGTTTTTTCAACAGATTCAAGAAACAAAGGCCTGCGGAAGGGATTATGTACAAGTTGAGGCTTGAGAGCTTCATGCTTTTGAAGCAACTTAGCAACCTCTGATTCGCTTCCCTGTGCCGTAGCATTGGCGGTACCGAACACAACGAGGAGAGCGGCTGTACTCTTAATGATATATAAGGCATGCCTTTTTAAAGCCATCTGAGAAATGATTTGCATAATACAGTTTGCCATCGCACTGCGATCACCACAGCAAGAATATGTTTCGTCTTACGCTAATTGGTTCCTATAAGGAAACAGGCACAAAGTAATTTTGTGCCAATCTAACTTAACATAATATACATCGTGGAAGATAAGTTTCACCAGCGCCCAGTCAGCTGTTTTTTTCTTAGTGCAGCTGCAATGACTTCAACTGTATCGGGACGATTGCCCCGCTGGGCAAATTCTAGGGCGGTCAATCCCTGTTGATTTTTGAGTTGTGGATCAGCGCCTTCTTCTAAAAGCAATTTAACCGCTGCTGAGCTTCCATACATGGCCGCCATCATCAGGGGCGTCGTGCCGTTGGGTGATTCGGCGTCGATATAGGCATGGTTCTCAAGCAGCATATTGATAATTTGCGTGTGTCCACCGCTTGCAGCGTAATGCAATGGTGTCCAGCCGAACTTGTTGACGTCCGCTCCTTTCTTGATCAGCTTTTCAGCCAGGTCCAGCTGTCCTTTCAATGCAACCAGCATGAGCGCGCTTTCGCCCTGTGGATTGAGCTTGTTGACATCCGTTTTGGGCCACTCAATCAAAATCTGCGACGCTTTAGGTGACGGTTCTTTCAATGCAAGGTATAAGCCCGTTTGGCTTTTGGGATCTGTCGTGTTGGGGTCAAAACCACGTACCAGCAGTTCTTTTACTTTGACTGCATTGTCTTGTGCAATAGCTCTGAAAAAATCCTCATAGGAACCTCCATGGACTACTCCAAGGCTGGTAAAAGTCAGGGCAAGCAGACATAGCAATTTTCCAGCGTTAGGCACAATTTTTATCCGTTAGACGTTGACGCCAGTGAACAGCTGCTCGAAATTTCGACTGGTTGCTTGAGCGATGACCTCAAGCGGTTGTTGCCTGATTTCGCTGATTTTTTTGGCCACCCAAGGTACATAAGATGGATTGTTCGTTTTACCCCGGTAAGGCATAGGGGCCAGATAAGGGCTGTCTGTTTCAATTAACAGTCTGTCCAGCGGTATGAAGCGGGCTATTGCCTGAATATCGGCCGCACTTTTGAAGGTGATGATGCCTGAAAAGGAAATATAAAAACCAAGATCCAATGCAGCGCGCGCTACTGCTTCGCTTTCCGTAAAACAGTGGAAAACGCCCTTGAGGCTGCTGCTTCCTTCCGCGCCACTGTCACCCTCTTCTTTTAAAATGCCCAAAGTGTCGCCAGACGCATTGCGCGTATGGATGACCAAAGGCTTGCCGGTTTTTCGAGCCGCTCTGATATGCACTCTGAAGCGTTCACGCTGCCATTCCATGTCACCGATACTGCGCTGTCCAAGCCTGTAATAGTCCAGCCCAGTTTCGCCAATACCGACTACTTTTGACAAGCTTGCGCGACTTACCAGATCATCAAGGCTCGGCTCTTGCACATCTTCGTTGTCAGGATGAACGCCGACTGTGCACCAAAAGTTGTCATAGCTTGTCGCAAGTTCATGCACTGTCTCAAATTCCTCCAGTGTTGTGCAAATGCACAACGCCCTGTCTACCTTTGCTTGTTCCATTTCCTTGCGAATTTGGGTCAAATCGCTTTTCAAATCGGGGAAACTTAGGTGGCAGTGAGAATCGGTAAACATTGAATTTTATTTTGAGATTATTTAATATGTAGATGACATTCAAATAGTCTGTGTTGGACGATCTGACGCCAGATGTGCGCCAAGAATTTCTTCAATCCGTGCTTTGAGCACGCGGGATTTTTCGTCGGGAGGGAATCGGACGCCTATTCCCTGCGCCCGGTTTCCGGATGATTGGGCGGGTGTGATCCATGCTACTTTTCCAGTCACTGCATAGCGCTGAATATCGTCCGGAAGCGTCAGCAACACATACACATCATCGCCGAGTTTGTAGGCGCGGGTAGCCGCAATGAATATTCCGCCTTCCTTGAAAAGTGGAATATAGGCAGCATAGAGTTCGCTTTTCTCTTTGATCGCCAACTGGATAATGCTGGGGCGCGGCGCTGCCACGGTTGGGGAACTGGTAACAGGTTTTGTGCTCATGGCGCTTTTCTAAAGTAGACCCGTGTTACAGGGATGGGTTGCGGCATTGTCCACTCCCTAGTGAGCATTAAGCGCTGCGTGGGCTCGACTGACCAGAGATTCCATCAGCAATCCTGGGTTGTAGGGATGTTCCACGGTGCGCGCAATGCTGTTGAGGTCTTTAGACCAGTCAGCGAGTGCATGAAGTTCACTGCGAATGTGGCCTGGTTGGCCGCTAGCCGCCGCTTTGTCCAGTTGATGGCCAGGCAAATCCTCAATGCTAAAAAATCGGGGAAATGCGCCCACCCGAACGGCCCACATGTCATGACAAAGTTTCTGCAACGCATTCACGGCTGTGGCGGGCGTCCAATCGGCCAAAGCGCTCACATCCCCCCTGGCCATGGCTTTGGGCAGTGCCTGCCAGTGCTGCGCAGCGTCATGCGGCAAGCTGTTCTGCGCCCAGGTCAGCGCATCATCCGGGCGCCCGCCAGCCCCGATCAACAGGGTTCTAATATCGGTTGGATCGACAGGGTGCGCCAGCTTTTTAGAAGATTCGTTTGCGCTGTTCCGGCGCACTAATTCAGTGTTGACCCAAAAAAGCGCCTCCTCGAAACCGGGCCATACCATGGCATGCCCCAGGCAACGGCTGCGGATTGTCGGTAAAAGCTGATGGGCAGCTTCCGTTGCCAGAATGAACTTGACCGCGCCCGGCGGTTCTTCCAGCGTTTTAAGGAGGGTATTGGCGGTGATGTGGTTCATGCGTTCGGCTGGAAATACCACCACCACCTTGGTGGTACCGCGAGAACGGGTGAACTGGGTAAATGAAACGGCATCACGGGCCGCATCAACCTTGATCTCCTTGCTGGGCTTGCGTTTTTTGCTGTCCAGATCGTCCTGCGTTTTCTCGTCCAGCGGCCAACCCAGCTTCATCGACAAGGTTTCCGGCATCAACATGCACAGATCCGCATGGGTATGCACGTCCACCGCGTGGCAACTTCCACAGTGGCCGCAAGCACCATCTGCTGCCAGTTGCTCGCATAGCCAAGCCTTGGCCAAAGCCAGCGCCAGATCAAACTGGCCCAGCCCTGACGGCCCATAAAGAAGCCACGCATGGCCACGCTGTTCCAACAAGGAGGCCAACTGGGTTTGCAGCCACGGAGCCAGACCTTGGGGCGGCGCTATGGCTGAGGATGAACTGGCCTCGATCATGATGACAACCGGACGGCTTGAAGCCAGCCTTTTTCGACAACCACCTGCAGCACATCCAGCCAGACCGCTTCACGACTTTTCGCGGCGTCAATCCGCACCACACGTTCAGAATGGCCACGCTGGCGTTCAGCATAGCCGTGGGCGACGCGGCTGAAAAATGCGATGGGCTCGGACTCGAACCTGTCGGGCAAACGCGCGCCAGCCAGCCGCGAGGCGGCTTCTTCGGGCAGCAGGTCAAACCAGACCGTCAGGTGCGGTTCGAGCACGGTGTCAACCTCCGGCCTCATGGGCTGGTTGCCCGCTGGGTCGCCCAGCAGTCCTTCATCGGACTGAACCCATTGCTCCAGACAAGCCAGGACCCTCGTATCGAATCCGCGACCAGCCCCCTGATAGGCAAAGGTCGCATCGGTGAAACGGTCGCACAGCACGACCTCGCCGCGCAGCAAGGCAGGCGCGATCACGCGTACCAGATGGTCGCGCCTGGCAGCAAAAATCAGCAACGATTCAGTCAACGAATCCATGGCGTCGTCCAGCAAAATCGTGCGCAGCTTTTCTGCCAAAAGCGTGCCGCCCGGTTCACGGGTCAACGTCACCGCCCTGCCCTCTGAACGAAAGGCATCGGCCAAGCTGGCAATGTGGGTGGATTTGCCGGCGCCGTCGATGCCTTCAAAGCTGATGAAAAGGCCGTGGTGGGTCATGTTGTTGCTTATCGGCCTCGAATGTATTTATTGACAGCACGGTTGTGCTCGTCCAGATTGGCGCTGAACTGGCTGCTTCCATCGCCCCGCGAAACAAAATACAGCGCTTGGGTCGATGCCGGTTGCACAGCAGCCAGAAGGGCCGCCTTGCCCGGCATGGCGATCGGCGTGGGCGGCAGGCCCTGCCGGGTATAGGTGTTGTACGGGGTATCGGTCTGCAGGTCGCGCTTGCGCAGGTTGCCGTCGAACTGGGCACCCAAGCCATAAATGACGGTTGGATCGGTTTGCAGCGGCATGCCGATCCGCAGGCGATTGCTGAAAACCCCGCCAATTTGCGCCCGGTCCTGCGATTTCCCTGTTTCCTTTTCAACAATGCTCGCCAGGATCAGCGCCTGATCCGGTGATTTCAGGGGCGTGTCGGCGCTTCGCAAGCGCCAAGCGGCGTCGAGCCGCTTGTCCATGGCACGCGCAGCGCGTTTGAGCACGCCCAGATCGCTGGAGCCTTTGGCATAGGTATAGGTATCCGGGAAAAACCGCCCTTCAGGATGTATACCAGGTTTACCCAGCTTTTCCATGATCATTTCGGGGGTTAGCGCAGCTGTATCGGGGACAAGCTGCTCTGCTTTTTGTAGCGCTGCGCGCATTTGGAGAAATGTCCACCCTTCAACCAGTGTGACGCTTTTGAGCGCTTCCTCGCCGCGTACCAGCATGCTCAGCAGTGCGCGCGGCGTGGTGCCCGGCACCAGTTCATAGCTGCCAGCCTTGATCAGCCGGGCCTTTCCTGACAAACGGAACCATGCCTGCAGCAGCAGGACCGGCACATCGGCGCCGCTGGCAACCACTGTTTCGGCCACGACGTTGGCAGTCGTTCCATGTTCTATTTCAAGGTCCACCACCTGATTGCCGGGCTGCACGCGCAAAGGCATGGGTTCTTGCAGCCACCACCACACGCTGCCTGCCAGCAGCACGGCTGCGGCCATCAACACAATCAGCAGACTTGTAAAAACACGACGCACAGCCTAGTCACCTTTTCAGCAATCCACCCAAAAATCAGAGGCCTATGATAATTCAGGCACTCTACACAACCACAGCGGACCTTCATGACCCTTCCCCCGTCACTCCAGATTTCAGGCATTGCCACGTTGACACACCTTGGTGTGATTCGGGCCCTTGGCGAAGACACGGTGAAGTTCCTGCAGAGCCAGCTGACACAGGATGTCGCTTTGCTGGGCTTGGCTGAGGCCCGTCTGGCAGCATTCTGCAATGCAAAAGGCCGCATGCAGGCCAGCTTTATTTTGTTCAAACGCAGCGAGGAAGAAGTTTTGCTGGTGTGCAGCCGCGACATTCTGGCGGCCACGCTCAAGCGCCTGTCAATGTTCGTGATGCGCGCCAAGGTCAAGCTGAGCGACGCCAGTGAAGAGCTGGCGCTCTACGGCATTGCCGGCAGCGCTGCCGGCGCATTAGCGGACGGCCCCCATGCCCCTTGGGCCATGACTGAATTTGGCGCGGCGAATGCTGTATTTCTGTACCCCGGCGCGGGTCAGGCGCGTGCGTTGTGGTGTGCCCCTGCAGGGCTGTCAGCGCCCGAAGGCGCACCCATCGATCTGGCGGTTTGGAACTGGCTTGAAGTGCAATCGGGCATCGCCATGGTCACGCAGCCAATTTTTGAAGCCTTTGTGCCACAAATGCTCAACTACGAATCGGTGGGCGGCGTGAACTTCAAGAAAGGTTGCTACCCCGGCCAGGAGATCGTCGCACGCAGCCAGTTTCGCGGCACCTTGAAACGGCGCGCCTACCTGGTCCATACCGATGAAAGTCCTGCCGCCGGACAGGATGTGTTCCAGGTCATGGACTCAGATCAACCCTGCGGCCTGGTGGCGGCCGCGGCGCCGCATCCCTTGGGCGGATTCGATGCGATCGTTTCAATGCAGACCTCGGCGGCGGCTGATGCGGCCCAGCATCCTGGTGACAAACGCCTGGCCCTGGGCAGCGCGGCAGGTGCGGCCCTGACGCTGCTGGCGCTGCCCTACTCACTACTGGAAGATATTTAGGCCATGGCCTTGCAAGCAATGACATGTGCCTGATTGCGTTTGCCATCGGTGTTTCCAAGCGCTGGCCGATGGTGATTGCCTCCAATCGGGACGAGTTTTTAAACCGCCCGACCTTGCCGTTGGCCCGCTGGCAGACAGATGGCGGTCAGCCAATCGTCTCTGGACGCGATTTGCGAGCGGGAGGAACCTGGCTGGGCTTGACGCCAAACGGACGGGTGGCGTTTCTGACCAATGTGCGCGAAGCAAACGCCCAAACTGGTCGGTTTTCGCGGGGCGGACTGGTTACTCGCTGGCTTGAAGCCCACGCCGATGCCGAAAGTTTTGTTGCATCGCTGGCGCAAGACGCCGGCGCTTATGGCGGTTTCAATCTGGTGCTTGGCGATATTGAAAGAAATTCCTGGTCATGGGTGACGAACAAATCAACGGCGGCTGCACCCGCCTGGAAAGCCCAGGTCCTGCAGCCTGGTGTGTACGGCCTCTCCAACGCCGCACTGGACACGCCTTGGCCGAAAACCGTCGCACTGAAAGCGGCTTTGGCAGCTTGCCTGGCCAGGCAGGAAAACCACCCGGATATCAATGTTCTGCAAGAGGCCGTATGGACAGCGCTCATGAATGATGAACGCGTGCAGGCAGCGCGGTTACCGGTCACAGGCGTTTCCGAAGCGGTCGAATACGCTTTATCGAGTATGTTTGTCAGCTTTCCTGAACGGGGTTACGGAACGCGCTGCAGCACGCTGGTCTTGGCCAGTCGCGAGCCAACCTTGAAAAACCCAGGATGCTGGCAGATACGGATGGAAGAAAGAACGCATTCGCATGAAAAACCCGATGGAGGCACCGGCAGTGCCTCCTTCAACTCTTCTGTCCAGACATTTTTTATGAAGTCTGATTTTCATTGAGTTGTGTGAATAAACATGTGTAGATTACATTTGAATTTTTCACGTGCCATCTCATCCGATCTCGGTTCGATGCCTTTTCCAGTGGCTTGCTAGTCACCACGCGCAGGGCCAAGTGGTCGGTGTTGTCCTGACCACCGGCAGAAACCCCAGCTCCTGAAAGAGCACGGCATGCTTTCCTGCGTGGCGACTTCGGCCAGCGCAGGCGGCGACTAAACGAATGCCCTACCCGGTCATGCTCGCTCTTTGAGACCAAACGCATGGCGAAGTGCCCGCGCGGCATCGGCATGCGCCTGGCGTGCCTCGGGAATGATGCGACCCATCTTGATGAATTCATGGGTCACGCCCCGGTAAATTTCAAGATCGACCGGAACGCCCGCAGCCCGCAGCTTGTCGGCATACATCACGCCCTCGTCGACCAGCGGATCGCATTCGGCCAGTCCAACCCAGGCCGGCGCCACATCGTCCAGGTGCGGCGCATTGAGCGGCGCGAACCGCCAATCTTCCCGATCTGCCGGGCAAGGCGCATACAGGTTAAAAAACCAGCGGATGTCGGCGTCTTCCAGCACAAAGCCTTTTGCGAACCTGCGGTGCGACGGCGCATCCTGACGAGCGGCGCAACCGGGATAGAACAGCAGCTGCAGCGCCATCGGCATGCCGGCGTCGCGCGCCAGCACCGCGCACATCGCGGCCAGGGTGCCCCCGGCACTGTCGCCGCCCACGGCCAGCCGGGCCGCATCGAGGCCCAGCACGCCGGCCTGGCGCGCCAGCCATTGCAGTGCGTCCCAGGCGTCATGGGCCGCGGTCGGGAACCTGTACTCTGGCGCCAGACGGTAGCCCAACGACACCACCGCGCAACCCGCGAGATGCGCAAGCTGGCGGCACAGCACGTCATGCGTTTCGATGCTGCCAATGGTGAAACCACCGCCGTGAAAGTACACGAGCAGCGGCAGTTTTTCGGCCGACGGCGCATACAGCCGCGCAGGCAGGTCATGGCCATCACGCACCGGAATCGTGAAGTCTTCCACCCGCCGCAATGCCGCAGGGGCAATTTCCAGCACGCTGGAACCCGCTTCGTAGGCAGCGCGGGCCTGCGTCGGCGCCAGGGTATGAAACGCCGGGCGATTGGCGCGCGCGATGCGGCTGATCACCTCCCGCATGGTCGGGGTCAGCAGGCTTTCAGGGGTTCTAGGTTGCATTTACGAACGCATCGCACATACGCGCTGCATTGCCCGCGCCCGCAGGCCCACAGGCTCTATCGCCCAGGCGACGGTTGTCAGGGTTACCTTTGCCACTCATTCGTGCCCACAGCCTTTAAAGTAGGGTTCGCATCAACAGTTTCGCATCGTACAACGCAGAAAGAGACACCTGCCATGGCCTTCATCTACTACGTTACCCAGATCCAGTTTGAATTTGGCGCCATCCGGCTGCTTGCGCAGGAATGCGCGCGGGTCGGCATCACCCGCCCCCTGATCGTGACCGACGCGGGCGTGAAGGCGGCAGGCATCTTGCAAAAGGCGCTGGACGCCCTGCCCGGGATGACAGTGGCCGTCTTCGATCAGACACCCTCCAACCCGACCGAGGCCGCCGTGATGGCTGCAGCGGCGCTGTACAAGGCGAGCGGCTGCGACGGCCTGATTGCCGTGGGCGGCGGCTCGGCCATTGACTGCGCCAAGGGCGTGGCGATTGCGGCGACGCATGAAGGGCCGCTTACCAGTTACGCCACCATCGAGGGCGGTTCGCCCAAAATCACCGACCGGGCAGCGCCCTTGATTGCCGTGCCCACCACCAGCGGCACCGGCAGCGAAGTGGCGCGCGGCGCGATCATCATCGTGGACGATCACCGCAAGCTGGGGTTTCACTCCTGGCACCTGGTGCCGAAGACCGCCATTTGCGATCCCGAACTGACGCTCGGCCTGCCCGCCCGCCTGACGGCCGCCACCGGTATGGATGCGATCGCGCACTGCATGGAAACATTCATGTCGGCCGCCTTCAACCCGCCGGCCGACGGCATTGCACTGGACGGTCTGGAGCGCGGCTGGACGCACATCGAGCGCGCCACGCGTGACGGCAGCGACCGGGAGGCGCGGCTGAACATGATGAGTGCCTCGATGCAGGGCGCCATGGCGTTTCAGAAAGGGCTGGGCTGCGTGCATTCGCTGAGCCACAGTCTGGGCGGCGTGGACCCACGCCTGCACCATGGCACGCTCAATGCGCTGTTTTTGCCTGCGGTGGTGCGTTTCAACGCGGATGCCCCCTCGGTGCAGAAAGAGCGGCGGCTGGCGCGCATGGCCCGCGCCATGGGACTCGCGTCGGCCGATGACATTTCCCAGGCCCTGCGCGAAATGAGCGCCCGCCTGGGCTTGCCCACCGGGCTGGGCGCCGTGGGCGTGAGCGAAAGCCAGTTTGAATCGGTGATCGACGGCGCCATGGCCGACCATTGCCACCTGACCAATCCGCGCCTGGCAAGCCGCCAGGACTACCGCGACATGCTGCTGGCGTCGATGTGATCCAGTCGGAGATTTGCTACTATTTCTATAGCTATACATGCAGACTGGATAATCAAAAACGCTCTACTTGTTACTTATTTTTCAGAATAGCCGCTGCAAGCAACCCCAATCGCCGCCACAACGAGTTCATGCCCAGCTGCATAAGGCGCTTGCCCCGGCGCGCCCCTTATTTCTTCAGCGCCGCCAGCTTGCCGAAAGCCGATTCCATGGCCGTCGCCGACGCGGGCTGAAGTGCGGCCGACCGGCCTGCGCCGGATCCGCCGCGTGGCGACTGGCCGCGCCCGGCGCTTTCAAAACGGTTGTCGCGCGGGCCGTCGCGGCGCGGCGGCGCATCGCCGAGCTTCATGGTCAGGCCGATGCGCTTGCGCGCCACATCGACCTCGGTCACCCGCACCTTCACGATGTCGCCGGTCTTGACGACCTCGCGCGCATCGGTCACGAACTTGTTGGCCAGCTGGCTCACATGCACCAGACCATCCTGATGCACGCCAATATCGATGAAGGCGCCGAATGCCGCCACGTTGCTGACCGTGCCTTCAAGCAGCATGCCCTCCTTCAGGTCCTGGATGGCTTCCACGCCCTCATTGAAACGTGCCACCTTGAAGTCCGGGCGCGGGTCTCTGGCCGGCTTTTCCAGCTCGGCCAGGATGTCCTTCACGGTGATGACGCCAAACTTTTCATTGGCGAACAGCTCGGGTTTCAGGCTCTTGAGCATCTCGGCCCGGCCCGTCAGCTCGGCGACCGGCTTGCCGGTGTGCGCCATGATCTTTTCGACGACCGGATAGGTTTCAGGATGCACGCCGGTCATGTCCAGCGGGTTGCTGCCGCCGCGCAGGCGCAAAAAGCCGGCGCTCTGCTCGAACGTCTTGGCGCCCAGCCCCGTCACCTTGAGCAAATCGGCGCGGCTGGCAAAGGCGCCGTTCGCGTCACGCCAGCGCACCACCGATTTGGCGACCGTCTGGCTCAGCCCCGAGACCCGTGCCAGCAGCGGCACGCTGGCCGTGTTCAGGTCCACGCCGACGCGGTTCACGCAGTCCTCGACCACCGCACTCAGGCTGCGCGCCAGATCGCTCTGGTTCACGTCGTGCTGATACTGGCCCACGCCGATCGATTTCGGGTCGATCTTGACCAGCTCGGCCAGCGGGTCCTGCAGGCGGCGGGCAATGCTGGCCGCGCCGCGCAGGCTCACATCGACATCGGGCATTTCCTGGCTGGCGAATTCGCTGGCCGAATAGACCGACGCGCCGGCCTCGCTGACCACTACTTTTTCGATAGCAGCCTGCGCATGCCCCGCCTGCGCTAGAGCCTGTTTTGGCATGATTTTGATCAAATCGGCCGCCAGCTTGTCGGTTTCGCGGCTGGCGGTGCCGTTGCCAATGGCGATCAGGTTCACGCCGTGCTTTTCGCACAGCTTGGCCAGCGTGTGCAGCGAGCCGTCCCAGTCCTTGCGCGGCTCGTGCGGAAACACGGTGGCGGTCTCGACCAGCTTGCCAGTGGCGTCCACCACCGCCACCTTCACGCCGGTGCGAATGCCCGGGTCCAGCCCCATCACCACGCGGGGGCCGGCCGGCGCGGCCAGCAGCAGGTCGCGCAGGTTGTCGGCAAACACCTTGATGGCAACCTTCTCGGCGTCCTCGCGCAGGCGGGTAAACAGGTCGCGCTCCAGCGACAGGCTGAGCTTGACGCGCCAAGTCCAGGCGATGCACTTGCGGATCAGGTCGTCGGCCGGCCGCGCCTGGTGGCGCCAGCCCAGGTGCAGCGCGATCTTGCCCTCGGCAAGGCTGGGCTGGCCGGGCGCGGGCGGCTCGGGCAGCACAAGCTTGGCATCGAGAATCTCCAGCCCCCTGCCCCGGAACACCGCCAGCGCCCGGTGCGAGGGCACGCGGCCGATCGGCTCGTCGTAGTCGAAATAATCGCGGAACTTGCTGTGGTCGGCATGGTTTTCGTCTTTTCCGGCAACGAGCCGGGACGCCAGCAGGCCTTCGGACCACAGCCAGCCGCGCAGGGACTGCACCAGCGGCGCATCCTCGGCCCAGCGCTCGCTCAGGATGTCGCGCACGCCGTCAAGCACGGCCTGCACGGTGGTGAAATCGTCGCCGCTTTCGTTCTTTTCGCTTTTCACAAAGGCGGCGGCCGCCTCTGCCGGCAGCCGCATCGGATCGGCAAACAGGGCGTCGGCCAGCGGCTCGATGCCTGCCTCGCGGGCCATCTGGCCCTTGGTGCGGCGCCTGGGCTTGTAAGGCAGGTACACGTCCTCCAGGTCTTGCTTGGTGGCGGCTGACTCGATGGCGCCGCGCAGATCAGGCGTGAGCTTGCCCTGCTCCTCAATGCTTTTGAGCACCGTCTCGCGGCGTTCCTGGAGCTCGCGCAGGTAGCCCAGCCGCTGCGCGAGTTCGCGCAACTGGATGTCGTCGAGCCCGCCGGTGGCTTCCTTGCGGTAGCGGGCAATGAACGGCACCGTGGCCCCGCCGTCCAGCAGGTCCACGGCAGCGGTGACCTGGTGTTCCTGAACCTTGATTTCTGCGGCAAGCTGGCGGATGATTTTTTGCATGGTTGTAGAAAAGTTGGGCGTCAATGCGGGGCTCGGCACCGGCTGCCCAGTGATTGCCCTGTGACGCCCCTGACGTCAAAGGGCGGAATTGTCCCACAGGGAAAAACGGGCTTGGAGCCGATAATCCTGCCGAGCTACACGGCTGTTTTTACAATTTATTCGGGGAGTTTTTCCATGCGTTTTCGCACCCTTCTTTTGATCCTGGCCATCTTGCTGATTGCAGGCTTTGTGGCGCTGAACGTCGAGGAGTTCACGCGGGCCAGCCCCTTGAACCTGGGCGTCACCACCATCCAGATTCCGCTGGGGCTGGTCATGCTGATGCTGCTGGTGCTGACGGCCGTGATCTTTCTGATCAGCATGCTTTACATGCAGCGCAAGCATGTGCTGGAGGCGCGAACCCATACCCGCGAGCTCGACGCGCAGCGCGAACTCGCCGACAAGGCCGAAGCTTCCCGTTTCACCGAATTGCGCACCTACCTGGAACGCCAGGCGCTCGCCACGCAGCAGCGCGAGTCGGCGCTGGGCGCGGTTTTAGCCGACCGCTTTGCCCAGCAGCAGCAGGTGCTGCTGCAGCGCATCGAGCAATCGGACAACACGCTGGCGGCCCACCTGGGGCAGCTTGAAGACCGCCTGGCGCAACGCAGCACTGGCGCTGGTGCTGGCGTTGCCAGCGTGCCCCGCGTGCTGCCGCCGGCCGACGGAAACACCACTTTTCGCTAAGCCGCCAGCCGCCCGGCACCGGGGTTAAGCTCCAGCCATGACCCTGGCTGGCGCAAAATTGATTCCCCTGCTTAAACGGCTCCTGAAGGGGCTGCTGCTCGCGCCTGTCGCGCTGCTGCTGCTTTTCGAGGAATGGGGCTGGGAGCCGCTGGCCCGATGCTTTGCCGCCCTGGGCCGCCTGCCGCTGTGGCGCCAGCTGGAGCGTTTCATTCTCGGCCTGCCGCCCTGGGCTGCCCTGCTGGCCTTTGGGGTTCCTGCGCTGGCCCTGGTTCCCATCAAGCTGCTGGCGCTTTTTTTGCTCGGCAAGGGACATCTGGCCGGCGGCATGGCGCTGATCCTGTCCGCCAAGGTGGCCGGAACGGCACTCGCGGCGCGCCTCTTTCAATTGACCCAGCCCGCCCTGATGCGGATTGGCTGGTTTGCGCGCCTCTACACGCCCTGGAAGCGCTGGAAAGACCGGATGCTGCGCCGGGTACGCGTGTCTTACCCCTGGCGCCTGGGGCGGCGAACCCGGCGCTGGAACAAGAAGGCCTGGAGTCGCTTGCGCACCAGCTTCAAAACGTGGCTCGTTCAGTCTGAAAAATAGCCCCACCTTGGCCGAAGCTCTGTTTCTGCTCCGAAAAGGATAGCTTGCACCGCACATACCGCCTGGGCAAAACAGCTTTTTATTACAAAATTTCAGTTCCGGCAGACAAGCGGCGGCTACCCTGCTACCTCAAGGCGCTTTCAGCCGCAGGCACGGGTTGGGAGCGCTTGTGGCGGGAAAAAAAATTCCACAGCAAAAGCGTCGCATCCGGGCCTTCGGGCGCGCTGTAATCCAAGCTGCCCTCGCCGCCGCTCCAGGCGTGGCCGAGCGTGTCAATCTCGCACTTGACGAGTTCGGGCCTCCTGCCGGCGTAAGAAGTGGCGGTCTTGTACGCGTGGCGCGGACTGCGCCCCCCTTTTCGGCCGGCATAGCTGCGCAGTGTCGGCTCGCTGCTCGTGATGAACGGCGCATTGATGATGGCAAACTGCGCCGCCAGATGATCGACATTGATGCGGCGCACCACCGGGTCGCCCTTGCCCTGCACCAGGATGACCGGCATGCCCGGAAACTGCGGCTGCGCCGCACAGAACGCCTGGGCCACGTCGCGGTGGGCCATTGCAGCGCCCTGCTGCATGGCCTGAAAGCCGCTCATGGGCGAGTCGCTGGTGCCAAAGACAGGCGCCGAGTGGAGGCCGGCGGCGGCAATCAGCCCCGGGTGGCGCAAGGCCAGGATGGCGGCCAGCCCGGCCCCGGCCGACAGCCCCGCCACATAGGTGCGCGTCGCGTCCAGCCGGTGCTTGCGCTGCACCTGACTGGCCATTTCGGCAATCAGGCCGACGTCGCCATGGCCCTGCTGCGTGGCGCGCCTGTACCAGTGCCAGCAACGGTTCGAATCGGCGGCCTGAGACTGCTGCGGATACAGCACCGCGAATCCCTTGCGCTCGGCCAGCTGGTTCATCCGGGTGGAGGCGGCAAAGTCAGTCGCCGTTTGCTTGCAGCCGTGCAGCATGATGACCAGCGGGCGCGGCTCGCTGGCCAGCTGCGAGGGCAGATAGAGCCAGTACAGCATGCGCCGGGCGGGCGCCAGCCCGGTGCCGGGCAGCGTGAAAAAAGACTTTTTCCAGCTTCCGTGCAAGGCGGGCAACTGCATGGCGGGGATGGCGGATGTGGCCGCCAGTCCGCGCTGCGGCGTGGCGGGCCTTGCCGGTTGGACCGACCTGACGGCCTTCACAGCCGGTGCCTGGACGGCCTTGAGAGGGTTGACAGCCACCGGGCGGGCGGTCTTTGCGACCTTGGCGCGGACGGCTACCGGCGCACGCACGGCCTGGGTCAACAGGGTTTTGAAAATCTTGCGGCCTTGCGCTTGCTGGGCTTTGCCCACGCGGCGCAGGCTTTTAAGCCAGAGAGTGGTGAGGCTTTTCGTCATGGAATCGATGGCAATAAGCCGTTGAGGCATTTAGCCGTTGAGAAGTGCAGGTCAGGAAAACAGCAGAGCCGGTGAACACCCAGCGGCCGCGGCCGTTCCGGTTCATTTTTATTCATTGCCGTGCATTTTGCTGCAATGCAGCAAACTTTTTTGTCGGCGGGTTACTACAAAGCCGGCCGCACGCCGGATAATTCCAAAACCAAGCGGGCCCTGTGTCGTGCGCATGGTGTCGCAAGCTCGCGCTGTCGCAAGGCGCCCGCCCCTGTCTTTTTTTGCCTTTATCCCATGCATGATTTCCTGACCGCCGCCCTCTATAAATTTGTCGAACTGCCCGATTTCGCCGGGCTGCAGGCGCCGCTGCTGGCGTGCTGCGAAGCCCACGGCGTCAAGGGCACCTTGCTGCTGGCCTCCGAAGGCATCAACGGCACGGTTGCCGGCCGGTCGGAAGGCGTGCGCGCGGTGCTGGCATTCTTGCGGCAAGACCCCCGCCTGGCGGCGCTGGAGCACAAGGAAGCCTGGGCTGCCCGGATGCCGTTTCACCGCATGAAAGTCCGGCTGAAACGCGAAATCGTCACCCTGGGCGTGCCCGACGTGCACCCGGCGCTGATGGCGGGCCGGTACGTCAAGCCGCAGGAGTGGAACCAGCTGCTGCAAGACCCGCAGGTCGTGCTGGTCGATACCCGCAACGACTACGAGGTGGGCATCGGCTCGTTCAAGGGCGCCATCAACCCCGGCACGCACAGTTTTTCAGAGCTGCCCGGCTGGGTCGAAAAGGAAATGGCCGAGGGCGGCCGGCTGGCGCCGAGCGCAGACGGCAAAAAGCCCAAGGTCGCCATGTTCTGCACCGGCGGCATCCGCTGTGAAAAATCGACGGCCTACTTGCGCGCCAAGGGGTTCGAAGAGGTTTACCACCTGGAAGGCGGCATTCTCAAGTACCTGGAAACCATGCCCGAGGCGCACAGCCAGTGGCAGGGCGAATGCTTTGTGTTCGATGAGCGCGTGTCGGTCGGCCATGGCCTGGCCGCCGGCCACTACACGCTGTGCCGGTCCTGCCGCGATCCGCTGAGCGCCGATGACCGCGCTTCGCCCCTGTATGAACTCGGTGTGAGCTGCGCGCATTGCCATGCCAGCACAACGCCAGCGCAAAAAGAAGGCTACCGCGAACGCCAGCGCCAGGTCGCGCTGGCGGAGGCCCGGCAGCAGGCCCACATCGGCGCTCGGCAGCCGGGCAGCGCATGAAAAAGCGGCCATGGTGAATTTTGCCTTCGACACCGCAGACCGCGACACCGCAAAGGGTTTGCCTGTGCTTTACTCGTTTCGCCGCTGCCCCTATGCCATGCGGGCGCGCCTGGCCATCGCGGCAAGCGGCGTGCCTTGCGAACTGCGCGAAGTGGTGCTGCGCCACAAACCGGCAGCGCTGCTGGCCGCCTCCCCCAAGGCCACCGTCCCCGTGCTGGTGCTGCCGAACGGACAAGTCATCGAGCAAAGCCTGGCCATCATGCACTGGGCCCTGGCGCAAAACGATCCGCAAGGCTGGCTGACGCCTGCAGAGGGAAACGTGCAGGCCATGCAGGCGCTGGTTGCCCAGAACGATGGCGCTTTCAAGCACCACCTGGACCGCTACAAGTACCCCAACCGCTACCCGGCCGAGCATGCGGGCGACATGCAGCGGTTTTTGGAAATGCACCGCAGTTTTGCAGCGCACTGGCTGAGGGAGATCGACCTGCGCCTGACCCGGCACGCCTGGCTGTTCGGCCCTGCCGCAAGCCTGGCGGACATGGCGATCCTGCCGTTTGTGCGCCAGTTCGCCCACACCGATGCCACCTGGTTCGCAGCCCAGCCATGGCCTCACCTGAAAACATGGCTGAGCCAATGGGCCTGCAGCGAGCGCTTGGCGCAGGTGATGCACAAATACCCGCCGTGGCAGCCGGGCCAGGCGGGCATTGCTTTCCCGTCTGCGCCAAGCCCGGCGTCCAACCAGGCGCGCACACCCGAAATTTAAGCGTTTTCGGCCTCTGGCGCAGCAGGCATCAGCGCTACCAGCTATCAATTAAATAGCAGAGCCAAAGGCTTCATTTAGCCGCATGCTGTAACGGCCGAAGCGGAGCAGCGACACAGCGGATGGATGGATTAAAAAAGGGATCAGGCCTCGGGCGCGATCGCTTCCGCATAGTCGTACAGCGCCCCCAGAATCGTTTCGGCGCGCTCGTCAGCGGTTTCCGCCAGCGCATCGATCTCGGCAAACAGCGCATCGACATTGCGCGCGCCGCCCTCGCCCTCCAGAAGCCGGGCAATGCGATGTGCCTGCCAGCGCTCGCTTTCTTCCGGCGTCAGGGTACCCGGAAAGTTGCGCGCCCGGTAGCGAAACACCAGCGCCTGCAGCCGTGGGTCATCAAAACCCATGCGGCT
Organism: Polaromonas sp.; assembly: GCA_028292745.1. Taxonomy (GTDB): domain Bacteria; phylum Pseudomonadota; class Gammaproteobacteria; order Burkholderiales; family Burkholderiaceae_C; genus Polaromonas. Next base: position 106,226 of record JAQGLT010000002.1, on the reverse strand, counting down.
GTGGGCCAGCTCGGCGCCGGACAATTCGCGCAGCTGGTTCAGCCGGCGGCGGTCGGCATTGTCGAGAAAGCCGCTGTAGAGGTCTTCATCCACGTCGCAGGCAGGCTGCGCGGCGCGCTGAAAGACTTCCGCCCAGGCCAGGCTCATGTCGGGCAGGCCGGCCGCGATTTCGGCGTGGCGCAGCGCCCTTTCCTTGTCCACGCCCCAGCGCGCCGCCATTTCCGGCGTCAGGGTAGCGAGGTTGCGCACCACCATCGGCGACTTGTTCAGGTGGACCGATTTGATCGGCAGGCGCTGCACGCCCTCGGGCAGGTCCGCCGACTTGGTGAAGAGCCGCTGGCGCAAGGTCGCCACATCGAGCAGGGGCAACTCGCCCGGGTCATGCGCCAGGTCCCAGGCCAGGATTTCGTTCTTGTTGGCCGGATGGGTCGCCAGCGGAAACATGACGGCCAGGCAGCCGCGCTCGGCGGGAAACATGCCCGAGACATGCAGGAACGGCCGCGCCATCTGGGCGGTGGCGGGCAGGCCCAGCTCAGCGGCCACGCGGGCCTTTTTGTGCAGCCCCAGGCAAAAGTCGAACAGCTTGGGCTGGGCCGCGCGCAGCAGCCGGGCCAGCGCGATGGTGGCGCGCACGTCCGACAGGGCATCGTGGGCAGCCTCGTGCACCAGGCCGTTGGCCCGCGCCAGGTCTTCGAGCTTGAAGCTGGGCTGGCCATCGGGCTTGAGCGGCCACTGGATGCCGCCGGGCCGCAGCGCGTACGCCATGCGCACCACGTCGAGCAGATCCCAGCGGCCGCATTCGTTCTGCCATTCGCGGCCGTAGGGGTCGATCAGGTTGCGCCAGAACAGGTGGCGCGTCACTTCGTCGTCAAAACGGATGGTGTTGTAGCCCACGCCAATCGTGCCGGGCTGCGCCAGCGCCTGCTCGATCCGGCTGGCGAACACATGCTCGGCGACGCCGTGCTCCAGGCAGTGCTGCGGCGTGATCCCGGTGAGCAGACAGGACGCCGGATCGGGCAAATAGTCATCGGCAGGCTGGCAGTACATCATCAGCGGCTCGCCGATTTCATTGAGCTGCGCATCGGTGCGGATGCCCGCGAACTGCGCCGGCCGGTCACGGCGCGGATTGAGGCCGAAGGTCTCGTAGTCATGCCAGAGAAAGGTATGGGAATCCATGCGTGGTTTTTCCATTCATTCAAGATAAAACGGCTTCCGGCGCAATCCGCACAAGGGCAGGCTGCTCTCTTTTCAAGAGCAAGCAGCAAAAAGGCCGGCAGCGTCATGCTACCGGCCCTTTTGACATGCCTGCTTTTTTAACAGGCATCAGACGCCACGTTCAGGCGCGGCAATCGGCATCAGCTGGCCTCTGCCGCTTCCGGCTCCGGCTTGGCCTTGCCTTCGCGCTTGGGCAGCGGATGGATGTCGAGCTCGACTTCTCCCGACTCCACGCCCTTGTCATCGGTCGTCACCTTCATGTCCACCGACAGGCGGCCGCCTTCGGTCAGGCGGCCGAACAGCAGCTCGTCAGCCAGCGCACGGCGGATCGTGTCCTGGATCAGGCGCTGCATCGGGCGCGCGCCCATGAGCGGATCAAAGCCCTTCTTGCCCAGGTACTTGCGCAGCGCGTCGGTGAAAGTCACCTCGACCTTCTTCTCGGCCAGCTGTGTCTCTAGCTGCAGGAGGAACTTGTCCACCACGCGCAGGATGACCACCTCATCGAGCGCCTTGAAGCTCACCACCGCATCGAGGCGGTTGCGGAACTCCGGCGTGAACAGCCGCTTGATGTCGGCCATCTCATCGCCCGATTCGCGCGGGTTGGTGAAGCCGATGGTTGCCTTGTTCATCGTCTCGGCACCGGCATTGGTCGTCATGACGATGATCACATTGCGGAAATCGGCCTTGCGCCCGTTGTTGTCCGTCAGCGTGCCATGGTCCATGACCTGCAGCAGCACGTTGAAGATGTCCGGGTGCGCCTTTTCGATCTCGTCGAGCAGCAGAACGCAGTGCGGCTTCTTGGTCACCGCCTCGGTCAGCAGCCCGCCCTGGTCGAAGCCGACGTAGCCTGGAGGCGCGCCGATCAACCGGCTGACCGCATGCCGCTCCATGTATTCCGACATGTCGAAGCGGATCAGCTCAATGCCCATGATGTAGGCCAGCTGCTTGGCGGCCTCCGTCTTGCCAACACCGGTGGGTCCGGAAAACAGGAAGGAGCCAATCGGCTTGTCGTCCTTGCCCAGACCCGAGCGGGCCATCTTGACGGCAGAGGCGAGCACATCCAGCGCCTTGTCCTGGCCGAACACCACGCTTTTCAGATCGCGCTCCAGCGTCTTGAGCTTGCCGCGGTCGTCGTTGGAGACATTGGCGGGCGGGATGCGGGCGATCTTGGCCACGATCTCCTCCACCTCGGTCTTGGTGATGGTTTTCTTGCGCTTGTTCGCCGGCAGGATGCGCTGGGCAGCGCCGGCCTCATCGATCACGTCAATCGCCTTGTCGGGCAAATGGCGGTCGTTGATGTATTTGGCGCTCAGCTCGGCCGCAGCTTGCAGCGCCGCCACCGCGTACTTGACGCCATGGTGCTCCTCGAAGCGCGATTTCAGGCCCTTCAGGATATCGACCGTTTCCTGCACCGTCGGCTCGACCACATCGACCTTCTGGAAACGACGCGACAGGGCCGCGTCCTTTTCAAAAATGCCGCGGTACTCGGTAAATGTGGTCGCCCCGATACACTTGAGCTGGCCTGAACTGAGCGCCGGCTTGAGCAGATTGGACGCATCCAGTGTGCCGCCCGACGCCGCGCCGGCACCGATCAGCGTGTGGATCTCGTCGATGAACAGGATGCCGTTGGGCTTGTCCTTGAGCGACTTGAGCACGCCCTTGAGCCGCTGCTCGAAATCGCCCCGGTACTTGGTTCCCGCCAGCAAGGCGCCCATGTCGAGCGAGTAGACATTCGCCTCGGCCAGGATTTCAGGCACGTCCTTTTGCGTGATGCGCCAGGCCAGGCCCTCGGCAATCGCGGTCTTGCCGACGCCGGCCTCACCCACCAGCAAGGGATTGTTCTTGCGCCTGCGGCAAAGAATCTGGATGACCCGCTCGACCTCGTAGTGCCGCCCGATCAGCGGGTCGATCTTGCCTTCCTTGGCCAGCTGGTTCAGGTTGATGGTGTACTGCTCCAGCGGCGAGGCTTTTTCATTTTTCTCGCCGCCCTCTTCGTTCTCGGCCGCACTTTCGCCGGTCTTCGTCGGCTCGGGCGGATCGCTTTTCTTGATGCCGTGGGCAATGAAATTCACCACGTCAAGGCGGGTCACGCCTTGCTGGTGAAGGTAGTACACCGCGTGCGAGTCCTTCTCGCCAAAAATCGCAACCAGCACGTTGGCGCCGGTCACTTCCTTCTTGCCGCTGCCGGTGGACTGCACATGCATGATGGCGCGCTGGATCACGCGCTGAAAACCCAGCGTGGGCTGGGTATCGACATCATCGCTGCCGGCCACCTGCGGCGTGTTGTCCTTGATGAAATTGGCCAGCGCCTTGCGCAAGTCATCCACATTGGCTGAGCATGCGCGCAGCACTTCAGCGGCACTCGGGTTGTCCAGCAGAGCGAGCAGCAGGTGTTCAACGGTGATGAACTCGTGACGTTGCTGGCGTGCCTCGACAAAGGCCATGTGCAAGCTGACTTCTAATTCCTGGGCAATCATAGATTTTCCTTTCGGCTTGCTTGGATAAATACTTTACTGAATTCTCTTGGCTTCTGGACAGGATATTGTTCCGTTTTTACAGTTATTCAATGGGTTCGCTGACACATTGGAGGGGATGACCATTTTTTCGGGCCGCTTCCGTTACTTGGTCCACTTTTGTTGCGGCCACGTCTCTGGAGAATACTCCGCAAATGCCTTTGCCATCGAGGTGGATTTTCAGCATGATCTGGGTCGCGGTTTCCCGGTCCTTGCTAAAAAACTCCTGAATAACCACCACCACGAATTCCATCGGTGTGTAGTCATCATTCAGCAATACCACCTGGTACATCTGCGGTGGCTTGGTTTTTTGCGGTCGGCGCTCCAGCACAACCGATTCCCCCCCATTGGGGTTGGCCGGTTTAACGACAGGCGCTGGCGGTTGCACGGGAGATTGAGGAGGTTTTGTTGCCATGAAAATCATTCTAGCCATCGGTGTCATTCAATGTGGTGGACATGGCAATTGGTGGCAGACACGCGACATTCAAGCAGTTGCCATGCAATCGTGGATGACCATCACGCAAAGGCATGAAAAAAACCGCCTCAGGATTGCTCCCGAGGCGGTCAGTGCCCTGAATCAGGCCAGGCGTCTTACATGTTTTCGACCATCACTTGTCCAAAACCAGAGCAACTCACCTGCGTTGCGCCTTCCATCAGACGCGCAAAGTCATAGGTGACCTTCTTGGAGGTGATCGAATTTTCCATAGAGCTGATGATGAGGTCAGCTGCTTCGGTCCAGCCCATATGGCGCAACATCATTTCAGCCGACAGGATCAGGGAACCGGGATTCACATAATCCTTGCCAGCGTATTTTGGTGCCGTGCCGTGGGTCGCCTCAAACATCGCAATGGTGTCGCTCAGGTTTGCACCCGGAGCTATGCCGATACCGCCTACCTGGGCGGCCAGCGCGTCCGAAATATAGTCGCCGTTCAGGTTCAGCGTGGCAATCACGCTGTACTCGGCAGGGCGCAGCAAAATCTGCTGCAGGAAAGCATCGGCAATGACGTCCTTGACAATAATGTCCTTGCCGGTCTTCGGATTTTTGAACTGGCACCAGGGGCCGCCGTCAATCATTTCAGCGCCGAATTCCTTTTGGGCCAATGCATAAGACCAGTCACGGAAGCCGCCTTCGGTGAACTTCATGATGTTGCCCTTGTGCACAATGGTCACACTGGACTTGTCGTTGTCAATCGCATACTGGATAGCCTTGCGTACCAGGCGTTCAGTGCCCTCGCTGGACACTGGCTTGATGCCAATGCCGGACGTGTCCGGAAAACGAATCTTCTTGACACCCATCTCGTCCTGCAGAAATTTGATGAGTTTCTTGGCCTTGTCGCTGCCTGATTCAAATTCAATACCCGCATAGATGTCTTCAGAGTTCTCGCGAAAAATCACCATGTTGGTTTTCTGCGGTTCCTTGACAGGCGAAGGGACGCCGGCAAAGTACTGAATGGGGCGCAGGCAGACGTAGAGGTCCAGTTCCTGGCGCAGCGCCACGTTCAGGCTGCGGATGCCGCCGCCCACGGGCGTCGTCAGCGGGCCCTTGATAGAAACCACGTAGTCCTTGACAGCATGCAGGGTTTCTTCAGGCAGCCATACATCGGGACCATAGATCTTGGTCGATTTTTCGCCGGCAAACACTTCCATCCAATGGATTTTTTTCTTGCCACCGTAAGCCTTTGCCACTGCGGCATCCACCACCTTCAGCATCACCGGAGAAATATCGACACCGGTGCCGTCGCCCTCGATGAATGGAATGATGGGCTCGTCAGGCACATTCAACGAGTTGTCGGCATTGACAGTGATTTTCTCGCCCTGAGTGGGCACCTTGATGTGCTGGTACATGTACAGAAGTCTCCGGTAGGCGTGAGAAGCGCCCGTCCTGCGGTGCGCCACTTTCGGCAGTTAAGGTAAAACCCCTAAATTTTAACTGTAAAAATTTTTCAGGCAGTACAGCAAGTGTCTGTCAACCTACTGCAGTTCAGCTTCGTTACGGTAGTGCCTCCGAATGGTTCGGGGTGTTTTGCCAATCGCATTACCAAGCTACCCAAGGAATCCAAATGAACAAAATTCTTGCAGCATTGATCGCTGGCCTTTTCGCTGCTGGTGCGTTTGCACAAGCCCCTGCCGCCACACCAGCCAAGCCCGCTGCGCCAGCCGCTGCAGCCACGCCAGCAGTCGCGCCCGCTGCAGCTAACGCCAAGGCCGTGTCTGCTCCTGCAGTCGCCGCAACGCCTGCCGTGACTGCCAAGCCGGCAGCAATGACCAAAGAAGAAAAAGCTGCGGCAAAAGCCGCCAAGAAAGAAAAAGCCGCTGCGGCCAAAAAGGAAAAAGCCGATGCTGCCGCAGCAAAAAAAGCTGAAGTAGTTGCGAAAAAAGCAGAAGCTAAAAAGTAATTTTTACCGACTTCAGTCAAAATGCCCGCCCTGTGCGGGCTTTTTTACGGGCGTCGCTTATGTGCCCGCTCCAATTAACTTACTCCGGTGCTCAAATGCCGCTTACAAACTCTCCGGTCAATTTCGGTCAAGCCTGCTTAGGCTTGTTTCGCGCGCTAACGCTCGTCATGCTCAGCCTGTCGGGTCTGGCACTGGCGCAGCAAGCGCCGCAGATGAATCTGGAGCGCACCAAAATAACGGCCGGGCTGTACGTGATCGATGCGCAGGTGGCTTGGACGCCAGAACAAAGACAGACAGGGCTGATGCAGCGAAAAGAGATGCCCCAGCACGAAGGAATGCTGTTTGTCTTCGAGGAAGCCAGCAGGCAATGCTTCTGGATGAAAAACACGCTACTTCCACTGACGGCTGCTTTCGTTGCCGATGACGGCACCATCGTGAACATGGCCGACATGAAACCGCAAACCACCGATCCCCATTGCTCCAGCACACCAGTTCGTTATGTACTTGAAATGAACAAAGGCTGGTTTGCAAAAAAGGGCATCAAGCCAGGCAGCCAGCTGGGTGGACCTATTTTTGAAGCCCGGCGCTGACGCTTGGCGACTATTGAAAATTGATAGCAAAAAGCCGACATCATGTCGGCTTTTTGAAGGGTAAGGCGTCAGTAAGCTACAAGGGGTCAGGCGAAATTAGCCTCGGCAAATTCCCAATTCACCAGGTTAGACAGGAAAGTTTCGACAAATTTGGGGCGCTGGTTGCGGTAGTCAATGTAATAAGCATGCTCCCAAACATCCACCGTCATCAGCGCCTTCTCTCCTGTTTTGAGGGGGGTGCCTGCTGCACCGGTATTGACAATATCCACCGCACCGTCGCCAGTCTTGACCAGCCAGGTCCAGCCTGAGCCGAAATTGCCGACAGCGGACTTAACAAACGCTTCCTTGAAGGCTGCATACGAGCCAAACTTGGCATTGATGGCTTCTGCCAACGCACCGCCGGGTTCACCGCCGCCGGCAGGTTTCATGCAGTTCCAGAAAAAGGTGTGATTCCATATTTGGGCCGCATTGTTGTACACGCCGCCGCTGGATTTCTTGACGATTTCCTCAAGCGTCATGGATTCAAACTCAGTGCCTTTTTGCAGGTTGTTGAGATTGACCACATAAGCATTGTGGTGCTTGCCATGGTGGTATTCGAGGGTTTCCTGGCTGTAATGCGGGGCCAGCGCATCAATTGCATACGGGAGTGGGGGAAGCGTGTGTTCCATGATTTTCCTTTTGATTGTTGATGAGATGTCCATTGACATACAAGGGACATTGTAAAAACTAAATGAGCCGACGTGCAGCGACCGTCAAATCGACCTCTCCATCCGCAAGGGTAGCGCGCACGGGTTGACCGGTATGCGTCATTTTTACAGAAGTGATGGGCTGGCCCTGCAGGTCTGCCACCCATGCGTAGCCACGTTGCAGTACCAGATTTGGATCGAGCGACGCAAGGCGCAGCTTGGCCTGTTCGATTTGATTGCGGCTACGCTGCAGGCTGCCGATGATTTCTCTGGGAAAGTCGTTTCCCAGGGTCTGCAGCCGGCCCTGCTCGTTCCTTAATGTTGAGCGCATTGCATAGCTCAGCTGTTGTGCAATGCTTGCCAGACGGGCTTGCTGCCGCGTCACCAGATGCGAGGGACGGCTGACACGGGACGCTGCCCAATCCAGGCGCTGGTTATGTGACTCCATCTGCTGGTCCACGCCATTTTGCAGGCGTGAAAAAGCCAGGTCGAGTGCGCTGAGCCAGGTTGTTTGCGGTTGCGCGCAAAGTTCAGCGGCCGCCGTGGGAGTTGGCGCGCGAACATCGGCACAAAAATCGGCAATCGTAAAATCCGTTTCATGCCCTACTCCGCTGATCACCGGCATCGGTGCGGCAACAATGGCCCGCGCCAGCAACTCATCATTAAAAGCCCATAGATCTTCTATGGCACCCCCGCCGCGCACCAGCAGAAGCACATCAGTCCGGTCTTGTTCACGCCGCTGGCAAGCAGCAGACACCGCCTCCCGCAACTCAGCGGCGGCCTGTGCCCCCTGTACGCTGGCAGGGTAAATCACCACAGGGATATGCGGGGCGCGCCGCTGCAATGCACTGACCACATCATGCAATGCCGCAGCGCCCAACGAAGTAACGACACCGATGGCCCGAGGCAGAAGTGGCAACGGCCGTTTGCGCGCTGCGTCAAAAAGGCCTTGCGCCTCAAGCTTCGCCTTGAGCAACAAAAACTTTTCGAACAAAGTGCCCTGTCCGGCCTGTCGCATTGACTCGACCACCAGCTGCAGTTCGCCACGCGGTTCATAGATGCCCAACCGGCCCCTCAACTCGACCAGTTGACCGTCGCGTGGAGAAAAATCAAGCAGGCTCGCCGCCCGCCTGAACATGGCGCAGCGCACCTGACCTTGCGTATCCTTGAGCGAAAAATAGCAGTGGCCGCTTGACGCACGTGAAAATCCCGTCAATTCCCCTTGAACCGCTACCGGGTTAAACCTGGCTTCCAGGCTGTCCGCGATGGCGCGCAGCAATGAGCCCACCGGCCAGATGTGCATACCCTGCCCAAGTAAGGGCCTCTCACGCCCTTCAAAGGTAGAAAACTCCTCAACCATGACAAACGGCGTGAACACAAAAGCAACAGTACTCCACAGCTGCCCGGCTGTAGCGCAAGGGCCTGCATGAACGTGTTGAAAAGCTTGATTTGTCGATGTAAGTCATTGATTTTTAATGAAATTTAAATGCCTAAATTTTCATCGATTTGTCATAATCACCGTCTGGCGCGGTCTGCCACCCGCTCTGCACAGACTTGCCCACAAAGTTATCCACAGATTTTGTGGGCTAAGCCTGGAATGTTTGTCCAACGAAACTCATTTCTTTAAGCGTCGTTAGTGAGGCAATGACAAGCAATGGGTAGTCCATAATCCAGCACCAATAGTTACCCATAGTCATCTGGAGACGCGCATTGTTTTCGATCATACAAGCCGCAGGCTGGCCGATCTGGCCGCTTTTAGCCTGCTCTGTTGTGGCACTGGCATTGATTATTGAGCGTTTTCTGAGCCTCCAGATCAAGAAAATCACGCCTCCCAGACTTTTGGGCGAAGCTATCGCTGTTTCGCGAACGTCAACGCCTTCCGCCGATATTGTGCTGAAGCTGGAGCAAAACTCTTTGCTCGGCACGATACTGGCAAGCGGCTTTCAAGCGCTTAGCGTCAACCCACGCATCAGCGAAGGCGATCTGCGTGCCACACTGGAAGGTGCAGGCCGCCAGGCGGCACACCAACTTGAACGCTATCTCGCCGCGCTGGCCACTATAGCTTCAGCGGCGCCCTTGCTGGGGCTGCTGGGTACGGTCATCGGGATGATCGAGATTTTTGGCGCGCACACGGGCACGGGCCCAACGGCAGGGGCTGGCAATCCTGCTCAGCTCGCTCAAGGCATATCCATGGCGCTCTACAACACGGCTTTTGGCCTGATGGTAGCCATACCTGCGCTTATTTTCTGGCGCTATTTTCGTGCGCGGGTCGATGGTTATCTACTGTCCATGGAGCTTTCGGCTGAGCGCTTCATGCGTCACCTCAACACACTGCGCAAATGAATTTTCGTCCCCACTTGCGCGCCGAGCCCGAAATCAACCTGATTCCGTTTATTGATGTTTTGCTGGTCGTGCTCATCTTTTTGATGCTTTCAACCACCTATAGCAAATTCACAGAACTTCAGGTCAGGCTTCCCACCGCTGACGCAGAGCAGCAGCGCGATCATCCCAAGGAGGTTATTGTTTCAATCAGCAGCGATGGCCGTTACATGATCAATAAAAACCGGGTGGATGGGCGTGGAATCGAAGTTCTTGGCAGCGCACTGGCTTTCGCTGCCAAGGCTGATAAGGGCACGGTCATCGTCATCAGTGCTGATGCCAACGCTACGCATCAGGCTGTGATTACCGTCATGGAAGCTGCCCGGCGCCAGGGTTTGACCCAGATTACGTTTGCCACGCAAAGCACGGCACTGGCTGGCGCGAAGTAAGCCACCTGCGCCGCCATTTGCGCCAAAGCAGCACAACGCATGAAACAACTGCTGTTAAACGTTTGGCTTGCACGCGGCGCAGCCGCCTACCTGCTTTGGCCAGTGGCGCAGCTTCATGGCCTGCTCGTGCGATGGCGCCAAACCCTTTACCGACGCGGGATACTGACGTCTGAGCGATTTGGCGTGCCCATCATCGTCGTGGGCAACGTGATAGCCGGCGGTGCGGGGAAAACACCCTTGGCAATTGCATTGGTCAAGCATTTGCATGCCCAACGAATGCAAGTAGGCGTGGTTTCACGCGGTTACGGTCGTTCTGCGCACCACAACCTTGAAGTCAGGCCAGATACGCCTGTTACACAATCAGGTGATGAGCCAGCGCTTATATACCGGGCAACGGGTGCTCCTGTTTTTGTAGCAAAACGACGTACTGAAGCCGTTCGTGACTTGCTGGCTGCCTACCCGGCAACTGCCGTGGTGGTTTGCGATGACGGGCTTCAGCACTATGCGTTGCAGCGCGACATTGAAATTGCGGTGTTCGACGACAGGGGCGTAGGCAATGGCTGGCTGCTTCCTGCCGGACTGTTGCGCGAACCGTGGCCAGAACGTCTAGACCAAGGCATTGACCTTGTGCTGCACACTGGCAAAAACCCGGCATTTGAAGGCTTTTCCTCCACGCGTCGGCTGGCAGAATTTGCACTGGGGCCCGACGGCATTCAGGTTCGGTTGGCGGACCTTCGGGGTCAGCCCATAACGGCCCTGGCCGGCATCGCCAACCCCGGGGCTTTTTTTGACATGCTCAGGGCGTGTGGCCTGACGCTTGATAAAACCGTGGCATTGCCAGACCATCATATTTTCAAACATGAGGATCTCGGGGACGGCGTCGAGCAGACTTTGCTGTGCACTGAAAAAGATGCTGTCAAGCTGTTCGCCCTGCCGGGTATATCCGCACGAAAAGTACTCGCCGTTCCTCTGGAGTTTTCACCGGAGCCGGCCTTTTTCTATGCGCTGGATGCGTTGCTGGCACCGCTGCTTTCTCCATTACCATCCAAGCATGGACACCAAATTACTTGAATTGCTGGTCTGCCCCGTGACCAAGGGACCGCTCGACTATGACCGGGAAAAAAACGAATTGATTTCCCGCAGTGCCCGGCTGGCCTATCCCGTGCGCGACGGCATTCCGGTAATGCTTGAAAATGAGGCAAGAACACTGACCGACGAAGAACTTGGCCTGTGATGCCAGCATGAGTTTTACTGTCCTGATTCCGGCACGCATGGCTTCTACCCGGCTGCCCAACAAGCCACTGGCCGACATCAACGGCGTGCCCATGGTCGTGCGCGTGGCCCAACGCGCCTTGCTAAGTAGCGCCGTGCGTACAGTGGTGGCCGCTGACAGCGCTGAGATTATTGAAAAATGCGCAGCCCTCGGTGTCCAGGCGGTGTTGACCCGGCGGGACCATCCCAGCGGCAGCGACCGGCTGGCCGAAGCCTGTGACATCCTCGGGCTGGCCGATGACGCCATCGTCGTGAATGTGCAGGGCGACGAGCCCTTGATCGAACCCGCGCTGATCAACGCTGTGGCACGCCTGCTTGGCGAACGCCCGGACTGCGCCATGAGCACGGCCGCGCATTCAATTTCACAGTTGGCTGATTTGCAGAATCCGAATGTGGTCAAGGTGGTGCTGGATGCCCGCCAGACTGCGCTGTACTTCAGCCGCGCGCCCATTCCTGCCGCACGCGACTTTATCGGCAAGGCGTGGTGGGAAGGCGCCAGTTCGTCGCACAGCCTTTTGCCCAGTCCGCTGCGCCATATCGGGCTTTATGCCTACCGGGTCGGTTTTCTGCGCGAATTCCCCAAATTGCCGCAAGCGCCACTGGAGCGGCTTGAATCGCTCGAACAACTGCGTGCCCTCTGGCATGGCTACCGGATTGCCGTGCATGTGACCGATCAGGCGCCAGGCACGGGGGTTGATACGCCTGAAGATCTGGCGCGTGTGCGCAGCCAGCTGAACGATGAGAGTGTTTTGCCTGCTGCGGCATGAGCGGTTTTTCAGGATGTGCATGATATCCTTGCGAAAAACGTAAGCACCCTGCGGTAAACGGCGGCAGCGCTCACGCCAGCTTCAGTCGGTGGTGGTTGTAATCGCTTGCGCGCCGCCAGCGTGACTTCAAGAATTAACAAGTAATCCGAGGACATTAATGAGACTTATATTGTTGGGCGCGCCGGGCGCGGGCAAAGGCACACAAGCAACCTTCATCTGCAAAAAGTACGGCATTCCGCAGATTTCAACGGGTGACATGTTGCGTGCAGCGGTCAAAGCCGGCACGCCACTCGGGCTTGAAGCTAAAAAAGTCATGGACTCGGGTGGCCTGGTCAGCGACGACCTGATCATCAATTTGGTCAAGGAACGCATTGCCCAGCCCGATTGCGCCCAAGGCTTCCTGTTCGATGGCTTTCCGCGCACCCTTCCACAGGCCGATGCGATGAAATCGGCAGGCGTGAAGATTGACTACGTCCTGGAAATTGATGTGCCCTTCGACGCCATCATCGAACGCATGAGCGGGCGCCGCTCCCATGGCGCTTCCGGACGCACTTACCACGTCAGGCACAACCCACCCAAAGTGGAGGGCAAGGACGATGTCACCGGCGAGCCGCTCATCCAGCGCGAGGATGACAAGGAGGAAACAGTTGCCAAGCGGTTGCAGGTGTACAGCGCCCAGACCCGGCCCCTGGTGGATTATTACTCCGACTGGGCCAAGGCCGCGCCTGACGAAGCGCCCAAGTACTGCGCAATCAGCGGTATCGGCAGCGTCGAGGAAATTACGAATCGGGTGTTTAAAGCGCTGTCGGACTGAGAAGTAACCAAGCCTTCAAAAGCCATCCTTCGGGGTGGCTTTTTTATGCCTGCGCCTCAGGGCAAGACCAGAGTTTTGCGGGGGATGTCGCATGTCGATAATTCCAGCATGAGCGCAATCCTGGCTTTTACCGGTGTCAACCCTTCCGAATCAGCGAAAATATCGCCCGCACGGGGCAACACGCGGCCGTTCGCGCAGCGTGTGCAACGCACCACCTTGACGCCTGCAGCCTGAGCCTCGATCAGGCCGGCCTCCAGGGCATGGTGCAACGTGCCGTTGCCCGTCGCGGCAGCCACCAAGCCCTGCACGCCCTGCGCGACAAGTGCCCGCACAATCGCAGCACTGGCACCCGCATAGCTCATGATGATTTCAACACGCGGCCAATTTGCTATATTTTCGATAGCTGCTTGCGCTTTACCCTCTTGCGCTACAGGCCAATTTCTTAATAATCTGACCTGTCCTTCCTCGACATAGCCTATAGGGCCGGCATCGCCTGAACTGAAAGCGTCGAGCCGGTAGGTGTGCACTTTTTGCACATCGAATGCGCTGTGAACCGTGCCGGCACAAACCGCCACAACGCCATGGGCGCCCTCATGGCAGGCAACAGCCAGTGCATCACGAATGTTTTGCGGGCCATCGGGCGCCCATGCTGTGGCTGGCCGCATGGCGCATGTCAGCACAACCGGCTTGGCGGGTCGGCACACCGCCTGCAGGAAATAGGCTGTCTCCTCCAGCGTGTCGGTGCCGTGCGTGATGACAATCCCCTGGACATCGCCACGCGCTAAAAAGTGATTGACACGGTCAGCCAATTTCGCCCAGACGGCAAAACTCATGTCCTTGCTGTCTACCTGTGCAAGCTGCTCGGTGATGACAGGCCAGCCCCCTGTCCCCCCCGGAAGCGCCGCCAGCAAGTGGTCGATGTCCACCTGCGCAGCGGTGTAGCCGATATTGTCGCCAGCGCTGACAGCGCGGCCTGCAATCGTCCCCCCGGTTGCCAGAATGACCAGATTGAAACGTTTCATGGTGTGGGCTTGCCTTTTAATCAAACCTGTATAAAAATACAGTCACTGGACAAACATACAGGCAACAAGCGCTTATGTCAGCATGACTTGAAGCCGCTCCAGATTTTTCTGGATTTAATCGAAGGACTTAGCGCTCATGAGCACTTTCAATAATTTTTCTGATTTATCCGCCGACAGGCCCAAGCTTACAGCCCGGCAGGCTGAAATTCTTGAACTGATCCAAACGGCCATTTCCCGTACCGGCGCGCCGCCTACCCGTGCGGAAATCGCCACTGAACTGGGCTTTCGCTCACCCAACGCGGCCGAGGAGCATCTGAAGGCGCTCGCCCGCAAAGGGGTCATCGAGCTGGTCAGTGGAACATCGCGCGGGATTCGGCTTCGCCTGGGCGGGCACGACTCCACAAGTGAGGCGCGCCTGCAGCAGCTTTCAGTGCCCCTGCAGCGTCTTGCCCAATTTGCGCTGCCGCTGGTGGGACGTGTGGCGGCAGGCAGCCCGATTCTTGCGCAGGAACACATTGAGCGCACCTATGTGTTCGAAAGCAGCCTATTTCAGCAAAAGCCCGACTACCTGCTCAAGGTGCGCGGCATGAGCATGCGCGATGTCGGCATCATGGACGGCGATCTGCTGGCCGTTAAACAGGCCAGGGAAGCCAAGAACGGGCAAATCGTGGTGGCCCGGCTGGGTGACGAGGTCACAGTCAAGCGATTTCACCGCAACCAGCAGCTGATCGAATTGCTGTCTGAAAACCCCGACTTCAAGCCCATCGTGGTGCAGCCAGGCGAGCCTTTTGAGCTGGAAGGCCTGGCAGTCGGCCTGATCCGCGGCAACCTGATGATTTAGCCTCCCTCCTCATCTGCCCTTGACTGGCGGGGCCTGCATCCAAGCCAGCATCCTGTCGAATTAATCGGTTTGTCTTTCGGGCAGACCGGCGTGTGCCTGTATCAACATTTTCCAAACCGGAGTTCTTCATGAGAATCATCAGTTTTTCAAATGCATCCACGCAACCCTTCTGGAGTGCTTCGGTTCAGGCTTTGGCGCCTTGGCTGACCCACTTCAAAAACTCGCTCGGTCGCGCTTCGGTTTCATCTTCGATACGCCCTGTTGCGGCCATGGGCCAGCGGCAGTCCCTTGCACACCAAACCCCGGCGGCGAATGACCCCATGGCGTTTGCAGGTGAACCAGCTGAACCGGCAGTTCGTCCTCAATCGGTCAAAAAGAATTTGCCCCGCGGCAACCTGAGGGTGGTGCGCGAATCCGATTCGGCCATCAGTTCTGACTGCGCCGGTCGCATGGTTATCTCAGGGCGCATGGCTGACGTTTGCGCTGAACTCGATCGCATGGCGGCGCTGCAGACAACCGAGGTGCAGTGAATTTCCCATTGAATTTCGTTTTCTCGGGTGGCGCGGCACCCTAGGCCTGTCGCCATGCGCTGGGCTCCAGCGCGCTGAATCTTTCGTAAATCCGGTCGCCAGTTATTGAGCCGAGTCAGAACTGGGCGAATGTCGAATGGAAAGCATCAACCGCGTGCCAGGCCAAGGCACGGCACGGGCTACCCATGCGTACCAGCGGCAGTCCGAACAGCCGCATCTTGGAGGCACAATATCCGCATGAATATTGTGATCCTCGACGACTACCAAGACGCGGTGCGAAAACTCGCCTGCGCAGCCAAACTGGAGGCCTATCCGGCCAAGGTCTACACCAACACCGTCAAAGGCGCCGGCCAGCTGACGGTCCGGCTGAAAGATGCGGACGTGATCGTACTGATCCGCGAACGAACGCATCTCAGCCGCCAGGTGATTGAAAAGCTTCCCAAGCTCAAGCTGGTGGCGCAAACCGGCCGCATCGGCAGCCATGTGGATGTGGCGGCCTGTACCGAACGCGGGATTGCGGTGGCCGAAGGCACGGGCTCACCGGTCGCGCCTGCTGAACTCACCTGGGCGCTGGTCATGGCGGCCATGCGTCGGCTGCCTCAGTACATTTCAAGCCTGAAGCATGGCGCCTGGCAGCAGGCAGGTCTTAAATCCGCCTCCATGCCACCGAATTTTGGCTTGGGCATGGTTCTCAAGGGCAAGACACTGGGGATCTGGGGTTATGGCAAGACCGGTCAGTTGGTTGCCGGCTACGGACGGGCATTTGGCATGCGGGTGATTATCTGGGGCAGCCAGGCATCACGCGAACGCGCTCAGGCCGATGGGTTTGAGCTGGCCCCCAGCAAAACCGACCTCTTCAAGCAGTGCGACGTGCTCAGCCTGCACCTTCGGCTGAGCGACACAACCACCGGCATCGTGACAGCGGAAGACATGGCCCTCATGAAGCCGACCGCGCTGCTGGTCAATACGTCGCGGGGCGAGCTGATCGAGCCCGAAGCCCTGATTGCCGCGCTGAATCGCGGCCGGCCTGGAATGGCGGCAATTGACGTGTTCGAATCCGAACCCATTTTGCAGGGCCATGCCCTGCTTCGGCTGGAAAACTGCATTTGCACGCCGCACATCGGTTATGTGGAGCAGGACAGCTATGAAATGTATTTTGGCGCGGCGTTTGACAACGTGGTCAATTTCATCGAAGGAACGCCCACCAACATTGTCAATCCCGGCGCTCTGCAGGTCAGGCGATAAGCTGGGCTTTGGGCATTCCTTCATCCATACCTAAACATAAATAAATTAAAAAATGCAAATTATTTACCAGACCGTTGGCATCGTTGGCACCGGGGCCATGGGACGCGGCATTGCCCAGATTGCCGTGCAGGCGGGAAGTGTTGTCAGGCTGATGGACGCCCAGGCGGGGGCGGCTGAAAAAGCGCGTGAAGCCATCTGCAGCCAATGGAGCAAGCTGGTTGAAAAAGGCCGAATAGACGCGGACACGGCCGACGGCCACAAGTCCCGGCTCCTGGTTGCCGAGGTGCTCGCTGACCTGGCGGACTGCCATCTGGTGGTCGAGGCCATCGTCGAGAAGCTGGACATCAAGAAAGCCCTTTTTGCCGAGCTTGAATCCATCGTGTCCGCCGAGGCGGTGCTGGTCACCAACACCTCATCCCTGTCCATCACGGCGATTGCCGCCGCGCTGAAGCATCCTGGTCGGTTCGCGGGCTATCACTTCTTCAACCCTGTGCCGCTGATGAAAGTGGTGGAGGTCATCGCCGGCCTGAAAACCAGTGCCCGCGCCTGCACCGGCCTGAGCCAGTACGCCCAGCAGATGGGCCATACCCCGGTGCAGGCACAGGACACGCCGGGCTTTATCGTCAACCATGCGGGCCGGGGCTACGGCACCGAAGCGCTGCGTATCGTCAGCGAAGGCATTGCCGATTTCGCCACCATCGACCGGATCTTGCGTGAACAGGCCGGTTTCAAGCTCGGGCCTTTCGAACTGATGGATCTGACCGCGCTGGATGTGTCGCATCCGGTGATGGAATCGATTTATCACCAATATTACGAGGAAGCCCGTTATCGCCCAAGCGTCATCACGGCGCAGCGCCTGGCGGGCGGCCTGCTGGGCCGAAAGACCGGGGAGGGTTTTTACCGTTACGACGCGGGCGCGGCACAGTTGCCTGCCGAAGCGGCCGTGCCCGAAGTGGCGGAAATGCCGCCGGTCTGGGTGTCTCTGCGGGCGGCCCGGCGCTCGGAATTGCTCCAATTACTGAAAGACCTGGGCGCTCATATCGAAACTGGCGCGTCGCCTTCCCTGCAGGCGCTGACGCTGGTGGCACCGCTGGGCTTTGACATCACGACCGTTGCGGTTGTCGAGCGGCTCGATCCGGCCCGCACGGTGGGGATCGACATGCTGATCGATGACGCCGTCACCAAACGGCGCGTCCTGGCCACCAATCCGGCGACCCGCAGCGACATGCGCGACGCCGCGCATGCCTTGTTTGCGCGCGACGGCAAGGCCGTCAGCGTGATCCGCGACAGTGGCGGCTTCGTTACCCAGCGGGTGGTCGCCACCATTGTCAACATTGCAAGCGACATCTGCCAGCAGGGCATCTGCAGTCCCAAGGACCTGGAAACGGCCGTCACGCTCGGCCTGGGCTACCCCATGGGGCCGCTGGCGATGGGCGACCGCTACGGTCCGACCAATGTGCTGGAGGTGCTGTTCAACATGCAGACCGTCTATGGCGATCAGCGCTACCGCCCCTCCCCGTGGCTGCGCCGCCGGGGGGCCATTGGCCTGAGCCTGATGCACGAGGAAAGCTGACATGTCCGGCTCCCTGAAAAGCACCAGCGAGGGCGCCAGCCTGATTCTCACGCTGAGCAATCCGCAGCATAAAAATGCGCTCGGACCCGCTATTTACGCGGCCGGCATCGAGGCCCTGAACGCCGCCGAGAACAACCCTGAAATCCGCAGTGTGGTGCTCACCGGCGAAGGCCCGGTGTTTTGCGCCGGCGGTAATTTGCAGCGGCTGCAGGCCAACCGGCGCGAGTCGCCCGAAGTGCAGGCCCAGAGCATTGAAGCGCTGCACAACTGGATCGATGCCATCCGCACCTATCCCAAGCCGGTCATCGCGGCCGTCGAAGGCGCGGCCGCTGGAGCCGGTTTTTCGCTGGCGCTGGCCTGCGACTTTGTCGTTGCCGCCGATGATGCCGTGTTTGTGATGTCCTACAGCACGGTAGCGCTGTCCCCCGACGGCGGTGGCAGCTGGCGGCTGGCCCGCGCCCTGCCCCGCGCGCTGGCCAGCGAGTTGCTGATGGGCGCGGAGCGCATCAGTGCGGGCCGCCTGCATGCGCTGGGTTTGGTGAACCGCGTCACGCCCGCCGGCGGCGCGCTCAGCGAAGCCCTGGTGCTGGCGGCCCGGCTCAATGCCCGGGCACCCAATGCGCTGGCCAGCATCAAGGAGCTCATCAACGACGCGGCCACCAACACCATGAGCCAGCACCTGGACAGCGAACGCAACCATTTTGTCCGCAACCTGCACCATGCCAACGGCGGTGAAGGCATCGAGGCGTTTTTGCACAAGCGCCCGCCCCATTACCGCTAGCCCAGCGGGCCAGGCCGGCAGGCGGCCTTGGCAAGCACACTTGGCGCTTGCTGCCTTGCCTGCGGCCCCTACGGGGGCAACAGGGCTTGATGCTATAGTTTTTATAGCTATTAACGCTTACCCTACCTGCGCTGGAGGCGTTTTTGATGCGAAAAATGCATTCACATCAATGCGTGGCTTCATTTCATGACCAAAGCCCACCCCGCCGCCTGCCATGACGCCGCTTGCTCGCAGCACTGCTCAAATTGCGCCGACCACTGCTTTCACGGTCAGCTCGTCTGGGCAAGGGGCGCCACGGCATGCTCGCGGCCGGGGGCACAGCATCAAGCGCCTGCGCGACACCCAGGCGACACAGAGCCCCTGCACGCAAGTCGCTAAAGCGACAATGCACAGCTTGTTAGTCACCGAAAAGACAGACCATGGACGATCCTATTCTTACGATAGACGAAAGAGCGGCCATTAACAGCGGCCGCTGGTTTTCAACCCTCTCCCCTTCCCTGAGGCACGACATTCTGCGATGCGCTTACGTCAAACGGTTCAAGGACGGCGACATGATTGCGACCCGTGGCGATCCACCGGAAGAATGGATCGCCTGCGCCACCGGTGCGGTGCGGGTGAGCTCGACCTCGGTCTCGGGCAAGCAGGTCACGCTGACCTATGTGGAGCCAGGCATCTGGTTCGGCGACGTGGCAATCTTCGACGGCGAGCGGCGCACGCACGACGCCTATGCCCATGGCGCGACGACGACCCTGTGCGTGGCGCGTGCCGACCTGCGCAAGATCCTGGCGCGCCATGTCGAGCTGTACGAAGCGCTGCTGCGCCTGCATGCACGGCGGATTCGCCAGCTTTTCGGCCTGGTGGAAGACCTCAACACCCTGCCCCTGCGCGCGCGCCTGGCCAAGCAGCTGCTGCACCTGGTGCGCAGCTACGGCGTGCCGAGCCTGTCGGACGGACGCGAGATGCGCATCAGCCTGCAGCTCGCGCAGGAAGAACTGGCGCAGCTGCTGGGCGCCTCGCGCCAGCGGGTCAACCAGGAGCTCAAGGCCATGGAGCGCGAGGGCGCGATCCGCATCGAGTCCACCGGCCTGGTGGTGCGCAACCGCGAAATGCTGATGCGTATTTCGGAGGCGGACGCCGACAAATAGCAACCCTGACGGAGGCCTGCAGCGCATGACCAATTTCGACCACTTCATCGGCACCCGGGCGGTCGATGCCGCCCAGGCATTCGACACCGAGGCCCTGCGCACCTACCTGGTCCAGCACCTGGCGGGCTTTGGCGGCCCGCTGGCGGTGGAGATGTTCAAGGGTGGCCAGTCCAACCCGACCTACAAGCTGCTCACGCCGGGCAGGTCTTATGTGATGCGCACCAAGCCCGGCCCGGTTGCCAGGCTGCTGCCCTCGGCGCATGCGATCGAGCGTGAATTCAAGGTCATGCAGGGCTTGCAAGGCAGCGCGGTGCCGGTGCCCAGGATGTATTGCCTATGCGAAGACGAGTCCGTCATTGGCCGCGCCTTTTATGTCATGGAGTTCGTGGAGGGCCGGGTGCTGTGGGACCAGTCGCTGCCGGGCATGGACAACGCCCAGCGCGGCGAGATTTACGACGAGATGAACCGTGTCATTGCCGCCCTGCACACCGTGCGGTTTGCCGAATGCGGCCTGGCCGGCTATGGCAAGCCCGGCAATTATTTCGAGCGGCAGATTGGCCGCTGGAGCAAGCAATACCAGGCCTCCATGACCCGGCCCATCGACGAGATGGACCGGCTGATGGACTGGCTGCCCGCCCACATTCCGGCCAGTGCGCGGGATGAAGGCAGGGTTTCTATCGTGCATGGCGACTTCCGGCTCGACAACCTGTTGTTTCACCCCACCGAGCCGCGGGTGCTGGCGGTGCTGGACTGGGAACTGTCCACGCTGGGCCATCCGCTGGCCGATTTCAGCTACCACTGCATGGCCTGGCATATTCCACCCGGTGCCTTCCGGGGCATTGGCGGGCTGGACCTGGCCAGCCTCGGGATTCCCGATGAGCAAACCTACATCCGCCGCTATTGCGAGCGCACCGGCCATGCCACGCCCGAGGCGCTGAAAACCGACTGGAGTTTTTACCTCGCCTACAACCTGTTCCGCCTTGCCGCCATCCTGCAAGGCATTGCCAAACGGGTCGAGGCAGGCACCGCCTCCAGCGCGCAGGCCGTCAGCGCGGCGGCCGGTGGGCCGGCCCTGGCCCGGATGGCATGGGACTTTGCCCGCAAGGCGCAAGCCTGAGAAGCTGTTTTCAACGCGCACCTCACGAACCGACCCTTCAGGAGAATTTCATGGACTTTAGCTACACCCCCAAAGTACAGGAACTGCAGGCACGCTTGCTGAAGTTCATGGACGCGCATGTTTATCCGAACGAAGCACGCTTTTTTCGCGAAATCGCCGAAAACCGGGCGACAGGCAATGCCTGGATTCCCACCACCCTGATCGAAGAGCTCAAGCCCAAGGCCCGGGCCGCCGGCCTGTGGAATCTGTTCCTGCCCCATTCGCCGCGTGCGCCCGAGGGTCTGTCCAACCTCGAATACGCGCCGCTGTGCGAGATCATGGGCCGCGTGCCGTTCGCCGCCGAGGTGTTCAACTGCTCCGCGCCCGACACCGGCAACATGGAAACCATTGCCCGCTATGGCTCCGAAGCCAACAAGGACGAGTGGCTGGACCCGCTGCTCAAGGGCGAAATCCGCTCGGCCTTCTTGATGACCGAGCCGGATGTGGCTTCATCCGACGCCACCAATGTGCAGTGTCGCATCGAGCGCGACGGCCACGACTATGTGATCAATGGCCTCAAATGGTGGTCCTCGGGCGCAGGCGATCCGCGCTGCGCGGTATACATCGTCATGGGCAAGACCGATCCGCAAGCGGGCCGCCACGAGCAGCAGTCGATGATCCTGGTGCCGGCCAATTCCCCAGGCGTGACGGTGATCAGGCCGCTGAGCGTCTTCGGCTACGACGATGCCCCGCACGGCCACATGGAAGTGCGTCTGACCAACGTGCGCGTGCCCGCCAGCAACCTGCTGCTGGGCGAAGGGCGCGGCTTTGAAATTGCCCAGGGGCGCCTGGGCCCCGGACGCATCCACCACTGCATGCGCAGCATCGGCATTGCCGAGCGCGCGCTGGAGCTGATGTGCAAGCGGCTCAATTCCCGCGTCGCCTTTGGCAAGCCGATTGCCCGCCAGTCGGTCTGGAGCGAACGGATTGCCGATTCGCGCTGCATGATCGAGCAGGCGCGCTTGCTGACGCTCAACGCGGCCTACATGATGGACACGGTGGGCAACAAGGTGGCCAAGGCCCAGATCGCCATGATCAAGGTGGTGGCGCCCAGCATGGCCTGCCAGGTCATCGACTGGGCCATTCAGGCGCATGGCGGCGGCGGCGTGTCCGATGACTTTCCGCTCGCCTACGCCTATGCCAACCAGCGCACGCTGCGCCTGGCCGACGGCCCGGATGAGGTGCACCGGGCGTCGCTGGCCAAGCTGGAACTGGCCAGGCATCTGCAGATGCCGGGGGAAATCGACATGCCGGTCACGCGCGGTGGGTAAGCAGGCAGTGGGCAGACCGCTTTTTAAAAGCTCATTGAAAGTTCATTTGCTATCAAATAAATAGCTTATCAAGCTTATCAAGCTTATCCAGCTTGCGCTAGAGGCATAAAACACCACTTTTATGCTTGCGCTGGCTTGGTGCGGGCATGCAATGCGCGCTGGGCCGTGGGCCGATCATCTTTGTTGTTTTCTTTTAAAGTGGCATCACCACCAACCGAGGACATGCCTGTGATCAACGTCTACTCCTGGCCCACGCCCAACGGCCACAAAGTCCATGTCATGCTGGAGGAATGCGGCCTTCGCCTGGGCCGCGACTGGCAGGTCTTTCCGATCAACATTGGCGCCGGCGACCAGTTCACGCCCGAGTTTCTTGCCATCAGCCCCAACAACAAGATTCCCGCGCTGGTCGATCCCCACGGTCCGGACGGCAAGCCGATGGCGCTGTTCGAGTCCGGCGCCATCCTGCTCTACCTGGCATCGAAAACCGGAAAATTTCTGCCCACAAGCGACCGGCTCAAATTCCAGGTCTTGCAGTGGCTGATGTTCCAGATGGCAAGCGTCGGCCCGATGCTGGGCCAGACGCATCATTTCCGCAAATACGCCCCCGAGAAAATCGATTACGCCGTGAACCGGTACACCAATGAAACCCGGCGGCTCTACGGCGTCATGGACAAGCAGCTGGCACGCAGCAAGTTCATTGCCTGCAACCAGTACACGGTGGCCGACATGGCCATTTTTCCGTGGCTGCGCAGCTGGGAAGACCAAGGCATTGACTGGGCCGACTACCCGAGGCTTAAAAACTGGTTTGACCTGATCAGCGAGCGGCCGGCCGTCCAGCGTGGCGTCGCGGTACTGGCCGAGTTGCGTAAACCCATACGCGATGACAAAGAACGGGAAATCCTGTTTGGCAGCACCCAATATCAGAAACGCTGAGATGATGAGTAAAGCGTCAGACGCAGTGCAGCGAAGCGGTTCTACCGAGGCGCTGTATTTTATGACCAGCGGCCGGAGCTGGTTAGCACAGCAGACCAGCCACTGGAGCTGGACATTAAGATTTGCTTTTGTTACCCAGATTTTCTTATCGGCCTATTAATTTAAGGGATTTTTCATTTCCCTGAACCAAAGGAAACTGGGGGCATGCACAGATCTACCGCAACCGTTTCGCACACATCAGTTTCAGTAAATGCATTAGCACCAATTAGGTGCATCGCTTAATGCTTGGCAGAATGTTACAGCGTGAGGGACTTGTCTGAGCTTGGCTGCAGCACCTAGAAGATCATTGGTCCCGACCCAACCATGAAGGCGAAATGACGACACCTTCACCTCCACAGGCCGATGCGCATGCATTGTCCGCCCAAGTGCCTGGGTTTTTGGTCAACGGCGGGGACATCGGCGCACTCATCAGTCGTCAGGACTGGATGAGCACGTCACTTGGCGCGCCCCAGACCTGGCCAAATGCGTTAAAAACGATTTTGGCGACCATTCTTACCAGCCCGCAGCCAACGATTGTGGCGTGGGGGCCCGAACTGCTTTCTTTTTTCAACGACAGCTACCGCGACATGATGGGTGGCCGCTTCGACGGATTTCTGGGCCACCCTGCTACCGAGCTGTGGTCTGACGTGTGGAGCGATCTGGAGCCGATTGTCAGCAATGCACTGGCTGGCAAGGGTTCTTACTACGAGAACATGCCCC
The DNA here is from genome assembly GCA_028292745.1 of Polaromonas sp. Classification (GTDB taxonomy): domain Bacteria; phylum Pseudomonadota; class Gammaproteobacteria; order Burkholderiales; family Burkholderiaceae_C; genus Polaromonas. The sequence continues at coordinate 81,949 of JAQGLT010000002.1, read as the reverse complement.
TCACGCTGAACCGAAACGGCACCGACACACCGAGTTGGTGGTCGCTGTGCTTCATGCCGCTTCGCGATGACAACGGCGCGGTGGCCGGTGTTTATTGCTTGCCCATCGACAAGACCGAAAAAGTATTGGCCGAGCAGCAGCAGGTCCAGGCCCATCGCCAGCACACTTTCTGGGCCGAACTTGGCATTGCCCAGCGGGGCATCAATGATCCGCCCACCTTGATGGCAACCGTGGCAAAGACCCTGGGCCAATTCCTGGGTACGGATTGCGTGTGCTATGGCGAGGTCGACATCCACCAAGGCTCGGTGCGGTGGCATCCTGAGTGTGCCGAAGGCTACGCTTTGCTCCCCCATCAACTCGACGAGATTTCGCCGTCAGTAGCCGCACGGCTGCTGGCAGGCCAGACCGTGGCAGTCAACGATGCAAGCGCTGAATTGCCGAAATCAGCTGCAGCCCATCAGGCAATGGGCGCCCCGCCTCATCCCGGTGCGTACCTCCTTGCCCCCCTTGTCAAGGAGGGTCACCTCGCCGCCATCTTATTTGTGCACAGCCCCCAGCCACGTGTCTGGACGGACAGCGAGCAGGCATTGGTCGAAGCCGTCGCCGAACGCACCTGGGCATCATTGCAGCGGCTTCAGGCAGAACTTACCCTGCGCGAGATGAACAGCCAACTCGACCAGCGTACCGACGAGCTGCTGCGCCTGGAAGGTGTATTGCGCCAGTCGCAAAAGCTCGATGTCCTGGGGCAGCTCACCAGCAGTATTGCGCACGACTTCAACAACCTCCTGGGCATCATCAGCGTATGCATCCAGCTGGTGCGCGCTGACAACGTGCCGGTCGAGCAGCGCGTGCGCTACATGGATCGTATTTTTGACACCGCCGAGCGTGCCACCAAGCTGACGGCCCATTTGCTGGCCTTTACCCGGCAGGAGCCCTTCAGGCCTGAAGTATTCGACGTGGCGCTGCAGGTGCAAAGCGTGGTCGAGCTGGTGCGCCCGCTCCTGGGGACGAACGTGCTGATCCATCTGGAGCAGCCGAAGGAAGATGCGTACTTTGCAACAGGCGATATCAGCCAGTTCGAAACCGCACTGGTGAACCTCTTGGTCAATGCCGCAGACGCCATGAATGGCAAGGGACAGATCAGCATTCAGGTACAACCGGCAAACGACCTGCCACCTGACGCTGGCAGTGAACTCCAGCCCAGGGACTTTGTGGCAATTTCGATAGCCGACACTGGCTGCGGCATTCCAGCGGAAAAGCTCGACGCGATTTTCAAGCCTTTTTTTACGACCAAACCTGCGGGAAAAGGGACCGGCCTTGGGTTAAGCCAAGTCTTTGGTTTCGCCAAGGAATCAGGCGGTCATGTCAGGGTTGTTAGCGAAGTGGGCCGTGGATCAGTGTTTACCCTTTATCTGCCACGTGCCAGAACGTGATCATCAATCTTCTTGCGTGACCTTCGCTTCTAGAGCAGCTTCACCCTGAGGGGCAACAGCAAAAGCCAGCAGCTAATCGCTCCTGAACTCATAGCTGTATGTGCAGGCTCTGCCTGCGCGGCATCCTGTTTTGGCCCGATCAACTACGTGTTTCAGACGTTGATCGCCCGTGTCATTTCCGCGAAGGCGGAAATGACAGTTGCAAGCAGCGCAGGCATTTCTCACTCAGGCGTCTTGATAAGCCATAGGCGCAATTTTCCCGGCCTTCCCGGTTCTTTTTCCTTGTCCCGGCGCAAGAAGGCGCCAAGCGTGGCACTGGCGAACAGGAAATGTGAGGCTGTTTGCCGGTCAGGGGTTCACTCTCGCGCCTCTCTGTACATGCTCGCGCATGCTCAATCCGTGGCAATACAGCTCAGCAATGCAGCTGTTCAAAGTGGGCATTGAAAATAATTTCTCACGTGACAGGTTGTTTTCCATGCATAAATCACTGTCTCTAATTTGGTGTTTCTGCCCCAAATAAGTGCCTAAATCCAGATTCAAAAGCCATCAACAAGCGCAAAAGTTACAAGAAATTGCTGAGCTTTCCGCAAATTACTACCTTCATTACTCAACAGGTAAACCCCTCGATGGAGATAAGCCATACCAGCCTTTGAGAAGCACAACCATTCGAAATAACACGAAAGGGCAATTCCTTACACAGCCAACTGTGTAGCTAGTTGGGGTTATTGATGAGTTTTGAATCCCCCACGAAACTGAACTCGACAAAGCAAGCAGCGAACAAATGACAAACCAACTTCCTGTCAGCAATGTCAAACCAACCGGCTGGGCTGAAGTTTTCGGTCCATCTGATCAATGTCAGTCAACTTTTTGGGAGCTCACCATGAAAAAACTCGTACTCATCGCTTTTGCCGCCCTCGCAACCTCTGCCTTCGCGGGTGACCCCGTTATCAACATCATCGGCACCTCAACCCAGTCGACCTCCATGATCCTGGGCGCCACGCTCAATACATCCAGTGGCATTGGTGCCAGGGCTGTGCAAAACCTGGCAAGCAACTCTGGAACCATTGAAATCAGTGGCAATTCCAATCAGTCAGTCGCAGGCAGGGGAGCAATCGTTGCCAACTCTGCCAGTGGCGCTTTCGCCCGGGCAACCCAGAACCTGGCTTCCAACTATGGTGAAGTCAACATTGTGGGTGACTCCAATCAGAGCGTTGGTTTGACACTGGCCCTGGTAAGTAACCAAGCTGGCGCCGGTACGGTTGCGGTGCAGAACGTTTCTTCCAACAACGCTTGCGTAACCTGCCAATGATTGCCGCCTTGATGGCATAAGAAGTTGGAAATTGGCACTCTTCTGTATTGCGCAGAAGGTGCCAATCCTTGTTTTAACCTGGAGCTTAGGCATGGTCAACACACTTACCACACTGAAGAATGCCCTTGTCCTGTTGGCGCTGGGAAGTGCAGTGCCCGCGATGGCGCAGCAAGTACCCGGTGAAGATCCGGTAAAACTATCTGCCCCTGTACGCCACCTGAACCTGCCTGGCGGCGCATTGCAAAAATCGGGGCAAATGGACGGCAGTCATGACCTGCCTGCATGGATGAAGGCACGCGTTGCGCGGTACGAAGCAAAGGCTTTCTCCGGCACTGCCAACGACGGCACGATTCTTACAAATAACGACGTTGTCAACACAGCCAGCTCGCAAGGAATGAGCAAGACCTGCGTACAGGAAGTAGGCAGCATTTCATCCGCAGGAGGCACCATGGGCAGCAAAGGCATCAGCGGCCAGCAGCAAATCGTGGTTCTGCGAGGTGACCTCGTCAACATTTGCAGGTAGGACAGGTTTGCTTGGAAAAACGCCGCCCTCACTGGACGGCGGATATGTTGGCGCTGCCACGGCGCTTTTTTTGCCTCTCAAAAGAAAAAATACCATGAGAACGCCTGAAACAACCACAACAACTGCAGCAAAAGACCCCATCAAGCAAATGATGGGTGTTGCCCTTCTTTCAATTCTGACGCTCCTGACAGGTTGCGCCACGCCAATGGACTCCAGGGAAGACACGGAATACCGGTCTTACGGGCATGCGGCGAACCGTCCGACCAGCAGGCCGGTTCGCTCGATCTCCAGCTTCTCCGATTCCCTGATGTGCATGGACCAGCTGTTTCGGGCAACCCAGTTGCCCACCACTCTGATTGCCAGCAAGCAAATCCCCGACATTTCTACCCGCGTGCCGGTCGCCACCAAGGAAATGATTGTCACGGCGCTCTCGCAAATGTCCCGCTTGAGTAATGCCTTCAGGTATGTTGACTATGAAGTTGATATTGCACGCCAGGACACAGTGCAAAACCTCACGACCATCCTGCTGAACAACAACCAGATCCAGTTGCAGCGCCCAGCCATCTATGTGTCGGGGGCCGTGGCATTTGTCGATCAAAACGTGCTGAACAACCGCTTCGATGTGGGCACCTCTGCCTCCCGGCTCGAAACCGGGTACAGCCGCAACCGCAATGCAACCATCATCGGTCTGGAGCTTCACCTCGGTGATTTTCGCACCCGCACCCTGATACCGGGCCTTGATTCGGCGAATGAAGTCGTTGTTGGAAACAGCGGGCAAGGGCTGGACCTGGCCGGCCGCATCAGCGAATATGGGTGGAAGTTCAACGTGGGGCGCGACTATACCCAGGGCTCAGGCGCGGCCATACGCACCTTGGTCGAAGTCGCCATGATCGAGTTGACGGGCAAATGGGCACGGGTGCCTTATTGGCAATGCCTGACCCTGGAGCAAACCCATCCGGACATACAGCGCCAGCTTCGCGACTGGTACGACGAAGGCAATACCGGCATCCACCAGGGGCTGATCACCCGTTCGCTGATGAGCCACGGCTACCTGGGTGCGGGCAGCGACAAGCTGCCTGCCAACAGCCCTGAATTCCGGGTGGCGCTAGGCCGCTTTCAAGCTGACAGCGGGCTGATTGCTTCAGGCGTGGTCGATTTCCCCACTTACGAGCGCACCCTTCGAAACTTTGTCGGCCTGAACGAAAATGGCAAATTGACGCGAATTGGCTGGTCCACCATGTCCTCAGAGCCCCTGGCCGTTAGTGTGCCTGCCGCAAAGAGCCCCCACAGCGTCAGCGAAGATGACACCCTCCTTGCAGAGGCGAACGCCGTGCCTTACGGCGCATCCGCCAAGCCGACACGGATTGACATGCAAATTGAAAACACGGTGGTCGACAAGACCGTTTTCGAATCAGGCCAGCAGATATTCCTGTCCGCCACGCTTTCCAAGGCCTCCTACCTCTACTGCTATTTATCCGAGGCCGGCGGCAACGTGATTCGATTGCTGCCCAACGCAACCAATCCATCGGCCCTGGTATCGGCCAATCTGGCAATCAGAATTCCCGACTGGATGAGCTCAACGCCCGGCTTTGTGCTCGATACAGGCGCGCCAGGCACCGAGACCGTGAGCTGCATTGCAACGGACCAAAATGTGCTCCCAAAACTTCCTGCTCCGCTGCAGGCCCAGGGGTTAACGGTCATTCCCGGGGTACGGGGAATGGCAAGTGTCAAGGATGCGTTTACCCAGGCATTGGGCAACAACGGTTATGTCGAGCAGACCATGCAATGGAACGTGATTCCCCGCCGAGCCGCGCCGGCAACTGCTGTTAACTGAGGAGAACGGCGTGACACTGTTTTTTGACAGGCATTCGCTACGCCGCGTTAATTGGGACAACCAAGACTACCGCGACCATTGCAATCGCAGGGCCGAACAGAAGCGGCGCCTGCGTGCAATGGCGTCCATCGGCATGGCGCTCCTCCTCTTGCTGCTGATCGGCGGCTGGGGCGTGGTGCACGCACAGGTTCGAGCGCAGCCAGCGCAGCAGTTTGATCCGGCTCCTGCACTTGCGGCCCCGCTTCGCATGCAGGGGCCTGATGATTCCGCAGCAAATCGTGATATTCAGCGCCTCAAATCCCAGGCCAGTGCCCTGCCTCGAACCCCTTCTGCCAATTCCGCCAACGGTGCGTCGTTGCCGAGAACCTCAGCAACGGCCAGCGCCGCCAGGGCAGCGTGGCTGCTCGGGCTGATTTATCTGCATGGTTCGGGCGTGACGCGTGATCCTGTTCAGGCAGCCTTGTGGTTTGAACGCGCCCGGGCTCTGGGAGAGCCGCTGTCCAGTGCCGGCCTGGCTTGGTGTGAGATTGAGGGTTGCAAGGGCCAACCTGATCCGGGCGGCGCGCGCCGATGGATCGGACTGCTGCGCAGCGTCAATCCGGCACGGGCCGATTTCCTGGAATGGGTCGTCGAATCCCGTCTGTCGCCCCTGCAGCTGGCGACACCCCAGTCGGGTCAGCCGGTGGCCGGCGCGTCTGTGCCCGCGCGGGAGTTGCTGCTGCGCTCAGCACAAAGAGGCGACGTGAATGCCCGGATTGAACTGGGTCTGCTGAGTGTTGCCGAAGGGCGATTAACCGAAGCCCAAGAGTATTTCAAGGCAGCTTCGGGCACATCGGCGGTTGCCGCAGCCAATCTCTCTTATGTTTCCGCTCAACTGCAAAAAGGCGAATCCACTTCGCCGGCATCGCTGTCTGCCGAGGAGCTATTTCTCAATGCGCAACGATTCCATCGCGGAGAAGGCCGGCCGGCCAACTATGCCGAGGCCATCCGGCTCTACCGGCTTGCTGAAAGCAAGGGAAGTGCCCAAGCCAAGCGAATGTTGGCACTCATTTTTTCCCGCCCGACACCGACCGGCGAGCTCGACGTGCAGTGGATGCAGGAACTCAGTCAGTTGAATCTGTCGAAAAATGGGCCTTTGCTCATTACCGCTGGCGCAGGCCCGCAACTGCAGCGCGAACCCAGTCCCCTGTTTGACTTATTGCCCGAGGCTTGGCGCAAGCGGACATTGATATTGAGCCGATAGCATGAAAGCGTTGCATGGATTCGAGCATTCGCCACCTGCTGCTTTCAGCACTGAAGCGATACTCGGAATTTTCACCCTAAAAACGACGTGCGTAGCTGCTCAAAAAATGACTTTGCAGACTGCTTGCTTAAATTTTCGTACTATAATGACCAACTTGTCGGAGTGTGGCGCAGTCTGGTAGCGCACCTGGTTTGGGACCAGGGGGTCCAAGGTTCGAATCCTTGTACTCCGACCAATTTCAATTTAAAAAAGCTCACTTAGTGGGCTTTTTTTATATCTGCCCGTAGCTCAGTTGGATAGAGCATCAGCCTTCTAAGCTGAGGGTCGGGGGTTCGATCCCCTCCGGGCAGACCACATTCGCATTTCATAGCGTCTCATAACACCTCAAAACCCGCGTATCTCATAGGTGCAGCGGGTTTTTTGTTGTCTCATACAGTCTCAAGGGCTACCATGACATACCGCCAAAACGGCGGTACTTATGGCGGTATCTCCTACTACCGCCTGAAGACATACCGCCAAATGGACTCCATGCCGCTAACCGACACGTTCGCAAAGAACATTAAACCCACCGGCGCACCTGCAGGCGACAAGCACACCGACGGCGGCGGCATGTACCTGCTGGTCAACGCAAGCGGCAAGTATTGGCGTATGAATTACCGCTTTGCCGACAAGCGAAAGACGCTGGCGCTGGGTGCATACCCAGCCGTATCGCTGGCCAAGGCCAGAGCAACGGCGCGACAAGGCGCGCGAACTGCTGGCGGCGGGTATAGACCCCAGCCTTGCCAAGCGCCAGGAAAAGCACGCCACGACAGCAGCCGCGGCAAACACCTTCGAACTGGTAGCGCGGGAGTTCCACAAGAGCAAGGGCGATTACTGGTCAACCGGGTATGCCGCCAAGTGGCTGCGCGGCCTTGAGAAAGACCTGTTTCCCTACCTGGGCCAGCTTTACCGCTGGCCGCCATTACCGCCCCGGCCTTGCTGGAAGCCTTGCGCCGGGTGGAAAAACGCGGGGCTATCGAAACTGCGCACACCCTGCGCCAGACGGCCGGGCAAGTGTTTCTATATGGCGTGCAGACCGGTCGCTGTGAGCGCAGCCCTGCCCTGGACCTGCACGGCGCACTGAAGCCAGTCAATGTCACCCACATGGCTGCCATCTTGGAGCCGTTTAAGGTGGGCGAACTGATGCGGGCCATTGCCGGCTATTCCGGCCAACCGATGACCAAGGCGGCGCTGGCCCTGTCGGCGCTGCTGTTTCAGCGGCCTGGCAACATCCGGCAGATGGAATGGGCCTGGGTGAATGTTGACGATGCCTTACTGACCATTCCGAGCCAGGACATGAAGCGGCGCAAGCACCAGAAGGTCAACGGCCGGCCTCACCTGGTACCGCTGGCGCCACAAGCCCTCGCCTACCTGGCTGAGCTGCGACCGCTGACCGGGCATGGCCGCTACGTGTTTCCTAGCCTGCGCACGGGTGAAAGGCCGATGAGCGACATCACCATCAACGCGGCGCTGCGGCGCATGGGCTTCAGCCAAGACGAGATGAGCGCCCACGGGTTCAGGGCCACGGCCCGGACGCTGATGATCGAGCGGATGCCCGGCATCTCTGCGGATGTGATCGAGGCGCAGCTGGCTCACGGCGAATCCGGGCCGCTGGGCATGGCCTACGACCGAGCCGAATTCATGGAGCAGCGGCGCGTAATGATGCTTGAATGGGCCTGCTACCTGGACAAGCTGCGGAGTGGGGCTGAAGTCATCCAGTTCAAGGCGGCGTGAACGAATGGGTTGATGCGCCCTGACACGATATGACTTAAACTTGAACTAGTTCAGGTACAAGTCAAGGAGCATCAAAATGAAAGTCATTACCTATTCCGAAGCGCGTAGCTCGCTGAAAGCCGTGCTTGATACGGTGCATGAGGATGCTGACGTGACCATCATCAGCCGCAGGGACGGTTCAGACGCCGTGGTGATGTCGCTTGACCATTACCAGAGCATCATGGAAACCATGCACTTGCTGGCAACCCCAGCCAATGCAGCGCACCTGGCCAAGTCCATTGCGCAGCACAAGGCGGGCAAGGCGGCGAGGCGCGAACTGGTCAATCCTGAGTGAGCCGTGCTATCCGCTTCACCCCGGCAGCGTGGGAAGACTACACCTGGTGGCAGGGACAGGACAAAAAGACCTTGAAGCGCATCAACACCCTGATCGAAGCGGCGCGGCGTGACCCCTTCGCTGGTATCGGGAAGCCAGAGCCGCTGCTGGGCAACTTGGCAGGCTACTGGTCAAGGCGCATCGACGAGACACACCGTTTGGTCTATGCCGCTGATGATGTTGATTTTGACGTGATCGCGTGCCGTGGGCACTACGACGATTGACGCAGGCCGCTACGCGGCATAACTGGACTGCTGCCGGTTCTGTGGACACCCCTGACCGGCTGGCGCGCAATTATGTGCATCAAATGCTGCTGCTCAAAGAGTTCGAACAGCATGGCTGCCAAGTCGAGTTTTTGGACTGGCCGATGAGCCAGGATCCGCACGATCAGTCGCTGCTACAAATTCGCGGGGCCGTGGCTGAATACGAGCGCACCCTCATTACGGAGCGGATGCGGCGCGGCCGACTCGCCAAGCTGCGGGCCGGGGGTGCTGCTGCCCTGGACTTGGGCGCCTTATGGTTACCGACCGCATTGCGATCGACCACGCGACCCGAGCGGGGTAACGAGCCGGCTGAAGCGGCGGTGGTGGCAGAAATCCTTGCGCGGTTTCTAAGCACCATTCATGAATCGGTTCCAGAGTTTCAACAGTTTTCGGAGCCCGTGGCGCCGGTCGTGCCAATGTAGGCGACCCTTATCCCAGATTAGCAATTGATACAAGTCAGGCTTAGAAAGCTTGCTATTAAAATCTATTAAAAGTCAGCAGAAAGTCAGCAGCAAAAGTTGCTGTGGAGTTGCCAGAAGTTGCCAGCCCTGCAACAGGGTTACAACAAGCCGCAACAGATGGCAAAGAGGTGGTAACGATTGGCGACCCCCTTTTGATTCCACACGCACGAGGAAGGCTCGTCCAACGGTGGGACGTGCTTTTTCAAAAAGCACCTTTCAAGCCCTCATCGCATCCAATGAAATTGTTCCATTTGAAATGCTGCAACCTCAGCAACGAAGCGGCGAGAGCGAGATTGCAGGGCGTCAACGGGCTCAAAATTGAGCCCGTTGTTTTTGATACGCGTATCGCCAAGGGCCCGGATCGCAAAGACGGTGGCAGCTGAGAGTCCTGTTGACGCAGCGTCAGCCGCTTGACCTGCAAAGCAGCGACAAAGGGATCACTTTTCTTTTTGGCGGTATTTATGGCGGTATATTTTAAAGCAAGCCAAGAAGAGCCCAGCATTCATGCAGGTTGCAGCCAGATATTCAATCCCCTCCGGATTCAAGTTTTGTGATCTCGGCTTTTCACTACTCTTTTTACTACGTTTCCCAGTTCTACATGAACATTGAAAATGTGTACATTGAACCGTTACCTCAATATGGCCTTTGCTGCCGACCTTAAATTGTTTGTGTAGCGACGCACCAAGCCATCGGCCTTCACAGCGCGCTTGTGCCTCGCAGTGGCCATGCCCCGGTTCCAAGGAAAATCTTCCTTCACCCGGTAATACGGTGAACGCAACCCGAACAGAAGGGCATAAGCACGTCTGGGCTCGTCAGACAGATTGGGGCCTGCATGATGAAGTGTGTGGTAGCCATGAATTGTTGCGCCACCAGCCTGCAAGGGACATGAAATGCTCAGGCTGTCATCCACGCCCAGCGCCTCCAGTCCGTGTATACGCGGGTCACCGTTGATCCTTCGATGGGGAAGAAGTGGCTTTTTATTGCTACCTGGAATGAAATCAAGACAGCCGTTTGTCGTATCCACGGGCTGCAATGGCATCCAAAAGGTGATCGCCTGGTTATCTACCCCCTTGGCATAAAAAGCTTCGTCCTGATGCCAGGGTGTCGGCGCGCCTGATTTTGCAGGTTTGAGCATGGCATGTTCGAAAACCAGTTCAGCGGCAGGACCCAGCAATTGCTTGGCAATTGCAAATGCGTTGGCGCGGAACAAGGTATTTTTCAGCGCTGGTTCGTATTTCGAGGGATCCGATAACTGTGGGGCCTTTAATGCTGCGCCCGGTTCATCGGTTCCTGCGAAATCAAACAAGTCCCCTTTTTCCCAGCCTGCGCACTGCTCAAAAAGACGATCGTAGCTTTCACGAATCCACGCTACTTCCAGTGCAGTGGTTATTTGGGGTATAGAAACAAATCCTTGCTCATGGAACTGAGCAACCTCCTTCGAGGTGAGTTCTTTATTCATGCTCCCTGCCTTATTTGTTTTCACGATTTTTTGTAACCGCGATTTATTGTTCAGCAAAAAACGCATTTACCCTACAGGGAAGCGCTAACCATTTAGGCCATTGACTTCGCCGAGATGTTGTTGTTGGACATTAGGCCAACATTAAAGCTGTACGATTCAACCGTTTAGTGCATCGATGCTGAGATAAACCAGCTGATCGGCCAAACAAAATAAACTTTTTAACGGTCATAACGACAACGCGGCTTTTTCTTTCTGGACCTGGCAATGAAACTCACCATACTTGTAGGCACCATGACCAGCACTGCGGACTACGTAGCACAAGCTATTGAGATGGACTGTGCCGACTTGGTGGCAGCTATTGAGGTTCGACTGATGGATGACCTGGATAGTGGCATTTTTGACGTTGAAAAATCCAATGACACCCTTTACCTCATCTGCACCTCGACTTACGGCAGTGGCGACGTCCCAGACAATGCACAGGCGTTTTATGAATCTCTTGCCTTTCAACCTCAATTTTTAGGTCATGTGCGTTATGGCGTGATCGCCTTGGGCGACAGCGGCAGCCATCAGTCCACCTTCTGCTTTGGTGGCAAAAAGTTTGACGAACGACTACGTGATTTGGGTGCGCAACGTGTTGGTGAGATTTGCTGTCTTGATGCCAGCAGCGAGGCCCTGCCGGAAACAGCAGGCGTTCACTGGTGCCGCGAATGGCTGGCCAAGGCAGGTTGCGAAGGCAGTTGAACTTTCAACCAGCGAACATTTGGATGCTGTAGCGTTGTTCCTAGGCTAGGTATGGCCGGGTGAACCTAACTGAGGGTAGAAAACCTTCCTTGAGGGACTTTGCGGCGCCTGCATTCTTGTTCAAGCCATCAGTTTTGCTTTAGAACTAAACAATTCAACTCTAAAGCTCGGGTTTTACACTAGTCAGTTAGACGGTTTACCCTCTTATTATTTGGGTCATACCTGTTCATTCAAAAAGGAAAGCTTTATGTCAACTCGCCGTCTTCTCCTTACCCGAAGCGCTGCCGTTATTAGCGCTGCATCCACCGGATTGCTTCTGCCTCAAGTTGTTCGTGCCCAGTCGGGCAAGGTTCGGGTCGGTTTCATGCTTCCTTACACAGGCACGTTCAGCCAGCTTGGCGTGGCGATTGAAAATGGCTTTCGAATGGCCATTGATGAACAGGGTGGCAAGCTGGGCGGCCGGGAGATCGAGTATTTCAAGGTGGACGACGAGTCAGAGCCCTCGAAGGGGATAGAAAACGCCAACAAGCTGGTGCAGCGCGACAAGGTTGACGTGCTGGTCGGTACCGTCCATTCAGGTGTTCAGATGGGCATCCAGAAAGTAGCACGCGACAGCGGCGTACTGTGCCTGATTCCCAACGCCGGTGTTCATGCGGCAACACGCGCCTTGTGCGCGCCCAATGTGTTCCGTACCTCGTTCAGCAATTCCCAGCCCACTCGGGCCCTGGGTCAGGTTATGGTCGCCAAAGGGCATAAAAAAGCGGTTTGGATCACCTGGAAATATGCGGCCGGCGATGAAGCGTTCGAGGGTTTCAAGGAAAGCTATACCGCAGCAGGCGGCACCATCGTCAAGGAGATGGGCCTGCCTTTCCCGAATGTGGAATTTCAAGCGCTGCTGACCGAGATCGCCGCACTCAAACCCGACGCGGTCGCCTGCTTTTTTGCAGGCGGCGGCGCGGCCAAGTTCATCCGCGACTATGCGGCGGCAGGCCTCAAAGGCAAGATTCCGTTGTATGGTTCGGGCTTCCTGACCGAAGGCGTACTCGACGCAGCAGGCCCGGCCGCTGAAGGCATCGTGACCACGATGCACTACAGCGATTCGCTGGACACACCGCGCAACAAGAAATTCCGGCTGGATTACGCCAAGGCCTTTCGTGCCCAGCCAGATGTCTATGCCGTCCAGGGTTACGACACCGGATTGCTGCTTATCCAGGGGGCCAATGCGGTCAAGGGGGACTTGTCGGCCAAGCCCGCCTTGTACAAGGCCATGGAAGGCGCCACGATTGACAGCCCGCGCGGCAAGTGGACCATGAGCAAAGCCCATAATCCGGTGCAGGACATCTACCTGCGGGTGGTTGAAAACAAGGAAAACAAGGTCACCGGCATTGCCGCCAAGGCGCTGTCCGATTCGGGTGTTGGCTGCAAAATGGCTTGACAAACGCGCACTCGCAAAAACGGGAGGCATTTGGACCTCCCTTTTTTATGCTGGTTTTTCACCATATCCTTAGTTGCCCGCAAGAGCATGACGTGCCAACGACCCTGCCGTACTGTATCGATCCACCATGACACCGACCCCCTACCCTCTCTACCTTGCCTCTGTGAGAAAAGGCCCTGCCATAAGCCGAATACGCCATATTTCCGGTGTTTTTTTGACCGCAGCGGCGAATTTTTTGTCGCTCGGTCATCGTCCTGACTGAGTCTGCACTATGGACATCGCCAATTTTTTTATCCAACTGCTGAACAGCGTTCAATACGGCCTGCTGTTGTTCATGCTGGCTGCGGGGCTGACGCTGATTTTCGGCATCATGGGCGTGGTGAACCTCGCGCATGGCAGCTTTTACATGCTGGGCGCTTACCTGGCCTGGTCGCTCAGCGCCCAGTTCGGCAGCCTGACCCTGGCCATTCTTGGCGGGGTAGCTCTGTCAGTGCTGTTCGGCCTGGCGCTGGAGTGGCTGCTGTTTCGCCATTTTTACCATCGCGCCCACTTGGACCAGGTGCTGCTGACCTTTGGCCTGATCTATATTTTTGAAGAATTGCGCTCTATTTTGTGGGGTGACGATGTGCACGGCGTACCAGTTCCCGATGTGCTGGGCGCCTCGATCGGCTTGACCGACAACCTCTCGTACCCGGTGTACCGCCTGTTCATGTCAGGGGTGTGCCTGGCGCTGGCGGCAGGCCTCTATCTTCTGATTTCCAAGACTCGCCTGGGCATGAAAATACGGGCCGGCGCCTTCAACCGCGACATGGCTGAATCGCTGGGTGTGAACATCAAGCTGATCCATGCAGTCGTGTTTGCCCTGGGCGTGGGTCTGGCCGCCGTGGCGGGGATGGTTGCCGCGCCCGTGGCGAGCGTTTATCCCAACATGGGTTCGCAGGTGCTCATCATGTGTTTTGTGGTGGTGGTCATTGGCGGCATCGGCTCGGTCCGTGGCGCATTAATCGCCGCGCTGCTGGTTGGCCTGGTCGATACCTTTGGCAAGGTCCTGCTTCCCCAGGTCGCCGGCATGCTGGTTTACATCTTGATGGCAGCAGTGCTGCTGTGGAAACCCGAGGGGCTATTCAAGCAATGAGCACGGCAAACAACAATCTCGAAATTCTGCCCCCCAGCCTGCAGTTCACACTGGCGCTTGGCGTGGTGGCCTTGCTCGCCTTTCCTTTTACCGGAACCGATTTCTATATCGAAATGGTGACGCGCATGATGATTCTGGCGATTTTCGCCATGAGCCTGGACTTGCTTCAGGGCGTCACTGGGCTGGTCTCGCTGGGGCATGCCGCCTATTTCGGCCTGGCCGGCTATGCGCTGGCTTTTTTAACGCCCCAGGGCGAGGCGATCAGCCTGTGGTGGAGCCTGCCGGCGGCCGTGCTCGGCTCAGGGCTGGCCGCGCTGATCATTGGCTTTTTCGTCGTGCGTACCCATGGCATCTACTTCATCATGGTGACCATGGCATTTGCCCAGATGGTGTTCTTTTTGTTTTTCGACAACAAGGCGCTCGGCGGCTCGGACGGGCTCTACATCAACTTCAAGCCCGGCACCGCCGTGTTCGGCTGGGTGCCGTTCGACCTGGACAGCAAGCGAACGCTGTATTACTTCACGCTGGTCACCATGGTGCTGGTCTATGCCTTTTTGCGACGCCTGCTCTGGAGTCCGTTTGGCCGGGCGTTGGCCGGCATCCGTGTCAATGAACACCGGATGCGGGCGATGGGCTTTGGCACTTTTCGCTACAAGCTTGCCGCTTTCACCCTGGCCGGCAGCCTGGCCGGGCTGGCCGGCTACCTGTGGGGTGCGCAGACCGGCTATATCAACCCGGAACTCATGGGCTTTCAGATGAGCGCGCATGCCATCATGATGGTGGTACTGGGCGGCATGGGAAATTTCGCCGGCGCAATTGTCGGCGCCTTCACGTTCGAATACCTGCTTCATGTCTTCAAGGACCTGCCCCAGGTAGGCAATGTGAACCTGGGCAAACACTGGCAGCTCTGGATGGGTTTGTTCATCGTGCTGCTCGTCACTTTCGCACCCCGCGGCGTGCTGGGGCTGGCCGGACGCATTGGCAAGGCCAGGCAGCCCAATCCAGCGGTTCGCGGGGAAGGAGATACGGCATGAGCCAGGTGCTTTTGAGTGCCACGCGGCTGACCAAGCGTTTTGGTGGACTGGCCGCTGTCAACGGCGTATCGGTCGATCTGCTGCAGGGCCACATTCACGCCGTCATTGGGCCAAATGGCGCAGGAAAATCAACCCTGACCAATCTGCTGTCGGGCGACTTGCCGCCTACGTCAGGTTCGGTTGTCCTGGGCAGGCAGGATGTGACAGGCTGGAGCCCTGAAAAAATTTCGGCCCAGGGACTGGGCCGCAGCTACCAGAAAACCAATATTTTCCTGCCGTTCACCGTCTGGGAAAATGTCCGGCTGGCCTCCCAGTCGCGCGAGCCGCACGCGGGAAGCTGGCTGCGCCGTGCTACGAAATTTGAAGGTATCAATGCCCGCGCGGCGCGCGCTATCGAGCTTTCTGGCCTTGAAAACCGTTTGCACAGCATTGCCGGCACCATCAGTCACGGCGAGCAGCGCCAGCTTGAAATTGCCATGACCTTGGCCACCGGGCCGCAGGTTCTGCTGCTCGACGAGCCGCTGGCCGGCATGGGCGCGGTCGAGGCCGAACGCATGGTCGCTTTGCTGTTGAGCCTGAAGAAAGACCACGGCATTTTGCTGGTCGAGCACGACATGGATGCGGTGTTCACCCTGGCCGATCAATTGACCGTGATGGTGAACGGCCAGGTGATTGCCAGCGGCACGCCTGCGCAGATTCGGGCCGATGCCGGCGTGCAGGCGGCTTACCTTGGCGAAGACACTGGAGAGGAAAGCGCATGATACCCCAAGGAATCGACGGCCAGGACTTGCTGATCCATGCGCAAAAGATCAACACCTACTACGGCGCCAGCCATATCCTGCGAGACCTCAGCTTTACCGTGGCGCGCGGCGAAACCATTGGCCTGATGGGCCGCAACGGCATGGGCAAGAGCACGCTGCTCAAAAGCATCGTCGGACTGGTGCGGCCGCGCTCGGGCACGGTTGCCATCGCCAGCCACAACATGACGGGGCGCGCGCCCTACGAGATTGCACGGCTTGGCATTGCCTATGTACCGGAAGGCCGCGGCATTTTCGGCAACCTCAGCGTGGTGGAAAACCTGAAAATGGCCGCCCGCGCCGGCACCCGTGGCCAGCGCGACTGGACGTATGACCGGGTGCTGGACACGTTTCCACGGCTCAAGGAGCGCCTGGGCCATGGCGGCCAGCAGCTCAGCGGCGGCGAACAGCAGATGCTGACCATCGGCCGCGCCCTGATGACCAACCCGGACGTCCTGATTCTCGATGAAGCCACCGAAGGCCTGGCGCCCTTGATCGCGCGGGAAATCTGGCGCATCTGCCAGCTGGTCAAGGGCACCGGCATCAGCAGCATCATCGTCGACAAGAACTGGAAGCACGTCAGCCAGATCACCGATCGCAATGTGATCCTGGTCAAGGGCGAGGTGGTGTTCGAAGGCAGCTCGGCCGAATTGCATGCCCAGCCGGAGCTGCTGCAACAGTACCTGGGCGTTTAGCGTCAGGTCAGGGCTGCGACACCACGCCAGCGGCGCTGCGGCGCTGCTGCACGAATGGCGGCAGCCCCTGCAGCAAGCGGCGGCCATAGCTGGTGTTGACGAGCCGCCGGTCATAGCAATAAACAAAAGCGCGGTCGGTTTCGGTCCGAATGGCGCGCCCGGCCCATTGCGCCAGCCGCATGGCCGTGGCGGGTACGACCAGTTCGCTGAATGGGTCGCGCCCCACCGACCGCAGCCACTCCGCCCGGGCTTCACCGACCGGGTCATCGGGCGGCGCGAACGGCAGCTTGGCGATGAACACCGTCTCGCACAGCTGGCCCGGCAGGTCCAGGCCCTCGCCGAACGACTGCATGCCGAAAATCACCGACGCGCCGCCGGCCTCGACCTGCGCGCGGTGCCGCCTGAGCAGCAGGGTGCGCGGCAGTTCGCCCTGCACCAGCACCCTGGCGCGCAGCGCTTCGGTCAGCATGGCAACAGCCTGATCCATCTGTTTGCGCGAGGTGAACAGGCACAGCGCCCCGTGCTCGACCAGCGCCACGTCGCCCAACAGAGCCTGCACCATTTCGGCCGTGAAAGCCTCGGCATGCTTGGGGTCGGCATGGGTCTGCACCGTCACGAACCGGCCCTGGGCGGCGTAATCGAACGGGCTGGCGACCTCCAGCGCGCTGACGGCGGGGTCGTCATGCAAGCCGGACTCGCGCAGGTAAAAATCAAACTCGCCGCAGCTGGTCAGGGTGGCCGAGGTCACCACGGCCGCCCGCACGCGCGACCAGAAATTCAGGCGCAGCGTGCTGCCCGGCAAGATCGGGCTGGCATGCGCCTTGATGATGACCAGGCCGCTGTCGAGCCCGCCCTCGCCGGTTTCAAAGGTGAACCATTTGGCCACCGGCACGCTGTCTTGGTCGCTTTCGGCCGCCTTCAGCAGCAGCTCGGTGGTGGACTGCACCTTTTCCAGGCGCGGCGACAGCATGCCCAGCTGGGCATACAGGATCGACAGGCGGCGGGCCTCGTCGGGCTGGTCGCGCATGGCCGAGCGCAAGGCCCGGGCAATGGTATTCAGAATCGCCAGAAAACTCTCGGCCAGCGCATTGAGCAGGCGCAGCGGCTCGTCCAGCGCCTCGGGCAAGGCGCCGCGCGGCAGGCGAAAACGGACTGGCCCCTGCCCGGCCCGCGCCTCCTTGAATGCCTGCCCGTGCATATCCATCAGCAACCGGCTCACCTCCACCATGCCCTGGCGCAGCTGCGCGGCCAGCCGCGGCACGTCGGCCGATTCGGTGACCGTCATGAGGCCGCCGATGCGACGCGCGCGGTTGGCCAGGCTTTCCAGCCAGGTCGTGCGGCTCAGGTCCATCGAGGCGGCGAAATGGTCTAGCGCCACCGCTGGCAAATGGTGGCCCTCGTCGAGCACCAGCAGACAGTTGTCCAGCTCCGGGAGCATGCGTGAGCCGAGCGATGACATGAGCAGGTCGTGGTTGACCACGATCACCTGCGCACCCACCAGCTCCTTGCGTTTTTCGTAATAAGTGCACTGGCTGAAAACCGGGCAATGCTTGCCGGTGCACGAACTCGCCTCTGCCGCCACGGGCGACCAGGCATCGGATTCGGGCGGCTGGGCCAAGTTGTCCCGGTCGCCGTCCCAGACGCCGCTGGACAAGTCACGCGCCAGCAGGGCGTAAAACGTGCTGCGCGCCGCCACCACATGCGCGGGCGCGGCCGCCGCCAGCTCGTCGGCGAACAGATCGTCGTCATCGGCCGGGTCGGCTGTGCCGCCGTGGCGTGACAGCTTGAGCTTGCAGACATAGCGGCCCCGTCCCTTGGCCAGCCCGAAACGGAAAGGCTGCGGCAATAAAGCGGCCAGCGCCGGCAGATCCTTGTTGACCAGTTGCTCCTGCAAGGCCACAGTGGCCGTCGAGATCATGACCCGGGTGTTGCGCGCCAGGGCAACCGCTATGGCCGGCGCGCAGTAAGCCAGCGACTTGCCCACGCCCGTGCCGGCCTGGATCACCGCGATGGCGCGCGTGGGCTCATCGCCGCCCTCTTCCGTTTTCCCCAGCGTGGCGGCGCTGAACGTCTGGGCGACTTTTTCCGCCATGAGCCGCTGGCCGGGCCGGTCGCGAAAGGCGCCCGAGGCATCCACGACGAGGTCGAAGGCGTCAAGCGCCAGCCGGGCAATGTCGTCAGGGGGCATAGGAAAACTTATTTCGTTTCAGCTTCAGAGGTGCCAAGCCACAAGTCCTGGCTCTGCCTTGCCGTGCTACGGCACTGCCTGCCATGGGCAGTTCATCCCGCATCGAATTTAAAGCAGGAAGCCAGGGCGGCAAATGTGGCATGAAAGATGAGTTTAACCCGTGCTGCGGCGGCGCACGGGACTGAAAAGGCCAGGCTGACCCGGTCGAAGATCAAAGCAGCTGGCGAAATTTGCGTGCGTCAGCAGATGGCGGCGCGCGGCCGCCAGCGCGGCATTGAGGCGTTGGCGCGGGGTGTCGAAGCTCTCCGGCACCGCCATGCTTTTGGCCACGCTTTCGATCTTGTCGGGTTAGCAATGGAAAAGGCGCCGGCGGTGAAAATGGGTGGACCGGTATTCATTGCGCGATTTATTGCACATGCATTCCGGCCATCGCGCAAAGCGCACGGCGGGCGCTGGCGATGCTGGGCAAAGAAGCCTAAGCTTCAGGCATGGACAGCGCCTGGATGGCTTTGCGCCAGACGGATTTCAAAACAAGGCAAAGGAGACAGCATGCGCACTCAGGTGGTGATTGTGGGCGGCGGCCCGGCCGGGAATTTGCTGGGGCAGCTGCTCTACAAGGCGGGCATCGACGCCGTCATCCTGGAGCGCCAGACAGGCGACTACGTGCTGGGCCGCATCCGCGCCGGCGTGCTGGAGCAGGTCAGCATGGAGCTGATGGACGAGGCCGGCGTGGGCGAACGCATGCATGCCGAGGGCCTGGTCCATGGCGGCTTTGACATGCTGTTCAAGGGCGAGCGCCACCGCATCGACCTGAACCGGCTCACCGGCGGCAAGAACGTCATGGTCTATGGGCAGACCGAGCTCACGCGCGACCTGATGGGTGCGCGCCGGGCCGCGGGCCTGGCCACGGTGTACGAAGCGGGCAATGTGACTGTGCATGACTTTGACACCGCCACGCCCCGGGTGCGCTACCACAAAGACGGCCGGATGCATGAAATCGAATGCGACTTCATCGCGGGCTGCGACGGCTTTCACGGCGTCTGCCGTGCCAGCGTGCCGCGCAGCGCCCTGCGGGAGTTTGAAAAAGTCTACCCCTTCGGCTGGCTCGGCATCCTGTCCGACACCCCGCCGGTGCATGAGGAGCTGATTTACGCCAACAGCCCGCGCGGCTTTGCCCTGTGCTCGCAGCGCAGCCACACCCGCAGCCGCTACTACCTGCAGGTGCCGCTGACGGACAAGGCTAGTGACTGGTCCGACGAAGCCTTCTGGCAGGAGCTGCGCCTGCGGCTGGACGTGGCGGCGCGCGAGAAACTGGTGACCGGCCCGTCGATTGAGAAAAGCATCGCTCCGCTGCGCAGCTTTGTCACTGAGCCGATGCGCTTTGGCCGCATGTTCCTGGCGGGCGACGCGGCCCATATCGTGCCGCCCACCGGCGCCAAAGGGCTCAACCTGGCGGCCACCGATGTGAAATACCTGTCGAGTGCCATCATCGAGTTCTACCAGGACCAAAGCGAAACCGGCATCGACCACTATTCGGAGCGCTGCCTGCGCCGGGTGTGGCGCGCCGAGCGGTTTTCCTGGTGGTTCACCGGGCTGATGCACCGCTTTCCGGAGAACGGCGAGATCGGGCAGAAGTTCCAGGAAGCCGAACTGGACTACCTCATCCACTCCCAGGCAGGCGCGCTTTCGGTGGCGGAGAACTATGTGGGCTTGCCGCTGGACTTTGGCGAATAAGCCCGGCCCGTGAAATGGGAGGGCGGCTGCAGGTTATTGCAGACCGCAAGCATTTTCATGCCGTGAAGGCCGGCAACCGGTTTTGCGTTAAATTGTGAGCCAAATCATGCCTTTGCGCACACCTACTCTGCCTAACCAGCTACTAATTCAATAGCAAATGAACACTCCATCCGCCCTGTCCTTTCAGCCCCTTCTGGGGGTGCGCATCCTGAGCCTGGCACTCAACCTGCCCGGCCCGGCGGCGCTGATGCGCTGCCGCCGGATGGGGGCCAGCTGCCGCAAGCTCGAACCGCCCGGTGGCGACCCGATGGGGCATTACAACCCCGTGGCCTACAGCCAGTTGCATGCAGGCATCGACGTGCAGGCGGCGGACCTGAAAACAGCGGCGGGACAGGACGCGCTGCACCGCGAACTGGCGGCAGCCGATGTGCTGCTGACCTCCTTTCGCCCCTCGGCCTTTGAAAAGCTGGGCATTGCGTGGCGCACGCTGCACCGGCGGTACCCGGCCTTGTCGCAGGTGGCGATTGTCGGCAGCCCGGGCGAGCGGGCAGAAGAACCCGGCCACGACTTGACCTACCTGGCCGACAACGGCCTGGTGCCGGGCATGGAACTGCCGGCGACGCTGTATGCCGACATGGCCGGCTCCCTGGCCGCCAGCGAAGCCGTGCTGCAGGCGGCGCTGCGGCAGCGAACGGCTGACGCAGACAGAAGCGGCGTGTTTATTGAAGTCGCGCTGTCTGACGCGGCCGCCTACCTGGCACTGCCCCGGCAATGGGGCCTGACGCAGCCCGCAGGCTGGGTGGGCGGCGCCCATGCCGGCTACCGGGTGTATGCCTGCAAGGACGGACGGGTGGCCGTTGCCGCGCTGGAGCCGCACTTTGCCGCCGCGCTGTGCGCTGCGGCGGGCATGGTGACTGCCGACGCGGGGCACCTGCTGACGCTTGCGGCGCGCCAAGGCATCGCCGATTTCCTGCTGACGCAAACCCGAAGCGAGCTGGACAGGCTGGCATTGGACAAGGACATTCCGCTGCACACCATGGCTTGACCCGGCCACGCCCGCCTGCTGCACAACGTGAAATTTGATTGCTCCGGCGGTTTTAATTGCGCTGCACGCTGGCGCCACACACACCGGCAACGGGTAACTACGTACACGAGCCGAAAGTTTGCCACTTATTATTAGCAGACTTAGCATCCTAGTATTCACCGGAGGAATCCGCCATGCAACTTCTTGCCCGCTCATTTTGCTTTCTGGCCTGTCTGGCTGCATTGGCCCACACGCCGGCAAGCCTGGCCCAGGACTACCCCACCAAGCCGATCCGCCTGGTCATTCCCTATCCGCCCGGAGGCGGCAACGACACCCTGGGCCGCATCGTGGCGCAGCGCCTGTCCACCGCGCTTGGGCAGCAGGTTTTCGTTGACAACAAGGCCGGCGCCGGCGGCAACCTCGGCACCGAGCAGGTGGCGCACGCCAAACCCGACGGCTACACCCTGACGCTGGGCTTCGTGGCGAACATGGCAATGACGCCGCACCTGGGCAAGGTGAACTACGACCCGGTCAAGGACTTCGCACCGGTCAGCATGGTGGCGCAGGGCTACCAGATCTTGGTCGTCAATCCGTCGTTTCCGGCCAAGTCCGTGCCCGAGCTGGTGGCAATGGCCAAGGCCCAACCGGGCACCTTGAACTATGCCTCCGGCGGCAACGGCTCGCCGCTGCACCTGGTGGCCGAACTGTTCAAGATATCGGCCGGCATCGACATGATGCATATTCCGTACAAGGGGAGCAGCCCGGCAGCCGCCGCCGTCATCGCCGGCGAGACGCAGATGGTGTTTGGCGGCGTGGTGTCGAGCCTGTCGTTCATCAAGGCAGGCCGCCTTCGCGCCCTGGCGGTCACCTCGCCCAAGCGGATCGAGGCCCTGCCCGATGTGCCCACCCTGGTCGAGCTGGGTTACAAGGGCGTTGAAGCCAGTTCCTGGTACGGCCTTTTCGCGCCCGCAGGCACGCCACCGGCCATCATTGCGCGCCTGAACAAGGAGATGGTCGCGCTGGGCAAGGACCCTGAGCACCGCGAACAGCTGTTCAAGCAGGGCCAGGAAGCGGTCTACAGCACCCCTGAAGAACTGGCCGCCTATGTCAAGAGCGAATCCGACAAATGGTCCCGCGTCATCAAAACCGCAAAAATCCAGGCTGAATGAATGAACCCCCTTCCGCTCACGCTGGCCCTTGGGCCCTATGACCATACGCGCGACGTCACCGACGGCACCTTGCACGTCGAAGGCGTGCAGCTGCGCACGCTGGACCTGCCCATCGAGGAAATTTTTTACCGTTTCACGCTGCACCGCGAATGGGACATCTCTGAAATGTCGATGGGCAAGTACATTGCCCTGCGGGCGCAGGGCGACACCAGCATCATGGCGCTGCCAGTCTTTATCTCGCGGGCGTTTCGCCATTCGATGTTCTACGTGCGCGAAGGCGGTGCGGTCAAGCGGCCCGAAGACCTCAAAGGCAAGCGCATCGGCATTCCCGAATGGGCGCAGACCGCCGGGATTTACGGGCGCGGCTACCTCAGCGACTATGTGGGCCTGAAACTGGCCGACATCGAGTGGATCCAGGCCGGCGTCAACGAGCCCGGTCGCAAGGAAAAGGTCAAGCTCCATCTGCCCGACGGCATCCGCTACCGCAACGTGCCCGACCACAGCCTGAACGAGATGCTGCTGAACGGCGAGCTGGACGCGGTGATGTCGGCTCGCCCACCCACCGGAACAGGCCGGGGCATTGTGCGGCTCATGCCTGATTCGCAGGCAGCGGAGGAGCAGTACTTCAAGGACACGAACATCTTTCCCATCATGCATTCGCTGGTGCTCAGGCAGCCGGTGCTCGACGCGCACCCGTGGGTGGCCATGAACCTGTACAAGACGTTTTTGGAAGCCAAGAACCGCTCGATGGAACGCCTGTCGGACGTCACCGCCTCGCATGCGCCGATGGCCTGGCTGTCCAATTACACGGAGCGCCTGCGCGGCATCTTCGGCGACGATTTCTACCCCTACGGCATCGCGGCCGAGCACGGCGGCAACATCAACCGGGCCACGCTGGACGCGTTCCTGAAATTCGGCTTCGAGCAAGGCGTGTGCCAGCGCAGGCTGGCGGTGGACGAGTTGTTTCCCGCACAGGTGCTGGGCGCTTACAAGGTCTGAAGTCTGATAACGGTTGAGGTATCGAATTGATAGCTGACATAGCACGGCGGGCAAGCGCTGCAGGCTGATTTGGCACCTAATTCCATTTCCAAATCAAACGATCACCTTATCGGCTTCGCTTTCCATGCGAGAGCGAAATCACCCTGATTGGCAACCGCCGCGCACCTGGGCCGCCCGGCTCCTCCCCCCAGCGGGGAAGGAGAAATACCGGGGAAACGGCACAACTTTTGACCAAAACGGGCTCTAGCGCAGGCAGATCCTGCGCTAGCAGCTATGAATTCAGGAGCAAAAATCTACCCGGCTTGGCTATTGCCTGCCTGCCAGGGTGAAACCGCTTTAACGGCCCTTGCGGCCGGAAAGCTTGCTGCCAGCGCCCCGCGCCAGCGGAGGCAGGCCCGTGTGGCGCGTCAGCAGCTGCCCCTTGACCACCGGCGACGCCTTGTCCGGCGCGGCCAGGGTCGCGGTCGAGTTCTTGCGGCGGGCGCTTTGGTAGCTGCCGTCGGTCAGCGGCTGGAAGGTCGGGATCAGGTGGTGCTTGCCATTGCCGATCAGGTCGGCGCGGCCCATGGTCTTCAGCGCCTCGCGCAGCAGCGGCCAGTTGTTGGCGTCGTGGTAGCGCAAAAAGGCCTTGTGCAACCGTCGCCGCTTGTCGCCGCGCACGATGTCGACCGTCTCGCTGTCGCGGGTGATCTTGCGCAGCGGGTTGCGGCTGGTGTGGTACATCGTCGTGGCCGTGGCCATCGGGCTGGGGTAGAAGGTCTGCACCTGGTCGGCGCGAAAACCGCTTTTCTTCAGCCAGATCGCCAGGTTCATCATGTCCTCGTCGCTGGTGCCGGGGTGGGCGGCGATGAAGTAGGGAATCAGGAACTGCTTCTTGCCCGCCTCGGCCGAGAACTTCTCGAACAGCGTCTTGAACTTCTCGTAGCTGCCGATGCCCGGCTTCATCATCTTGGTCAGCGGCCCCTGCTCGGTGTGCTCGGGCGCGATCTTGAGGTAGCCGCCGACGTGGTGCGTGACCAGCTCCTTCACATACTCGGGGCTCTGCACCGCCAGGTCGTAGCGCAGGCCGGAGCTGATAAGGATTTTTTTCACGCCCTTCAATGCCCGGGCGCGGCGGTACATCTGGATCAGCGGCGCGTGGCTGGTGTTCAGGTTGGAACAGATGCCCGGATAGACGCACGAAGGCTTGCGGCAGGCGGACTCGATCTCGGGCGTCTTGCAGCCGATCCGGTACATGTTGGCGGTCGGGCCGCCCAGGTCGGAAATCGCGCCGGTAAAGCCTTTCACCGTGTCGCGGATGGCCTCGATCTCGCGGATCACCGAATCCTCGGAGCGGCTCTGGATGATGCGGCCCTCATGCTCGGTGATCGAGCAGAAGGTGCAGCCGCCGAAGCAGCCGCGCATGATGTTGACGCTGAAACGGATCATTTCCCAGGCCGGAATCTTGGTGGCATGGTCATGGCTGCCGTTCTCGTCGGCATACCTGGGGTGCGGCGAACGGGCGTAAGGCAGGTCGAACACATGGTCCATCTCGGCGGTGGTGAGCGGGATCGGCGGCGGCGTGATCCAGACATCGCGGGCGGTGGCGCCTTCGCCGTGGGCCTGCACCAGCGCGCGCGCATTGCCGGGGTTGGTTTCCAGGTGCAGCACGCGGTTGGCGTGGGCGTAGAGCACGGCGTCGCTCTTGACCTGCTCGTAGGACGGCAGGCGGATCACCGAGCGGTCGCGCGGCGGCACTTTGATCTTGCCCTGCATTGAGGGCAGGCTCGGGTTGCGCACGAAGGTCAGCGGCTTGATGGCCGGGTTGGCACTCACCGGCTTGGCCTTGGCAGCCGGCACGGCGGGCGAGCCGGAGGCTTCGGCCTGCTGGGCCACTTCAGCGGCCTCGTCCTCGCGGGCGCATGTGGCGCCCTGCTCTTTGGCCTGCTCCGAAATCATCAGGTACGGGTTGACATGCGCCTCGACGCGGCCCGGCGCGTCCACATCGGTCGAGTCGATCTCGAACCAGCCTTTGGCAGTCTCGTCGCCGCTGCGGCGGATGAAGGCGGTGCCGCGAATGTCGGTCATGGTCGCCAGCGTTTCGCGGGCGGCCAGGCGGTGCGCCACCTCGACCAGCGCGCGCTCGGCATTGCCGTAGAGCAGCAGGTCGCACTTGGCGTCGATCACGATGGAGCGGCGCACCTTGTCGGACCAGTAGTCGTAATGGGCGATGCGGCGCAGGCTGCCTTCGATGCCGCCCAGGATGAGCGGCACATCCTTGTAGGCTTCGCGGCAGCGCTGGCTGTAGACGATGGCGGCGCGGTCGGGCCGCTTACCGCCGATGTCGCCGGGCGTGTAGGCGTCGTCGCTGCGGATCTTGCGGTCGGCCGTGTAGCGGTTGATCATCGAGTCCATGTTGCCGGCGGTCACGCCCCAGAACAGGTTGGGCTTGCCCAGCACCTTGAAGGGCTCGGCGCTTTGCCAGTCGGGCTGGGCGATGATGCCGACGCGAAAGCCCTGGGCTTCAAGCATGCGGCCGATCACCGCCATGCCGAAACTGGGGTGGTCCACATAAGCATCGCCGGTGACCAGAACCACATCGCAGCTGTCCCAGCCCAGCGCATCCATTTCGGCGCGGCTGGTGGGCAGGAATTTGGCGGTGCCGAAGCGGGCGGCCCAGTACTTGCGGTAACTGGTCAGCGGCTTGGCCGAGCGGGCAAAAAAGGAGACATCAACAGGGGCGTTCATGGGTGCGATTCTTCGGTGAAAACCGCGAGCACTGCCTTGTGGCGATACCTGTCTTGCGATTTTGGGTTAACCCATGATTTTAGGCGTTTACCCGCAGTCTGTACACCCGAGGGGCTTGCAGCCGGAGGTAGAGCGGCGCGCAGCGAGCGCCGGACGCCCCTGGCCGGGGATCTCGGCGCGGCTGCAGGGGCCGCGTCAGCGCAATGGGTCAAGCCTTGGCGGCAAGCACCTGGCCCTGGCAGTCGCCGAAGCCGATGCGCCTGAAGCCGCTGCGCTCGCAGTAACCGCGCAAGGTGACGGCATCGCCGTCCTGCAAGAAGGTGCGTGTCTCGCCGTTGGCCAGCGTCAGTGCGTTTTTACCCCCTGCCGTCAGCTCCAGCAGCGAGCCGGCCTGGTCGGCTCGCGCGCCTGACTGGGTGCCCGAACCCAGCAAATCGCCGGGCTGCAGGTTGCAGCCGTTGACCGCATGGTGCGTGATCATCTGGGCCACGGTCCAGTAGGCGTCGCGGTAGCTGGACCGCGACAGGCGCTGGGACGCAAGGCCTGCGTCTCGCATGGCCTGCGTCTGGATCAGCACTTCAAGCGAAACATCGAAATTGCCCTGGCGCCGGTTGGCCTCGGAGTCCAGATAGGGCAAGGGCTGCGGGTCGCCGTCCGCGCGGGTGAACGGCGCGCGAAACGGCGCCAGGGCTTCCAGCGTCACGATCCACGGCGAGATGGTGCTGGCAAAATTCTTTGCCAGAAACGGCCCCAGTGGCTGGTACTCCCACGCCTGAATATCGCGGGCCGACCAGTCGTTGAGCAGCACCAGGCCAAAGGCATGGTCTTCGGCCCGGTCGATGGCGATGGGTTCTCCGAGCGCATTGCCCTGCCCGACGAACACCCCCAGTTCCAGTTCGTAATCCAGCCGGTGGCTGGGCCGCAACTGGGGCACCTCTTCGTTCGGGCCCTTGGTCTGCCCCTTGGGGCGCGCAAACTTCTGGCCGCTCACGCCGATGGACGAGCTGCGGCCGTGGTAGCCGATCGGCACCCATTTGTAGTTAGGCAGCAACGGATTGTCCGGGCGGAACAGCTTGCCGACGGCGGTGGCATGGTGAATGCCGGTATAGAAATCGGTGTAGTCGCCGATGCGGCACGGCACCGCGTATTCGGCACTGGCTTGCGCCACCAGGGCGGACTGCAGCGCAGCCTGGCGTGGACTGCCTTCGCTCAGGCTTTCGCTCAGGGCATGGCGCAGCGCCAGCCGGGCCGCGCTGCCCAGCGCCATGAAGGCATTGAGCTGGCCCGGCTCGCCACCGGCGAGCGATGCGGCCACGGCGTCGGAAAAAATGCCTGCGGCGCAGGCCGCCGGCAGATCCACGATCTGCTCGCCAATGGCGACGCCGGGGCGAAAGGCTTCCTGGCTGCCTGCACGGCGGAACACGCCCAGCGGCAGATTCTGGATCGGAAAATCAGTCTCGGGCGTATTGGCTGACGCCACCCATGAGCGCAGGGCCGCGTCGTGGCTGAAGTCCAGGCGGGCGGGCGCATGACTCATGGCATTGTTCCTTTGAAGTTGTCTTGCAGGCCCTGCCAGCAGTTGGCATAAGCCTTGTCCAGCGACCAGCTTTGCAGCGCAAAGGCGGTCGGCACGAAGCGGTAGCGGCTTTCAAACATGAACGCCAGCGTGTTGTCCAGCTTGTGCGGCGCCAGCTCGGCGGTGCTGGCCTTTTGATAGGCCTCCGCGTCCGGGCCGTGCGGCACCATGCTGTTGTGCAGCGACGCGCCGCCGGGCTTGAAGCCCTCGGGCTTGGCATCGTATTCGCCATGGACCAGCCCCATGAATTCGCTCATCAGATTGCGGTGGTACCACGGCGGGCGAAAGGTGTTTTCAGCGACCAGCCAGCGCGGCGGGAAAATCACAAAGTCGCAATTGGCCGTGCCGGCGGTGTCAGAAGGCGAGGTCAGCACGGTAAAGATCGACGGGTCCGGATGGTCGTAGCTGATGGAGCCGATGGTCATGAAATGCGCGGTGTCGTATTTGTAGGGCACCAGGTTGCCATGCCAGGCCACCACGTTGAAAGGGCTGTGCGCCTGCCGGGCGACCCACAGGCGCCCGCCGTATTTCTTTACGATGTCATGGCCCAGGCTGGAGGCAGGCGCTTCGTCGAAAGCCGCCGTCGGGACGCGGAAATCACGTGCATTGGCCAGGCCGTTGGAGCCGATCGGCCCCAGTTCGGGCAGGCGAAAGTGCGCGCCGTAGTTTTCGCAGACATAGCCCCGGGAAGGCCCGTCGAGCAGCGCCACGCTGAAAGCCATGCCGCGCGGCACCACGCCGACCTCGCCGGGCGTCAGCTCCAGAATGCCCAGCTCGGTCGTGACAACCAGCCGGCCTTGCTGGGGCACCAGCAGCATTTCGCCATCGGCATTGACCAGGACGCGCTGCGTCATCGACAGGTTGGCCAAGTAGACATGCGTGGCCATGCCGGTTTGCGTGTCGGCATCGCCATTGGCCATCAAGGTGCGCAGGCCGTCGACGAAATCGAGCGGCTCGTCCGGAATCTCGAACGGATGCCACCGCAGCGGGTCCGGCGGGACGGCCAGCCCACCGGCGGCCCCGGTGGTCCAGAAAGGCTGGGCGTAAGGATGGTAGCCGCCGGTGACCGCCGACGGCTGGCGCCGGTACAGCCAGGTGCGGCGGTTCTCGGCGCGGGGCGCGGTAAAGGCCGTTCCCGACAGCAGTTCCGTGTACAGGTCATGGGGCGCGCGCTGGGGGCTGTTGCGCCCCTCGGGCAAGGCGCCAGCGACCGCTTCGCTCGCGAATTCATTGCCGAAACCGGACTGGTAACGCAAGGCAGGCAGGCTCATCAAGATATCTCCAGGCTGGGGTTTATTCATCGCTGGCCGCCAGGGGTGCGGCGACGCTGCGGGGGGTGCGTGCTTGCGCCAGAAGGCGGTCGATCATGGCGCTCAGCTGCGCCTGTTCGCTTTCGCTCAACAGGCCAAAAATCTCCTGATTCCGGCGCTCGATCACCTGCATGGCGCTGGACCAGGCGGCTTGTCCATTGCGGGTGAGAGTGAGAACCACGCCGCGTCCATCGTTCGGGCTGGCAATCTTGCGCACCAGGCCCTGCTCCACCAGCGACTGGGCCGCCCGGCTGGCCTGGCCCTTGGTCAGGTTCGTCTTATTGGCCAGGTCATTGACAGACAGCGGCGCAAATGAGCCGACAGCGGTCAGGCAGCGGCCGACGCCCATGGACAGCCCGGTTCCTTGCACATAGGCACGCTGGCTGGCCACATCGGTCAGCTTGTGCAGCAGATGCAGCCGATAGGTCAGGGTCTGCTCCAGCGTGGCCATGCTCAATCCAGCTTGATGCCGCTGGCACGGATCACCTGGCTCCACTTTTCACGCTCGGCCTTGGCATAGCTCGCCATCTGCGCCGGCGTGCCGGGCGTGGCTTCGAGCCCCAGCACCTGGAAGCGCGCCCTCACCGCCGTCGTGTTCAAGCCGTCCACCAGGGCTTTGTTCAACTTGGCGATGATCTCCGGCGGTGTGCCCGTCGGTGCCACCAGGCCTTGCCAGGCGAAGGCTTCAAAGCCCTTGAGGCCCTGCTCGTCGAGCGTGGGTATGGTTTCAAAGTTTTTCACCCGCCTGGGGCTGGCAATGCCAATGGCGCGCAGGCGCCCGGCGTTGATGAAACCCATGCCCGCGGCCGTGTCGACAAACATGAAGGGCAGCTGGCCGCCCGCCACGTCCTGCACCGCAGGAGCAGCGCCCCGGTAAGGAACGTGGACCAGGTTCAGGCCGGTTTTGCGGCGAAACAATTCGGCCGTCAAATGGTGCGGGCTACCCGCGCCGGGCGTGGCGTAGCTCACGCCGGCAGCCTGAGTCTTGGCCCAGGCCAGGAACTCGGCCAGGTTTTTAGCCGGCACGGCCGGGTTGACCACCAGCACCATCGGAAAGCGGGCCAGCAGGCCGACAGGCGCGAAGTCTTTCTCGGCGCTGTAGTTCAGCTTGCTGTACAGCGACGGGTTGGCCGCCAGCGTGGCGGTGTCGCCGGTCAGCAAGGTGTAGCCGTCGGGTTTGGCGTGGGCCACATAGTCGGCGCCGATGTTGGTGCCGGCGCCCGGCTTGTTGTTGACGACGATGGGCTGGCCCAGAGCGCTGGCCATGACCTCGGTGAGCGAGCGCGCCACCACATCCGAGCCGCCGCCCGCCGGATAAGGCACGACCCATTCGACGGGTTTGGCCGGATACGTCTGGGCAGAAACGGCCGTTGCGGCAAAAGCCAGCAGCGCAACGGAATGACGAAAAAATGTAGAAAGCCTGAAAAAGCGCGACATAAAGATTCTTCCTCTATGAATAGTTGGTTGCGTGCGCAACTTTATAGCGACCCCGTGAGCACAGCTGCGCCGGATACGTGTTTTACCAGTAATGCCGTTGGTAACGCAAAACGCCATGCCGTCTTGTTCCATTTCCATTTCGATCCGAGAAGTGATTGCGTGGCTTTGCCGTGCTGCAGCACTGTCGACGCAAAAGAAAAACCAGGGTTTGAACCTCTTCAAAACAGGCGCGGATCGAACTGGAAATCCAGCGTTTCAATCACGACAGCGATGTCAACATACTGCGGATGTGCCGGATTGATAAGCAAATTGCGCTCCCGAGGTTCGACAAAAGACGGCACCCACAGCCCCAGGCTGGCTTGCGAGTCCAGCCAGGCCACGCCAATGCCCTGCGTATAGCCTTCGTCCTGGCGCCAGAGCGGCGACTTCAGGCCCAGGGCAGCCTTGGCATCGAGAACCGTGGCATCAGCGGGAAGCTCCAGCCGAACCAGGGCCTGCCTGACCGGCGCCACGCCGTTGGCATGCACCCGCTTTTCAAGTTGGGCCAGCGCGCGGCTCGAAGCGGCATAAACCACCGCAGCGCCCAGCGGAGGGGGAAGATGCCAGCGCCCCGGCCCGAGCGTGGAGCCGTAAGAAAGCGCGGGCAGGCTCAAGTCGCCGTTGAAACAGATTCGCCATGCCGCCACTCCCCTCAAGCCACTCCTCCGTATTTCAGGCCGGCCAGCATGCCGCGCACCTTTTGGGCGCCAAATTCGTTATCGGCAAAATCGCTTGGCGCCAGGCCGTCGAGCATTGGATGGGGTTTTTGCAGCCACGTCCTGGCGGGCTCGACACCGCCGAATACGTCCGCCGCAAAAAGCTGAAGCTGCATCGAGCGCAGAATCTGCTCGACGGTTTGACCGGGCAAGGGCTTGTTGTCGCGTGCCCAGCGCCACAAGCTGGTGCTGTTGGCATTGAGCGCATGGCTCAGGTCTTCTTTTTTGGCCAGCCCCAGCAGCAGCACCAGTTCATCCACGCTGCCGGCGTCCAGCCCATTGCGAATCAGCCGGGAGGCGCGCGTTGCATCCAGCGTCACCATGGCGTCGTTGACCGAAAAAACCGACTCGGCCGGCATGGCGCGGCTGCCCGCAGGCGTTGATTTGCGCAACCAGGCCGTAAAGGCCTGCGCCAGCGATTGGGCGTCAACCGGCAAACGAGCAGTATGCGCAACCATCTTAAATCCTTCATTTGAAAAGAAACTTCATTTCAAATGTAATAAAAATGCCGTTGCCTGTCAACCGGCCCGCCGGCAAGCGGGGGCTTGCAAGCGAACCGGGCAGGTTCTGGAGTTCAACGGCACAGCCCTCCCGGGCCGGGGCGCCATCCCGCCAGAATCTTTAGTTGCGCACAGTCATTTGTCCACGCACTTCGCCGGCCGGGTTGGCAGCGGTGTGGACATTGGCATACCAGCGTCCGGCAATCAAGTCGGCCGCCTGGGTGGGTGTCAGCGTGGCGCTGCCCTCCACCGGGCTTTGGACCGGACCGGGCCAGGGCAGCACCACGCCGGCATTGGCGCCGGGGCTGGCCGGGCCATGGAAGTGCGCAGCGGTGGCCGGGCCGCTCAACCCGGTGTAATTTGCCTTCCAGCGCAGCAGATTGGTGTCTTTGTTGAGCACGGCATCGACCGTGCCGTTGCCCTGGCTGGCAACGGGCGGCACTTCATTGGCGCCGCGGAGCTGGGTGCTGAAAGCGATCAGATTGGAGGCCGGTGCCGATGCCGTCATGCGCTGCATCATGCCGCAACCCGCGAGGGTGGCCGCTGCGGCCACGGTGAGCGCGGCAAGGGAAAGGCGGGTGGCTTGGCGACGTGTTGTCATGATGGGCTCCTGAAGTGAAAAGGGGATTGTTGTGGCGTATATACAAATACAGGTTCTAGGGTAAACCCGTTCAAACGCAGTTGTTTCGTTTTTACACAGACAGTTTGCAGTTGCGCTTTTCTCCTACGCCGCCGGTCTTGGCCTGCCGACACGGCACACGGGCACGCGGTAGCAAAGTTTGGCGATATTCCTCACAAAATCAGCTTTCCGATGACCCATCCACCGCAGCACCTTCTGGGCGGCTTGACGGTTGCCATTTTGGTGACCGATGGCTTCGAGCAAGAAGAAATGACCGGCCCGCGTACCGTGCTGGAAACGTCGGGCATCATCATTCGCATCCTTTCGGACAAGCGGGGCCAGGTCCAGGCCCACCACCAGGGGCTAAAAGGCGATCTGTTCGATGTGGACGCCACCTTCGACAGGGTGCAAGCCGATGAATTCGATGGAGTCCTGCTCCCTGGCGGCGAGGTCAACGCCAGCCGCATCCGCAACAATGCCGCCGCCCAGCAGCTGGTGCGCCAGATAGACCAGCAAGGCAAACCCATTGCAGTGATTTGCCACGCGCCGTGGCTGTTGATTGCCGCCGGGCTTGTGCCGGGCCGAAAAATGACCAGCTGGCCCACCCTGCAGCAGGAGATCGAAAATGCCGGCGCCACTTGGGCGGACCAGGAAGTCGTGGTGGACCGCAATTGGGTCAGCAGCCGAAAGCCAGAGGACATTTCCGCCTTCAACAGCGCCTTCATTGGTATTTTGGGCCGGCGCACCCGCCAGAGCGTTCGGGGCACCTCGGACGACGTGCCGAACGCAGCCGGGGCTGGCGGCTGATTTTCTTTTCCCCGGCCTTTCCCCAACACCCTTGAATCTTCGCCTCCTACCTGCCCACCTGCCCACTTACCTTTACCACCACAGCAAGGACATCACATGGCCACACGCGCTTTATGGAAGGGAGCAATAACCTTCGGACTGGTCCATATTCCCGTGGCCTTGCGTTCGGCAACCCTCAACAGCGGGCTGGATTTCGACTGGCTGGACAAGCGCACCATGGACCCGGTCGGTTACAAGCGCATCAACAAAAGGACGGGCGAGGAGATCGCTGCCGAGGACATCATCAAGGGCATTGAATACCAGGATGGCCAGTATGTGGTGCTGACCGATGAGGAAATCCGGGCGGCTTACCCCAAAACCACCCAGACCATAGAGATCGAGAGTTTTGTAGCCAACACCGACATTCCTTTTGTTTACTTGGAGCGGCCGTATTACATCGAGCCCATCAACAAAGGCGAAAAAGTCTACGCCCTGCTGCGCGATGCGCTGCTGCAGGCGCAGCGGGTCGGTCTGGCGCGGGTAGTGATCCAGACCAAGCAGCACCTGGCCGTGCTGGTGCCGTCCGGACCGGGCCTGATTCTGAACCTGCTGCGCTGGGGAGACGAAATCCGTTCCTGGGAAGACCTGGACCTGCCGCCCGAAGGCCCGAAAGCCGCCGGCCTCTCGACCAAGGAGCTGGCCATGGCCCGCCAGCTGGTGGACGACATGAGCGGCCGCTGGGACCCGCACCAGTACACCGACTCGTTCAAGGATGAAATCCTCGCGCTGGTGGACCGCAAGGTCAAGGCCGGCCAGCTTCACACCGTGATGCGGACCCAGGAAGCCAGCGAAGAAGCGCCGGTGCCTTTCGGTGCCCAGATACTGGACCTCACCGACCTGCTGCAGCGCAGCCTGCGCAAGGACGGCCCCCCTGCCCTGCCGCCCAAAAGCACCGCGGGCAAAAGCAGATCAGGCACACGGGCATTGCCGCAGCCCAAGAAAACGGCCTCCGACGCCACGGATAAGACCACGCCGCCCACACCCGGCAAGCGGCGGGCCGCCTGAGCGCGACGCACCCCATGGCTACCCGCGACCCGCTGGAGCGCTACAAGGCAAAACGCGACTTCAGCCAGACCCCCGAGCCAGCGCAAGGCAGCCTGCCATCGGCTGCAGCCCAGGCGCTGGCATTCGTCGTCCAAAAGCATGCCGCGCGCAACCTGCACTACGACTTCCGCCTGGAACTGCAGGGCACCCTGAAAAGCTGGGCGGTTCCCAAGGGGCCAAGCCTGGACCCGAGGGTCAAACGCATGGCGGTGCAGGTGGAAGACCATCCAGTGGCCTATGCCGCTTTTGAAGGCACGATCCCGCCGAACCAATATGGCTCCGGCGATGTGATCGTCTGGGACCGCGGCGTGTGGCTGCCCGTGGGCGATCCGGTGGCCGGCCTGGAAAGCGGCAAGCTCAAATTTGAACTCCAGGGTGAAAAGCTCACGGGCGGCTGGGCACTGGTGCGAATGCACGGCAAAGGGGCGCAAGGCCAAGCGCCGTGGCTGCTGATCAAGGAAAAAGACGCGCATGCCCAGGCAGAAGAAGCATTCGACATCACCGAGGCCCTGCCCGGCAGCGTGCTGACCGGCCGGCCGCTGCCGGAGAAGGCCGCGCTGGCAGAGCCGGCAACCGCCAAGGCAAGGCGGCCCGCGCCCCGGCAGGAACGCCGCGGTAAGCCCCCTGTCAGCGGCGCCGAAAAAGCCGTTGCCCCACCGACACCGACACCGACATCGGCACCAGAACGAAAAAAGAAAAAGGCAGAAAACGCTGCGGATGCGGCCATGCCCGGCGCGGCGATCAAAACCGCGCTGCCGGACACCTTGTCGCCGCAGCTGGCAACGCTGGTGGACCAGGTGCCCGCCGATCCGCAGCACTGGGTTTATGAGATCAAGTTCGATGGCTACCGCCTGCTGACCCGCATCGACGGCGCATCGGTGCGCTGCATGACCCGGGCGGGCAACGACTGGAGCGGCAAGCTTCCCAAGCTGGTCCAGGCCATCGCACGGCTGGGCATCGGCTCGGCGTGGCTGGACGGTGAGATCGTGGTGATGAACAGCAAGGGCCTGCCTGACTTCGGCGGGCTGCAAAACGCGTTCGACAGCGCCAGCACGGCCAGCATCACCTACTACGTGTTTGATATTCCTTTTTACGACGGGCAGGACCTGCGCCGTACCCACCTGACCGAGCGGCGCGGCATTCTGCGCGAGTTGCTGCTGCGCCAGCCGCAACCGGGCATCCGGTTCAGCGAGGCGTTCGACGAAACCCCGCAGGACCTGCTGGCGTCCGCCCAGGAAGTGGGGCTGGAGGGTGTAATCGGCAAGCGCAAGGATTCTTTTTATGCGTCCGGACGCTCGGCCGACTGGATCAAGCTCAAGACCCAGCTGCGCCAGGAATTCGTGATTGGGGGCTACACCGAGCCCAAGGGGACGCGCACCGGGCTGGGCGCTTTGCTCCTGGGCGTGCACGAGGCCGATGGCTCGCTGCGCTATGCCGGCAATGTAGGCACCGGCTTTGACAACACGACCCTGCGCGCCCTGAAGGCCCGCCTGTCCAAACTCCACCAGGAGCGCAGCCCGTTCGGCACGCTGCCAACGTCGATCAAGGGGCAATGGGTCAGGCCGGAACTGCTGGCCGAGGTGGCATTTGGCGAATGGACGCACAAGGGCCATATCCGCCACGCGGTCTTTCAGGGCTTGCGCATCGACAAGCCAGCCCGCCTGATCACCCAGGAAATTCCCGTTCCGTTAGAAGAAGCCACCCAAGGTAAAGCCATGCCCGCATCCGACCCGCGCCTGCCGCCCAGCAACAAGACGGCTGCGACCGCAGCAGCGCCGGCCATGAAGTCGCTGCGGGTGACGCACGGGGAACGCGTCATTGACAGCACGACCGGATTCACCAAGCTCCAGCTGATCGAACACTATGCAGCGGTGGCGCCGCTGATGCTGCCCCACCTCAAGAACCGTCCGGTGGCCCTGCTGCGAGCGCCGGGCGGTCTTGCGGGCACGCTGTTTTTCCAGAAACATGCCGAAGCCCTGTCGATTCCCGGAATCACGCTGCTCGACCCCAGCTTGGACCCCGGACACGGGCCGCTGCTGGAAATCCCCTCGGCACAGGCGCTGCTGGGTGCGGCCCAGTTCAATGCGATCGAATTCCATACCTGGAATGCCACCAGGCGGGCCATTCACAAGCCCGATCGAATGACTTTTGACCTGGACCCGGGGGAAGGCGTGCCATGGCCGGAAATGCAGGAAGCGGCCCAGCTGGTGCGCACGCTGCTTGAAGAGCTCGGGTTGGTCGGATTTCTAAAAACCAGCGGCGGCAAGGGCCTGCATGTGGTGGTGCCCCTCAAGCGCGCCCACGGCTTTGAAACGGTCAAGGATTTCTCGCATGCCATCGTCGACCATCTGGCCAGCGTGTTGCCGCAGCGCTTTGCAGCCAAAAGCGGTGCCCAGAACCGGGTGGGCAAGATATTCGTTGATTACCTGCGCAATGGCTTCGGCGCCACGACGGTGACGGCCTGGTCGGTTCGGGCGCGGCCCGGCCTGGGTGTGTCGGTGCCTCTGGCATGGGATGAGCTGGCCCTGCTCACCAGCGGCGCGCACTGGACCGCCCCCCATCTGGCGCCCCGGCTGGCCATTGGCAACACGCCCTGGCACGACTACGAGGCCTGCCGAAAAAGCCTGGCGGCGCCGATGAAAAAGCTTGGATTCAAGCCAGCCAAGCCTTCTGCCTAGCACGCCTGCGTTTTGACCCGCCAGCAAGTTTTTGCATCAAATAAGCCTCTAGCGCAGATAGGTATTGTGTATGAAGCTATGATTTCAATAGCAAACAACGCTGTCCGATTCGCCATCATTGCAAGCCAGCATGCTGTCGCTTTGAAACTCGGTTCGAGTCATGGCTTGCCGGCTTGTAGGCCTCGGCCGCGAAATAAGCCCAAGCGCTGGCATGTCCAAAGTTCACCGTCTATGATTTATCGACGCGGGCTGGCTGCGTCTGGAGACACCCATGAAAAGACTTTTCCTTGCGCTATCAGTGAGTTGCACGGCGCTTCTGCTGTCAGGCTGCCCCGACGCCAAAGTTCCCTCTCCGACACCCAAGGTGCCCGAGCCCAAGGCCCAGGTCTTGCGGCCTGACAGCTTGCCTCAGGTGGCCCTTGGCATGGCGTCCGAACCCGCAGCAGGCTCCGAATATTCATGAAGCATCGCCTGAAGTTGCTTGTGATTTCTCTTCTGGGCGCCAGTCTGGGCGCCTGTTCGCTGCTCCCGGTCCCGGGGCAGCCCGAAGCGCAAAAAGTAATGGTAGATGGCGAAACCTACCTGCTGACGCAGATCACGGAAAGCACCTGGACGGCCAATTCCAGGGCAAGCCTGAAAATCCTGCCGGCCACAGAGGCCAGCACAGTTGCCTTGCGCCAAGCGGTGGAGAAGACATCGGGCTGCAAAGTCACCGACAGCGATTATTCGCGTCAGGGCAGGCAGTTCGATGCGCAGGTCGATTGCGAGGGGCTGAGAAAGTAACAAGTCCTTTTTCAACCAAGCGAGTCCGCAAAGGCGAGGCGCAGACAGTGCCCTGGCGCGGCCACGGAAAGCCGACAAAATAATTATTTGATTTACAGATGGAATAAGCACACCCGGGTTCAAAACCCGTCAATCGTGGCTTTTAGAGCGGTTTCACCGTAGCGGGCAACAGCAAAGCCGGGCAGCCTTGCCGCTCCTGAATTCATAGCTGTTTGCGCAGGTGCTGCCTGCGCTAGAGCCCTTTTTGATCATAAACTGCGCCAGGTCACTGGCTTGCCCAGGCATTTTCTTCTTCCCCGCTGGGCAAGGCTGGGATGGGGGCCAGCAGGGGGCTAACGCCCACCGCCGGTCGCACCAGGGTTTTCAAGTAATCTCTGCCAAAAAAAGCAGTCGATCAATAACTGCCCCGGCTGCGGCACCAGCAGGTGCCGCGATCAATTCAACGCACCGTCATCCGGCCGTGCCCGCTATCTGACGGCTTCTAAT
Organism: Polaromonas sp.; assembly: GCA_028292745.1. Taxonomy (GTDB): domain Bacteria; phylum Pseudomonadota; class Gammaproteobacteria; order Burkholderiales; family Burkholderiaceae_C; genus Polaromonas. The sequence goes on along the minus strand of JAQGLT010000002.1, from coordinate 43,566 downwards.
GGCTGGCTTTCATGGTGTCGCGCATCGCCTTGACCTGGTCGTGGTTTTGCTGCACGCCCTGAGCCTGGCGCTCCACCACGCTGCGAATGGCCGCAGGCAGGTTTTGCTTGAGGGCCTTGCGGTAACGGGCCAGGGCCGCATCCTCGCCGCGTTCGCATTCGTCCAGCATGGCCTCGTCGCTGTAGCCGCTGAGCGTGCCGCGCACAGCCACCCAGCCCCGATGAAGGGCGCCGCTCACGGAGCCGCCCTCGTCCGACTCGCCGCCCAGCTGCCGGATCAGCGCCTGCAACTCCTGCCCGGCGGTGCGACATTCCCCGGCATGGCGCTCCAGCATGGTCTTGAGCGCTGCCGATTTAGCATGCTCGGCGGAGGTACGAAAGCCATATTCGCCATCACGGCAGGTTTCAAGCAGGTCGTTGAGGGTATCGATTACTTCGTTGTCATCTGCGTTCATGTTGTTTACCTCGTTAATGGTGTTGGAAGAAGTTCCCTGCATGCCGCCGTAGCTGCCGCTTTGGCGTGCCACGCGGTCCCAGGCTGCCCGGCTGGCATCCCTGGCCTGGGGCCAGGTCAGCGTCGAGTTTTCGCGTCCGCTGTCCCAATCGGACGCAAGGCGGCTTTCGGCGTCGTCAAAACTGCCCGCATACCCCGCCCGCCCATTGACGCCCATGCGGTAAGCGGGAGCGTAGTCATCGTAGGAACGGCCGCTCTGGTAATAAGGTTCGCGGTTGTAGTTGTCGCGCCAGTAGGCTTCCTCGGCAGTTGGATTGACCGATTCAGCGATCGCCTTGCCGCCCAGGCCGCCGGCGACAGCGCCGATTACTGCACCGGCCAAGGCGCCAATCGGCCCCCCGATCGTTCCCACCGCCGCGCCCGCAGCCGCGCCGCCCATGGCTGCACCGATGCCCGTACCGACGGGATGCGCACCGGGCGCGTCGGTAAGGGGGTCTCGGTTCATTGACTTGTCATCCGCCATGGGAAAGCCTCCTATTGAGTTAACTGCTGGAAAGCAAAATTTCGCCTCGCTTACAGATTCCGCTTGGTGGGACCTGCCGGCACGCCAATGAATAGTCAGGCCAACGCCGTTTGCTGACGGTCAGGCAAGCACAACCTGCGCTGTAGGAGAAATTCGCCCAAGAACTTCGGGCGGAACCACTGGCTGTGCAAACGGCAGTTCGCATACATCTTGCGAGTCCTTGCCTTGTCCTACAGGGAGTTCATCCGGCTCCGACGCCCATGGTCAAGCGGGCGGTCTAGATTCACTCCAGCGCAGCGAAACGGGCGCTGCCAGAACAGGCGCCGCGCGTGCACCGTGACGGGCCAAGGCCAATCAACGATGACGGCCTTCGGCAGCAGAGCCGGCTTCCGCAAGGCTGGCCGCTTCTCGTTTCTTGTTTCTCAATTCATTCAAGGAGTTCCAAATGCGCGCATCCGAGCCAGAAAATCCACAACGCAGCCCTACAAGCCCGGATGCCGGGCAACAGGTGGTTCAGCAGCAGCAGGACGGCGGGCACCCGCCCCGGAAAAATGGCCCGTCCCGAGGCTCGGACGGTCTGCAGCAACAGCAGCCAGAGCAGCCCGAGCAGCCGCCGGTATCCGAGTATGGTGGCTACGGCCCCGGTGAGGATGCATTTGGACGCCCGGCCACTGGCGGCAACAACCAGGGTCGCCACAGCCAAGCGCCCTTGCAGGATCAACAGCCCGGCGGCTCGGGCGGGGGCAGTGACCATGGAGCCAGCCTTGGCGCCAGCGGATCAGGCCAAGGCAGCAGTGAGGATGGCAGCTACCAGACCAACCAGCGCTATGGCGGATTTGCATCAGAGCAGCGGCAGAGCCCAACGGACAGCCGACAGGCCCAAAACCAGTCGCAAGGAAGCAGGGTCAGCTCAGTTTCTGCTCAGACTGCGGTTGCTGGCCGAAAGGCGAACACACGGGAAAACGCGGCAGCATCCGACCAGAGCGCCGACCCATCGGGCTACGACACGCCGGAAGGTTCGTCCGTCGGGCATGATCGCAACAGCGGCTCAGCTGACGAAAACCAGCGCAAATCGGCCAGCAGGGCAAACGGAAAAAGCCCCCTCGCGCCAGACGGCCCGGACAGCCAGGATTTCGGCGCGCATCAGCCGATTTGATTGGCCCTGGGGCCCGAATAAAACGCTCTAAACGGCGTGCAAGTGCCCGTTAACCCGCTGCTGCAATCTGCCGCAGCGCCTGCTCGAACACCTCGACCGGCTGCCCACCGGAAATCAGATGGCGGTCATTGATGATGACGGCCGGCACGGAATGAATGCCCTGCTGGGTATAAAACGATTCCCGCTCCCGAACCGCGTCGGCATAGGCATCGGACGCCAGCACTTCGCGGGCCTGCTCCACGTCCAGACCGACCTCTCCCGCAACGCGGGCGAGCACGTTGTGTGACGCCGGACTGTGGCCATCGGTAAAGTAGGCTTGAAACAGGGCCTGCTTTAAAGCCTTTTGTTGCGCAGCACCTTGCAGCCCGGCCCAGTGCAGCAGGCGATGCGCATCAAAGGTGTTGTAGATGCGGCTGCGCCCGCCGCCAGGCTGGTCCGCTTTGCTGAAGGTAAACCCGACAGCTTCACCACGCAGCCGAATGTTTTCCCGATTGGCATCGGCTTGCGCAGGCGTGATGCCGTACTTTTCGGTGATGTGTGCAGTAATTTCCTGGCCTTCGGGCGCCATTTTCGGATTCAGTTCGAAGGGCTGGAAATGCAACTCGACGCCGATATCGTCCGCCACGCGTGCAAGCGCCAAGTCCAGCGAATTGAGCCCAATGGCGCACCAGGGACATGAAATGTCAGAAACGAAATCAATTTTGAGGGCGGGCGGCATGGCTTTATCTCCGGTTGGATGCAGGGGCGGTTGTAACCTAGCTTGGTGCCTCATTGCACTATTCAAGTCCCGCAGCGACACACCCGCCTACTGCTCGTGGGCACCGGCATCGGCGCGAGAACCGCAGACTGGCTACCCACCTCCTGTCGACAGCGAAAAGGGTGCGCGATGGCCGGTGTCGTGAATGGCGTTGACGAGGTGGCAAACAAGTTCCACAGACTTCGGTTTAGTGATGTTTTATGCCAATTGCGCATGTGCCAATTCGACTTTGAGCTATTATTTTAATAGCAACTGATTTTTTACTGTTCTGCTGGTTACTGTCCTGATTTCAATGTCAACGGTGATAATTGGCCCATGAATTCCCAGCCGGCGCAAGAACTTGCGCAACCCCGCTCGCTTACCGACCTGTTTCTGTCCTTCACTTTTCTAGCCTTGCAGGGGTTCGGTGGCGTGCTGGCGGTGGTGCAGCGCGAGATGGTCGAAAAAAAGCGCTGGATGACCCGCGAGGAGTTCATCGAGGAATGGGCCGTGGCGCAGATCATGCCCGGCCCGAACGTGATCAACCTGTCGCTGATGATTGGCGCGCGGTATTTCGGTTTGAAGGGCGCCATGGCCGCCTTGGCCGGCATGCTGACAGTGCCGCTGATTCTTGTGCTGCTGCTGGCGCTGGCCCATGCCCAGGTAGCTGGCCATCCTGGCATGCCTGGTGCGCTGCGCGGCATGGGCGCGGTGGCAGCCGGGCTGATCGCGGCGACCGGGCTGAAACTCTTCGGCGGCCTGCTGAACAACGTGCTCGGACTGGGCCTGTGCGTGGCCTTCGGGGTGGTGGGCTTTATCACTGTCGCCCTGCTGCGCCTGCCGCTGTTTTATGTCCTGGCCGGCCTGGGAAGCCTGGCCTGCGTGCTGGCTTATCTTCGGCTCAAGCGCAAGCCATGAACGAGTCGGCCACGCTGGTGTTCGGGCTGCACGACTGGTTCAGCCTGTTTTTTCACTACTTGACACTGTCGCTGCTCTCGATAGGCGGCGCCATCACCACTGCGCCCGACATGCACCGCTTTTTGGTGGAGCAGCAGCATTGGCTGACGGATGCGCAGTTCAACGCCTCGATTGCCATTGCCCAGGCGGCCCCCGGGCCGAACGTCTTGTTTGTTGCCCTGCTGGGCTGGAATGTCGGCCTCAACGCCGGGGGTGCGCTTACGGGATTGCTTGGCGTTTTCTTGTCGTTGCTCGGTATCTTGTTGCCCAGCACGGTATTGACTTATGCAGCTGCCCAGTGGGGGCACCGCAACCGCGAGCTGCTGGCGGTGCGTGCCTTCAAGCAGGGCATGGCGCCTATCGTGGTGGCGCTTCTGATTGCCACGGGCTGGATTCTGGCCAGCGCCAATGGCAATTCGCTCAAGGACTGGCCGGTCTGGCTGCTCACAGCCACCGCGGCCCTGCTCGTGTGGCGCACCCGGATCCACCTGCTGTGGCTGCTGGGAGCTGGCGCGCTGCTGGGCTGGTACGGCTTGATATGACCAGCCCAGAACCTGCATCAGGTCATGAAAAAGTCCACTTTTCCGTTGTCCAGGTCATACCGAGCGCCAACCACTTTCAGCTTGCCGGCGCGCATGGGCTCTTGCACCCCAGGCTCTGAATTTTGAAGGCGCTCGACGGTGCGCCTTACATTTTCGCGCACTGACATGTCGAGCAACTCTTCGCCCTTGTAATTTCCGCTCGCACGAGCCTTGAGAACAGCGGGAATAATCGGCTCCACCATCCTGCCAATGCTGCCTGGGTAAACCGCGTTCTTTTCAACGACAGACACCGCAGCATCCACTGCACCGCAGCGTTCGTGGCCCAGCACCAGCACCAGCGGCACCCCGAGCACCTGAATGGCGTACTCAAGGCTGCCCAGCGCCACCGTGTCGATCGTATTGCCGGCATTGCGCACAATAAACAGCTCGCCCAGCCCCGTGTTGAACAGCACTTCAGGCGGCACGCGGCTGTCCGAGCACCCTAGAAGCACCGCGAAAGGCACTTGACTCCGGGCAATTTCCATGCGCCGGTCACTGTTGCGCAAAGTCAAAAGCGCGGGCTTGTCGTTCAGAAAGTCACTGTTGCCTTTTTTCAACTTTTCCAGTGCCTGATCGGGCGTCAGATCCGTCTTTTTGCCAGCTGCCGCATGCGCCGCGAGAAGAGGTGCAAAACCGGCCAGGCCGGCGGCCGTGCAGCAGCCTTGGCGAAAAAAACTGCGCCTGGAAAAGTCTGCTGAATACATGTAAAAATCCCCTTTTAGTTTTAAGTGCTTTGCAGTGTACAGTGCACAAATACCAAAAAACGATTAGTGATTTCCCTTTAAAAACAATATGTATCTTTATTTGCCAAATGTAACATTTACCAATTTTTACGTGTTCAGCGAGACTACAGCCTCAGTTTGGGCAGCCTGCCCGCTCCGCAGACGCTGGCGCAACGCCTCGTAAAGGCAGACCCCGCTGGCCACCGACACATTCAGGCTTTCGACCGCCCCAGCCATCGGAATGCTGACCAGTTCATCGCAGGTCTTGCGAGTAAGCTGGCGCATGCCCTCCCCCTCGGCCCCAAGAATCAACGCCACCGGGCCGGTCAGGTCCACGTCGTAAATTGTTTTAGGGGCGTCGTCGCTGGTGCCGATGCACCAGATGTTGCGCTCCTTGAGTTCCCCCAGCGTGCGTGCCAGGTTGGTCACCATGAAGTACGGCACAGTTTCCGCCGCGCCGCTGGCCACCTTGGCGACCGTGGCATTGATGCCCGCGGCATGGTCCTTGGGGGCAATCACCGCCTGCGCACCAGCCCCGTCCGCCACCCGAAGGCAGGCACCCAGATTGTGCGGGTCGGTCACGCCGTCGAGTACCAGCAGCAGGGGTTGGCCGGTGCCCGCGGCTTCGAGCTGCTCAAGCAATTCATCCAGCGACGTGACCTGCGCCACCGCATCGACACGCGCCACCACGCCCTGGTGGCCATGGCTGCCGCACATCTTGGCCAAGCGCAGCCCGTCGGACTCAATCAGCCGGACGCCAGCCTCACGGACGCGGTCGGTGAACTGGCGCATGCGCGCATCGCGGCGGGAAACGTCGAAAAATACCTCCAGCACCGATTTGGGCGCGGTTTTGAGGCGAACACCAACGGCATGGAAACCGAAAAGAACTTTGGGGGATGAAGACATCGGGCAATTATCGCTGCTGGATTTTCCGGCATCCCGCAATCCCGCCACCGGCAGCCACCCCGAACGCCCACACGTCTTTATGCTATCTAATTCATAGCACACTCCGCAATAGCAGCATGCGCAAACGTCGATTTTTTCTTATAAACCGATGACCTGCCCAGCCTCGATCGTGATGCGCCGCTGGCAGCGTCCCGCGATGGCCGGGTCGTGCGTCACCAGCACCAGCGTGGTGCCCAGCTCCTGGTTGAGCTCGAACATCAGCTTCATCACCGTTTCGCCGGTGGCGAAGTCCAGGCTGCCGGTTGGCTCATCGGCCAGCAAAACGGCGGGCTTGACCACAAAGGCGCGCGCCAGCGCCACCCGCTGCTGCTCGCCGCCCGACAGCACTTTCGGGTAGTGGCCCAGCCGCTCGCCCAGGCCGACGCGCTTGAGCATTTCGCCCGCCTGCGCGCGGGCCTGCCTGACGCCTGCCAGCTCCAGCGGCAGCATGACGTTTTCCAGCGCCGTCAGGTTCGCCATGAGCTGAAAACTCTGGAACACGAAACCGACTTTTTGCGCGCGCAAGGCTGCGCGGTCGTCTTCGCCCATCGAAAAAATATCCTGCCCCGCCAGCCGCACTGTGCCCTGCGTGGGCGTGTCCAGCCCCGCGATGATGGTGAGCAGCGTGCTCTTCCCCGAACCCGATGCGCCGACAATGGCGGCGGTTTCCCGCGCGTTCAGCACAAAGTCGATATCGCGCAAAATGGTCAATGTGCCGGTGGAGTCAGTCACCGACTTGAAAACATGCTCAACGGAAACAATTGGAGTGTTGCCAGGCGCCAATGACGCAAACGGCCTGGAGGCAACATCGCCGATTCCGGAAACTACAGGTTCAAACATGTCATCCCTATCAAAAAACTTTAAATCCGTCGAAGCCCACTGTAGCAAGCCTGGCCCGGCAGCGCGAAACGGCTGGGCCAAGCCCTTTGCGGCGCTGCTGATGGCCGGTGCGCTGGCAACGCCCGCAGGGGCCCAGACGCAGGCGCAAGCCAAGGTGCCATCGCAGCCGCCCACCATCCTGATCGTCGGCGATTCGTTGAGCGCCGAATATGGCCTCAGGCGCGGCACCGGCTGGGTGCCGCTGCTTGAAAAACAACTGACCAGCGAAAACCGCGTGGCGCGGGTGGTCAATGCCAGTGTCAGCGGCGACACCACTTCCGGCGGGCGTTCGCGCCTGCCGGGGCTGCTGGCCAAGCACAGGCCCACTGTGGTGGTGATCGAGCTGGGCGGCAACGATGCGCTGCGGGGCTTGCCACTGGGCATGACCGAACAAAACCTGACGGCGATGACCCAGGCGTCGAAAAAATCGGGCGCCAAGGTGCTGCTGGTCGGCATGCAGGTGCCACCCAACTATGGCGGCGCTTACGGCACGACCTTTTCCGGCCTGTTTCCCAAGGTCGCACAGGCTGAAAAAGTAGCGCTGGTGCCTTTTTTCCTCAAAGGCGTTGCCGATGAGGCGAACGCCGTGGCCAATTTCCAGGCCGACCGTATCCACCCCAACGAGCAATCTCAAGCCAGGATGCTGGCCAATGTCTGGCCCGAACTGAAGAAAATCATCCCGTGAGCCTGCAACGCATCTCCGCCCAGGAAGCCCTGGTGCAGCTCGCCGCCTACTCCGCCGTCATCGATGCCCGCTCCGAGGGCGAATATGCCGAGGACTGCCTCCCCGGGGCGGTGAACTGGCCCAGCCTGCATGACGATGAGAGAAAAATCGTCGGCACCCGGCACAAGCAGATCAGCCAGTTCGAGGCCAAAAAACTGGGCGCCGCGCTGGTTGCCAAGAACATCGCCGAGCACCTGCAGCGCGAGGTGCTCGACAAGCCCAAGGAATGGCAGCCGCTGCTGTACTGCTGGCGGGGCGGCAAGCGCAGCGGCTCGCTGGCGCTGGTGCTGGACCAGATCGGTTTCAAGGTCACGCTGGTCGATGGCGGGTACAAAGCCTTCAGGGCCGCCCTGGTGGCCGACCTGCCGCAGCTGGCCAAGCGGCACCATTTCCGGGTCGTGTGCGGGCCTACCGGCTCGGGCAAGACACGGCTGCTGCAGGCGCTTTGCAAGCAAGGCGCGCAGGTGCTGGACCTTGAAGCGCTGGCCCGTCACCGCAGTTCGGTGCTGGGCATGATCCCGGGCGTGGCCCAGCCCAGCCAGAAAGCCTTTGACAGCCACATCTGGGCGGCCCTGCGCGGCTTTGATCCGGCGCGGCCGGTCTATATTGAGAGCGAGAGCAAGAAGGTCGGCAATGTGGCGGTGCCCGACGGGCTGATCTCGGCCATGCGGGCCAGCCCCTGCCTGCGACTGGACCTGGCCGAGAATGAACGGGTCGGCCTGCTACTGGAAGACTATGATTTTTTCGTCAGGGACATCGAGTTTTTCTGCGAACGCCTTTCAGCCCTGACCGAAGCGCGCGGCAAGGCCACTGTGCAGGACTGGCAGGCCCGTGCCCGCAGCGGCGACGTGGCCTCGGTGGTGCGCGAGTTGCTGGTCAGGCATTACGACCCGGGTTACCTGCAGTCAATGCAGCGCAATTTCGCGCAGTATGAAACGGCGCAGGTGCTGATGCCGCGCAACCGCACGGCGCAGGCCATGGGCGAACTGGCCGCGTCCCTGCTGGCGGCGGCTTGAAGCAAAAAACCCGGCATCACCGCTGAGGAAATGTCGGGTTTTTAACCGGTTAGCTATAAATTTAATAGCTTCTTATGCCCGGTGGTCTTGCGTAAAAGGCTTTTTATCTCTATTTCAAGCAGAAACCGATTCAGGATGCGGCATCGGCAGGCGGTACGCCTGTCGGTTCGCCGTCACCGGTCTGGGCGCCTTGCACGCCATCTTCAGCCGAGTCTTCATCAGGCCTGCCTTCGCCCTTGCGCTTGAGCTTGTCTTCTTTCTTGCGCTTTTTCGCAAGCTCTTTCTGGCGCTTTTCGTAGGAGTAATTGGGAGTTGCCACAGCTTAGCTTTCGTGAGTAATCAACCCTTACTGTAATGCATTGCCATCAGGTCGAGGTCACAGGCTTTCCAGTGCCTGGGCAATATCGGCTTGCAGGTCGGCCACCGCCTCCAGGCCGACCGAAAACCGCACCAAGCCGCCTTGGTACGGCCATGGTTTGGCCACCCGCAAGGCCGGCATGTCATAGGGCACGCACAGGCTCATCGGGCCGGCCCAGCTGTAGCCCAGCCTGAAAAGCCGCAGGCTGTCGCAAAAGCGGTCGATCTGCATGGGAGAGAATTCGGGCTTGAACACCGCGCTGAACAGGCAGGCTGCGCCATTGCAGTCGCGCGTCCACTCGGCATGGCCCGGAGAATTCGGCAGGGCCGGATGCAGCACGGTTTCGATTTGGGGCTGGTCCAGAAGCCAGGCGGCCAGCTGGCGCGCGGCCGTGTCCTGGGCGGCATAGCGCAAGGCCATGCTGCCCAGGCCGCGCAGCACCAGTTCCGCATCATTGCCGCTCACACCGTAGCCCACGCGCATATGGCAAAAATGCATCAGGTGGTAGAGGTCTTCCCGCCTCGTCACCACCGAGCCCATCAGCACATCCGCACCGCCGCTCGGGTATTTGGTCAGCGCCTGCACCGAAATATCGGCACCAAGCGCAAAGGCATTGAATGCCAGGCCCGCGCCCCAGGTGTTGTCGATGGCCGTGACAGTGCCCAGGCGATGCGCCTGGGCAGACGATTCGTTATGCGCGCTGACGGCAGCGGCCAGCGCCGGCAGGTCCGGAAACTCCAGCGTGATGGAGCCGGGCGCTTCCAGCCAGACAAGACGGGTTTTCACATTGAGCTTGGCCGCCAGGTCGGCCGGATTCATCGCGTCGTAGAGCTGGCAGCCAATGCCCCAGGAGGCCAGTTCGGCCTGGGCGAAGGCCTTGTTCGGGCCATAGGCATTGTCAGGAATCAGCACCTCATCGCCCGCTTTCAGCAAGGCCATGTCCACCAGCACCACGGCAGCCAGACCGCTTGGCACCAGCGTGCAGAAGCGCCCGCCTTCCAGCGTCGCGATGCGCTCTTCCAGCGTGAAGGTTGTCGGCGTGCCGTGCAGGCCGTAGGTGTAGCCGGTCTTGTGTTTCCAGTCCCGGCTGCGCAGTGCGGCCACGTTGGGGAACAGAATGGTGGAGGCCTTGTGCACGGCTGGCTGAACGGTAGCGAAACCGGCCGGCGGCGTGTAGGGATGGTGGATCAGCTGGGTGGATAAATCGCTCATCCAGCCATGTTAACGGGCAACCGGCCGTGTTCTGGCACGCCGGTAACGGGACCTGAGACGCTTAGGCTAAATTTTCCACTTGTCCATCAATTGCGCGGGCGTAAGGGCGTCGTAGCTTTCGAACGGCTGGTGAATCCACGGGTTGGTCGGCAGCGTTTCCACGGAATAGTCCGCCTGAAAAGCCGAAACCCCCTTGGTCCATATGACGGCGCTGCGCAATTCGGTGATGGGCTTGAAATTGGTGCGGAGCTGGTGAACCACGGCATTCAGGGTCAAGCCAGAGTCCGCCAGATCGTCCACAAGCAGCACCCTGCCCGCGATTTCGCCCTTGGGCGTGGTGATGAAGCGTGCAATGTCCAGCTTGCCCTGCACCGTCCCGGCATCGGCGCGGTAGGAACTGGTGGACATGATGGCCAGCGGCTTGTCAAAAATACGCGACAAGATATCGCCGGGGCGCATGCCGCCGCGCGCCAGGCACAAAATGGTGTCGAACTGCCAACCCGACTGGTGGACCTTGATCGCCAGTTTTTCAATCAGGCTGTGGTATTCGTCATAGCTGACGTAGAGATGCTTGCCGTCTTCGGTCAACATGGAATTGCTCCTGATTTGATAGCTGCCGGCGCACGGTTTCATTGCGCAAACAGCCTATTTGCCTAAGATTTGATGGCGTCAGACGGCGTACGGGTTACGCAGCAGGATGGTGTGGTCGCGGTCGGGGCTGGTCGAAATCATGTGAACCGGCACGCCGGTGACTTCTTCAATGCGCGTCAGGTAGCGCTGCGCCGCTTCCGGCAGCTTGGCATAGTCGGTCACGCCAACCGTGCTCTGGCTCCAGCCCGGCATGCTTTCGTAGATGGGCACGCAGCGTTCAATGTCGTCGGCGCCCATGGGCAGAATGTCAGTGGTGCCGCCATCGAGCTCGTAGCCGGTGCACAGCTTGAGCTCTTCGATGCCGTCAAGCACGTCGAGCTTGGTGATGCACAGCCCTGACAGGCCGTTGACCTGGGCCGATCGCTTGAGCAGCGCCGCATCAAACCAGCCGCAGCGCCGGCTGCGCCCGGTGGTCACGCCTTTCTCGGCGCCCACGGTACTCAGGTGGTAGCCCACGGTGCCGGGCGTTTCCCAGTCCAGCTCGGTCGGGAAAGGCCCGCCGCCGACGCGTGTGCAATAGGCCTTGGTGATGCCCAGGATGTAGTGCAGCATGCCCGGCCCCACGCCAGCGCCGGCGGCGGCGTTGCCGGCCACGCAGTTGCTGGAGGTCACGTACGGATAGGTGCCGTGGTCCACGTCGAGCAAGGTGCCCTGAGCGCCTTCGAACAACAGGTTGGCGCCGTCGCGGTGCGCGTCATTGAGCTCACGCGACACATCGGCCATCATCGGCCTGAGCAGTTCGGCGTGAACCATGGCTTCGTTGTACACCGAATCGAAGTCGATCGCCGGTGCATTCAAAAAGCCGGTCAGCACGAAATTGTGCAGATCCAGCAGTTCCCGCAACTTGGCGGCAAAGCGCCCGGGGTATTTCAGGTCCTGCACGCGCAAGGCGCGGCGAGCAATCTTGTCTTCATAGGCCGGGCCGATTCCACGGCCGGTCGTGCCGATTTTCGCGGTGCCACCTTTTTCGCGAAAGGTTTCGCGGGCAATGTCGATGGCGGCATGAAAAGGCAGGATCAGCGGACATGCTTCGCTGATGCGAAGGCGCGAGCGTACCTCGACGCCGGCTTTTTCCAGCCCTTCGATTTCCTCGAACAGCATGGCCGCCGACAGCACCACGCCATTGCCGATATAGCACTTCACGCCGGGCCGCATGATGCCGCTGGGGATCAGGTGCAGGGCGGTCTTGACACCGTTGATCACCAGCGTGTGGCCGGCATTGTGGCCGCCCTGGAAACGCACCACCCCCTGCGACATTTCAGTCAGCCAGTCGACCAGCTTGCCCTTGCCTTCGTCGCCCCACTGGGTGCCCACGACCACGACGTTGCGGCCCGTGGCTGCGCTTGGTTTGTTTGTCATTTCAGTTCTCGTTAAGTAGCTTATGGATAATTCCGGCGCAGGGATGCTCCCTTGGCACGGCGAGTCGTACCGCTTTTTTGACGCGGCTTAATTTCGGGTCCGGACCACCCATAGGCCGGCCGCCAGGGCCAGTTCACGGTCACAATTGAATTCATTGACTTCCTGCTCGTGGCCGGGCAGTACACACGCCACGGTCTCTCCGTTTGCCCGCAGCTTGACAATCGCTGCATGCAATGCGGCTTCTCCCCCCCAAGGCGCACAAATCGCAGTTTTCAAGGGGCGTGGCGGCAGGACACTGACCAGTTCCTTCAAATCCAGGCTGAAACCAGCCGCGGGCCGGTTGCGGCCAAACACTGCACCCACTTCGTCATACCGACCGCCTCGGGCAAGTTCGGCGCCCTGGCCATAAACGGCAAAACGGGTGCCGCTGTAATAGGCATAGCCTCGCAGGTCGGCCAAGTCAAAGCTGACCTTTACATCGGTAGCATGCGATGCCAGCCACTGCAAATCTTGCAGCGCTTGATGAACGCCTGGCAAAGGTGGAAGCACTTTTTTCGCCTCGACCAGCACGCCTTCGTCACCGTAGAGCTGTAGCAGTGCCTTCATGCCTTCGCGCGCTGGCAAAGAAAGACCGCCATTCAGACTGGTAAGCAAGCCATCGAGTTCGCCCACATCCTTGGCGGCAAGCGCGGCATGGATACGCGCCAGGGTCAAAATGTCAAGCTGAACACCAGCCAACAAGCTGGTGACGATGCGCGCATCGGCCATGTCCACCAGTAAGTCGCTGACCCCCGCCGCTTTAAGGCAGTCGAGCGCAAGGCACTGGGCCTCAAGATCGGCCTCCAGACCCGCATGGCCATAAATTTCAGCGCCAAACTGCAAGGGCTCCCGCGTCGCATGCGGCCGATCTGCCCGAGTATGCAGAACCGGGCCGCAGTAGCAAAGGCGCGCGACGCCATTGCGATTGAGCAGGTGGGCATCAATACGCGCCACTTGTGGCGTGGTATCGGCGCGCAGGCCCAGCGTGCGGCCAGAAAGCTGATCCACCAGTTTGAACGTCTGAAGATCGAGGGCTTCGCCAGTGCCAGTCAGGAGAGACTCCAGATGCTCCAGCAACGGCGGCATGACAAGCTCATAGCCATAACTGCAGGCCGTGTCGAGAAAAAGACGGCGCAGTTCTTCGATATGACGCGCCTCGGAAGGCAGGACATCGGCAATTTGATCGGGCAATTGCCAAGATGACGACCAGGCGGGCATTGTGATTTTCGTAAGCTGTTAAAAATGGGATTTTACCGGGCCCGCGGCCCCTTCACCACAGGCTTGGCGGTGACACCGTTTGCCTTGAGAATTCAGCAGCCTGATTTTCACTCAGCGCCTGCATTGAAGACGAGAAAACGCCTGAGTTCAAGCGCCTACCGCCTAACAAAATTAGGTTGGGGATACTAACGCCAAGGCTGAAACAGCAGGCCAATGCTTGTTTAAATCAAAATCGCCCACTCTACGGCGTCAGGCAAAATTGATGAAAGCCTTCAGCACTCTCTTGCCAGCAGCGCAAATGCCAACAATCCGATAGGCTGAGGTTAAGTGTTATCTTTTTGGCGGCACGGCATTGGCTGATGCATTGCTGGTGTTATTAGAACCCCGCATGGCTTTGAAAAAATCCGATGACGGGTCAATCACCATGACGTCGCTCTTCTTGCTGAAGCTGGACTTATAAGCTTCCAAGCTGCGATAGAACTGTGCAAACTGCGCATCTTTGCCAAAGGATTGAGCAAAGGTGGCTGCAGCCTCGGCATCTCCCTCGCCCTTGATTTTCTGCGCATCCCGATAGGCGTTGGCAATGGTGATTTCCCGTTGCCTGTCGGCATCAGCCCGAATTTTTTCACCTTCGGCAGCACCTGTCGAACGCAGTTCATTGGCGACCCGCTTGCGCTCCGCCTCCATTCGGCGATAGACCGATTCGGTGATGGCCTCCACATAATCCACACGCGTGATTCGCACATCAATGACGTCAACGCCCCAGGGCTTTGAACCGCGAACAACGGCCAGAACTTCCTTTTTGACATCTGCCATGAGTTCTTCGCGTTTGAGCGAAAGCAAATCCTTCACAGTACGACGATTAATCTCTTCCTGAAAAGCGTTGCGAACTACCCGGTTGAGCTGGTTGGCACCCGCACGTTCATCAAGACCTACGTTACGAATGTACTCAGATGGGTTGATGATGCGCCAGCGCACGTACCAGTCGATCACCACACGCTGCTTTTCCGCTGTCAGCATTGGCTCGGCGTCAGTACTGTCGAGCGTCAACAGCCGTCTGTCAATATACGAAACATTTTGAAATGGAGGCGGCAATTTCCAGTTAAGCCCAGGTTCGAGCACAACTTCCTTGATTTGGCCCAACGCATACACAACACCAAATTGGCGCTGGTCAACGACAAACAACATTGAACTGAGCAGCACCAGAAGTGCCAACAACGAAGAAACGACAAGACCAACTCTATTCACTTTTTTTCCTTAGCGGGTTTCACGTTCGCGGGTGCGGGAAGTGTCCCGGGTTCGCGCATCAAGCGGCAAGCTGGTCACAGGAGGTGATGTAGTCGCGGATGCAGTACCGCCCGCCTGAAGCGAAGCGCCGTTCCCACCACCAACCACCCCTTCTTGCGACGACATCTGCATGATTTTGTCGAGTGGAAGGTACAACAAATTAGAGTCATTTCGTGAGTCCACCAGTACCTTGGTAACGTTGGTATACACCTGCTGCATGGTATCTGTGTACATGCGATCACGTGTTACTTGGGGAGCCTTCTGGTATTCAACCAATACTGAGCTAAAGCGTTGCGCATCGCCCTGAGCCTGTGCAACTATTCGCGCCTTGTAAGCATCGGCTTCTTCCTTCAGGCGCGATGCGGAGCCTACGGCACGTGGAACCACATCGTTGGCATACGCTTGCGCTTCATTTTTAGCGCGCTCACGTTCCTGTCCGGCCTTGAGGACATCATCAAACGCGGCTTGCACCTGTTCAGGTGGACGAACACCGCTTTGCTGAAGATTGATGGCAACGATTTCCACCCCTACCTTGTACCGGTCCAGAATTGTCTGCATGAGCACGCGAACCCTCGGCCCGATTTGATCGCGCTCTTCAGCAAGTGCCATGTCCATTTTCATTTTCCCCACGACTTCCCGCACTGCGGTTTCCGCAGCCTGCACCACAGCCGCTGATGGATCCTTGCTTTCAAACAAATATGCACGTGCATCATTCAGTCGGTACTGCACCGCAAACTTGATCTCGACAATGTTCTCATCTTCCGTCAACATGGCCGAGTCACGCAGTCCGGTAGCTTTCAAAACAGTGTCGCGACCGACATCGACCGATCGAATCTGCGTGACCACCACAATTTCATGCCGCTGTATTGGATACGGCAAACGCCAGTTAAATCCGGCGCCTACTGTTGCTCGGTACTTTCCAAATTGGGTTATGACCGCCTGCTGACCCTCTTGGACGATGAAAAAACCAGTACCCAGCCAGATCAAGGCGACCACAGCGGCAATCAAGCCCATGCCAATGCCCGCATTTTTCATATCGGGTTGAAAACTTCCGCCAGGGCCGCTGCCTCCTTTGTTACCCCCGCCAAAGCCCCCCCGGTTGCCTGCATTTTTAGAACCGCCAAACAAGCCTCCTAATTTCCGATTGAAATCACGCCATAGCTCATCCAAATCAGGCGGCCCCTGATTGGGGCCCTGCCCCTGCGGACGGTTGCCAGGCTTGACGGGTGGACGATCTTCTTTCATACCATCAGGCTTAGGCCCGTCCGGGGAAGAGTTCTCTTCATCCCGGCCCCAGCGCGGATCGTTGAGATTGAACATGCCCTGGACATGTTGCTTCAGCCGACCTGTGAGGTTAGTCAACGTCTGCTGCGCGGGATTGAAATTCATGGAAAAAAACTCACTTTTTTGTTACACCTATATTGTGCCTAATGAAATCACCCAAGCAGGCAATATCAGGCCTGTTCAGGGGCTATCGACATCAGGCGCGTCTATGGCGTAATGACTTAGAAGCGTTCGAAGCAATGGCAGACCTTCGCCCGTTTGCGCGCTGACAAAAACACGCTCAACGCTCCGACTCGATCCTTTAAAAGCATCTCTGAGGTCAAACCTATCCTGCAAATGCAGGGGCCAGATACTTTTTTCAATAGCGTCGAGTTTGTTAAAAACCAATATCTGAGGAACGTTTTCGGCCCCTATTTCGCAGAGCACACGTTGAACCTGTTCAATATGCTCAAGATAATCGGGATTTGAGCCATCTACCACATGCAGCAACAAGTCTGCGTCGACCGCTTCTTTTAAGGTGGCAGAAAACGCATCAATCAACCCATGGGGCAAGTCACGAATGAAACCTACAGTATCGGACAGTGAAGCCCGGTGACCGGGCTCTCCCAGATAAAGTTGGCGCGTGGTGGTATCCAGGGTTGCAAAGAGTTGATCGGCTGTATAAGCCTCGGCCTTGGTCAATGCGTTAAAAAGTGTTGATTTTCCTGCGTTGGTATAACCCACAAGGGAAATTGAAAATGCATTACGCCGCTCACGTTGCTTTCGCTGTGTTTCGCGCTGCTTTTTAACTTTGAACAAACGCTCTTTTGTCCGCTTGATAGCATCACCGATCATGCGCCTGTCTAGCTCGATTTGCTTCTCGCCAGGGCCGCCGCGTACGCCAGCGCCACCCGTTTGACGCTCCAGATGAGACCAACGACGCACTAGACGCGTTGATACGTATTGCAGCCTTGCCAGTTCTACCTGAAGCTTGCCTTCATGGCTTCGAGCGCGTTGAGCAAAAATCTCCAGGATCAGCAGGGTTCGGTCATTGACCGGCATGTCCAGGCGCTGCTCAAGATTGCGTTGCTGGGCAGGGCTGAGTGATTGATCAAACAAAATCTCAGTGGCCCCGGTATCCAACGCGAGCAATTTAATTTCATCAGCCTTCCCCGAGCCGATGAACAGTGCTGCATCAGGTGCCTTGCGTTTGCAAGTCACACGTCCTACTGGTTCTAGACCGGCAGTTTGCGCAAGCAAACCAAGCTCTTGAAGATCAGCATCAAAGTTGGGAAGGCCCAGATCGACCCCTACCAGAAGGGCGAACGCTTGTTTTTTCACCGGTATGTGAAGGCTACTTAACTGGTCGATGCATCTTCTGACTCAGTGGCAGAAAAAGTGACCGCGCGACCGGGAACGATAGTCGAAATGGCATGTTTGTAAACCATTTGCGTGACAGTATTGCGGAGCAGAACGACATACTGATCAAAAGATTCAATTTGTCCCTGCAGTTTGATGCCATTGACCAGATAAATAGAGACTGGCACATGCTCGCGACGCAAGGTGTTGAGAAATGGATCCTGCAAGAGCTGACCTTTATTATTGCTCACGATATTTTCCGTGTTCAAAAGTTGATGGAACTTCACCATACCACAGGCACTTTTAGCGGCCTGTAGTACGGGAGCTATTCTTTATCCGCAAAGGGATTATGAGAACTTTTGAGTTGTATTCGCAAAGGTGTGCCAACCAAATCGAACTCCTTGCGAATACGTCCCTCAAGGTAACGCTTGTAAGCTTCGGTGACATGCTCCAGCGAATTACCATGGACGATGACAATGGGAGGATTCATTCCGCCCTGATGCGCATACCGAAGCTTAGGTCGGAAGACGCCCGAGCGTTGGGGCTGCTGGAATTGGACCGCTTCCATCAACAAACGTGTTAGCACTGGCGTGGACATCTTGCGATTGGCCGATGCGTGCGCCTGGACAATCGACTTCCAGACTGGTCCCAGGCCTTGACGTTTGATAGCCGATATATGGTGGATCGATGCAAATTTTAAGAAACCAAGCCGGGTTTCAATTGAACGCTGCAAAAGTTCTCGCTGGTAAGCATCTACCGCATCCCATTTATTGACCGCCAGCACCACTGCCCTGCCACTTTCAAGAATATATCCAGCGATATGTGCGTCCTGATCGGTCACGCCTTGGGTAGCGTCCAAAAGGAGTAAGACGACATTGGCATTTTCAATCGCTTGCAAGGTTTTAACGACCGAGAATTTCTCGATCGCTTCAAAAACCTTTCCTTTACGGCGCAGCCCCGCAGTGTCAATTAGTTCAAACTGCTGTCCATCATGTTCAAAAGGTATAGAAATTGCATCGCGCGTGGTGCCCGGCAAGTCGAATGCCACCAAGCGTTCTTCCCCGAGCCAGGTATTGATCAGTGTTGATTTTCCGACATTAGGCCGTCCAGCCACTGCAAGCTTGATGACTGCCGGATCTTCTGCCGCTACAGTTTCTTCTGGATCTGGCAGGCTGAGCGGTGCCAATGCCAAGTCCACCAAGGTGCGCATGCCTTGACCGTGCGAAGCCGACACTGCCAGCATTCCACCCAAGCCAAGTTCAAAAAATTCGGCAACCTGCGAGCCTTCTGGCAAACCCTCGGCTTTGTTGGCAGCCAGCACCGTTGGCTTGCCAAGCTTGCGCAAGTATTTGGCAATGTCATGATCTTGGGCACTGATGCCCGCCCTTGCATCCACCACGAAAACCACCACATCCGACTCGGCTACCGCCTGGCGCGTCTGCCTGGCCATTTCCTTGTAAATGCCTGTTGTCGCATCAGGCTCGAAGCCGCCGGTATCGATGACGATGTACTCATGGGGGCCCAGCTTGCCATTCCCGTAATGACGATCACGCGTCAACCCGGCAAAGTCGGCCACGATCGCATCCCGCGTCTTGGTCAGCCGGTTAAAAAGCGTTGACTTGCCCACATTCGGGCGGCCAACTAACGCAATGACAGGTTTCATCAAAACAACAATTAATTTCTGGCAAGGATGCCGTTATTGGGGCTCAAAGCCATAAATTCCACCGTTGCGCGTCACAGCGATCAGGGTGTTGCCTGCAAGCACCGGAGGGGCTGCAATCGCAGAACCGTCTGTTGCCAGTCGATTGAGCAGAGAACCGTCTTCACGCGACAGCAGATGGAGAAAACCCGTGGCATCACCAATCACAACGGAACGTCCGGCAACCAGGGGCGCGCTGAGACCCCGGTAGCGCAAGCGTTCGCTGGACCAGACACGCTCGCCATCGGTGCGCCTCCAGGCCATCACCGTCCCATCTGCTTCGGTACCAAACAGGAAACGGTCATCACCGTGAATGCCTTGCACGCCGTTGGCAGGTTTGGTCCATAACAAATTGCCACGGCCAGCATTGACACACCCTATGCTGGCCTGAAAAGCCCGCACGCAGACGCTATCACCGATGCGACTGACGCTTCCGACCAGATCGACCAGCCGCTCTACATCATTGATGCCACGCGGCGTGGCCACCGGGGCCTCCCATTGAATACTGCCATTTGTTGGATTCATGCCAACCAGCCGGCCGGCCAAGCCAACCACCAGCATGTCACCAACGGCCAACATCACACCGGACTGGCGCAGTACCAAGGGCTCGGTGGGACGTTGCTGCGTCCAAAGCTTGCGCCCGGACTGACCATCAAAAGCATTGACAGAACGGTCTGCCGCCAGGACAAAAACGCGTTCACCGGCCACGAACGGTGCGGTAAAAGCCTGTGCATTGAGCTTTTGGCGCCAGAGTTCCCGTCCCCCCTGCAACGCAACGACTTCATTAGCCTTGGTGACGATTGCCAGAACCTTGCCATCGCTTCCGACACCCGCCGAGATAGGGGTTTTTAACGCCATGCGCCAAATGTCACGGCCAGTTTTGGCGTCAAGCAGGGCCACATTGCCATCATCACTGGCCACACTCACCGTGCCACCTGTCACGCTCGCATCGAGTGGAAAGGTTACCGGCCCAATCCGATTGGTCCAGCTCTGACGGGCCGATACCAGCGCCGTCACTGGCTGAAGGTCCGCTGGCTGCGGCTTCTTCGAACCTCCAAAGCAGCCGGCAAGGATTGCTATCGTAACAATAGCTAGAGGCGCACGCACAACAAGCGCTAGAGCTCTAAAAGACTGGTTAATCATTTAGTTGCTCCGGCCACTTCTGCCGTTTCAGGCTTAACCTGGCTGGCAGTTGGGTCCACGCCGAGGGCATTAAGCTTGACCGCTACCAGCCGGCGGTAGTCCACACGCTCGTCAAGCCCTTTATAAGCCTTTTCATACTCGGATTTTGCTTCTGGTTTTTTACCCTGGGCCATCAAAATATCCCCCCGCCTGTCGGCAACCAGGCCAGCAAAGTCCTTGGGGAAACTGCCGGCCAGCTGCTGCAACGCTTCATCGTAGGACTTCTTTTCAAGCAGTATTCCGGCAAGCCGAAGTTTGGCGATGGCTTGATAACCTGCATCGGACGCATTTTCGGCAACCCACCCCAAAGAAGCACGCGCAGCATCCATATTGCCTTTGTCGTAATAAGTTTTCGCAACCAGGAGACCAGCCTGGTGGGCGTAAGCAGTGCTGCCGAAGCGCTCTTTCATGTCAGCCAACGTTCGATCGATTTTTGCGACCTCCCCCGACTGCACGGCGCGCTCGATCTCGTCATACATCACGGATGCCTGTGCAGCTTGGTTGTGCTGCCAATACTGATAACCCTTCCAACTGGCAAAAGCCCCTAAAACGACAATCAGGACCCAAGTAATCAAGTTGCCGTACTGCTTCCAGAAATGCTTGAGTTCGTCAAGCTGCTCTTGTTCTTCCAAATCGAGGTGTTGTGCCATAAATGTCTGTAGTTCTAACCCGTAACGGGAAGTTGAAGGGAATGATTGTAGAGTGCCAAAACCAAGATTCAGACAGCCGCTTTTCTGCACAGCATGGGCGCCCATGCAGCTACATCGTGGAGCGACTGAAGGGTTTGAACCTGAGCCGTCTCGCCATGATCCGAACGGAGAGGCTTCACTGCAACGCTGCCATCAGTCAGCTCAGCGGGACCAAAAACCAATGCAAACCGCGCTCCGCTGCTATCGGCCCGCTTGAACTGAGACTTCATGCTTCCCATGCCTTCTGCCGTAGTCCTGGCATGCATTTGCACGCTGACTCCGGCTGCACGAAGCGCCTGCAGCGTCTGAAGCACGACAGGCAAGGCATAGGCTTCTGGAATCACTGCATAGGCGTCTGGCACAGGTACTGGCACCGGCGTACCTTGCTCGTTGATGAGTTCGAGGACACGTTCCACGCCCAAGGCCCACCCTACCGCCGGGGCTGGCTTTCCCCCTATCTGCTCAATCAGGTAGTCATATCGCCCACCTGCACAAATTGTGCCCTGCGCCCCAAGGCGATCGGTCACAAACTCAAATACGGTGAGGTTGTAATAGTCCAGTCCCCTTACCAGTCGGTGGTTCTGCGTCCAGGGAATATTATTTGCATCCAGAATCGCCTTCAGCCCCTCAAAATGGGCCAGTGACTCAGGTCCCAGAAAATCAATCAGGCGCGGCGCGCTTTCAACGACCGCCTTCATGGCAGGATTCTTGGTGTCAAGGACACGCAATGGATTACTGTACAAGCGCCTAGTCGCTTCCTCATCCAGTAAATCAGCATGCTTTTCAAGGTGCGCAATCAACTCGGCACGATGCACGGAACGCTCATGCGGCTGGCCCAGACTATTGACTTCAAGACGCCAGTCGGTCAGGCCAAGTTCTTTCCACAGGGCAGTGGCAAGCAAAATTAATTCGGCATCGACTTCAGGACCGGCAAAGCCCAGGGCTTCGGCGCCGATCTGGTGAAACTGGCGATAACGCCCCCGTTGTGGCCGTTCTCGGCGAAACATGGGGCCCATGTAATACAGGCGTTTTCCACTCTCATAAAGCAAATTGTGCTCAGTGACAGCACGCACCACACTGGCGGTATTTTCGGGACGCATCGTTAAATGGTCATAGCCGCCATGCTTGTCGGAACGGTCTTCAAACGAATACATTTCTTTTTCGACGATATCGGTGACCTCGCCGATACCACGCACAAACAACTGCGTGTGCTCCAGAATAGGCGTACGGATATTCCGGTAGGCGTAGCGCACCATCAAGCTACGGACCTTGTCCTCAAGCCACTCCCACCGTGCCGAATCCGGCGGCAGGATATCGTTCATGCCCTTGACGGCAGCTAGTTTTTCAAACTTACCCGGCGAAGGGCTTTTTTTTCGGTCAGCAGTCATTTTTTCAGGCGTGGCATCAAGAATCTTGGGCAACAATTTGCATGCCAAAGCGTTTTTCAATGTAGTTTTCAACGATGACTTGGAATTCCTGTGCAATGTTGTCACCGCGCAAGGTCAGTCTTTTTTCGCCATCGATAAATACCGGTGCAGCCGGCGCTTCGCCAGAACCCGGCAAGCTGATACCGATGTCGGCATGCTTGCTTTCGCCAGGGCCATTGACAATGCAACCCATCACAGCTACCCGGAGCCCCTCAACACCTGGATATTGCTCGCGCCAGACCGGCATTTGTGCCCTCAAAAAGTCATCGATCTGCTTGGCCAGTTCCTGGAACGTGGTGCTGGTGGTGCGGCCACAGCCGGGGCAGGCCGTCACGCTGGGAACAAAAGTACGCAAGCCCAAGGACTGCAAGATCTCGGAAGCAATGACCACTTCCTGTGTGCGGGCCTCGCCTGGCTGGGGAGTTAAAGAGACGCGAATGGTGTCGCCAATGCCTTCCTGCAGCAGGACTGAAAGCGCTGTGGCCGATGCCACTGTCCCCTTGGTGCCCATGCCAGCCTCAGTCAACCCCAGATGAAGGGCATGGTCAGTACGTTTGGACAATGCACGGTAAACAGAAATCAGGTCTTGCACACCACTGACCTTGCACGACAGGATGATTTGATCGCGCTGCAGCCCCATTTCTTCAGCACGACGAGCAGAATCAAGGGCGGAGGTAATTAATGCCTCATACATCACCTGCCTGGCGTTCCAAGGCGTGGTACGCGCATTGTTTTCATCCATCAAGCTGGCAAGCAGTGCCTGGTCGAGACTTCCCCAGTTCACCCCAATCCGGACAACCTTGTTCCAGCGCATCGCTGCTTCAATCATCTGGCCAAACTGCATGTCGCGTTTATTGCCTTTGCCTACGTTGCCAGGATTGATGCGGTACTTTGACAGCGCCTGAGCGCAGGCGGGGTAATCGGTTAGCAGACGGTGGCCGTTGTAGTGAAAGTCGCCAATCAGCGGTACATCAATGCCCATGCGATCAAGTTGCTCACGCACATAGGGGACTGCTGCTGCTGCCTCTGGCGTATTGACCGTGATGCGAACCATCTCAGAGCCTGCCAAAGCAAGCTCCTTGACCTGAATCGCAGTGCCAATTGCATCCACGGTATCGGTATTGGTCATGGACTGGACGCGTACTGGCGCATCGCCACCCACCGTGACCACACGTGAACCCCAAACAATCCGGGACTGGAGAGAATGATGTGCTGTGGGGACGGCAGAATCTATAGGAAGAGGGTCTTGCACTATTTCACCTCGAATCGCGCAACATTGTTTTTACTCAAACCACTTAATGCAAATGCATGTCCACGCACTTGTACCTGCACCGCATCGGGACGGTTAATCACCACCGTCAATGGCAGTGGCAATGCGCCGGATAGGCCGGTAGACTCTCCCGGATGAAAAGCACGGTCCAGCACCACCAACCCTTTCGCGTCCGTCACCTTGATACGGCATTCGCCCTTGGCATTGAAGTTGATGAGGGAAATAGCTTCTGCAGTAGTGGAAGCAGAAAATGAAGTGGCAGGAGTCGAGACGAAGGCAGCAACTTCAGCAGGGGCGAGCGGACGTGAGGAGCTAGCAGAAGCGGCATCGGAAGCATCGTTGATGACTTCCATCCCAGGAGATGCGGAAGGTACGGAAGTGATGACCGAAGCAGGCTCTACCAAGCCACTTTGGATGGAGCCACCCTGCCCGAGCCGGTATCTCGCAATTTCTTGTTGAATGAAAGGCAGGAAAATCAAGATCAGTGCAGCCAGCATCAAGGTAAGGCCCACTAAAACAGCAGGCCGTGAAACATGCCACCACAAAAATGCAGCCCCTCTGGCGCTTCGGGCACGAAATGGTGTATTGATTCCTCTATCTTGTGACATTACCTTGGCTGTGATGGCAGGTAACTGCCCAAGGACAGGCGCCGGGTCCAGTTTTAGAATTCGACATATGCTCGAAGCCAGTGCTCTGCAAAAGACGGGGTCAGGCAATAGCTCCAACTGATTTTGCTCCAATGCCTTGAGCTTTGATACGGATACCTTGAGTAAATCAGCTAGCGTGGCAAGCTCGAGTCCCTGAGACTGCCTGGCCTCGCGGAGCATTGCACCAGGGGTATTTTGCTGCGTAACTCCGCCTTGATTCAAACGAGTGATGGTTTCAACAGTCCTTGCAGCAGGCCGTGCCTCCTGTACAGCTTCATCCTCACTCATTGAACAAACCCTTTTCATACGCAGCAGCCTCGGGAGACTGAGAAAAGCGTTTTTTCAGCTGGCTGGCCAACTGCTGAACGGCCTCCTGATCATTCAGTTTTCGCTCGGTTTTAATCCCCAGCCAAAGTGTCTGGGCATTCGCGAGTTCACTGTTATTCAAACGACGGATATAGAACTGGGCACGTGTTAAATCACCACGCGCATACAGCAGCTTCGACAGGTTATAACCCGTTACCGGATTACCTGCATCCAGTTCATACGCATGCATCAGGCTTTGTTCAGCCTCTACTGGCTGACCAGCACGCATCTGGCATACGCCCAGCGCCATCAATGCTTTGGGTTTTTCAGTGTAGGTCGGGTTGGCTATTGCCTGAGCAAACAGCTTGAATGACTCTGGATAGCGGGATTGCTGGCAAAGCAGCCAGCCGTAGTTATGCGCCACGCTTGCGTCACGTGAATTGATTGCCAATGCGCGGCGAAAACTGTCTTCTGCGAGTGGAATATCGTTCAGTCGCATATAAACCAGCCCCCGCAGGTTATAAGCATCGACAAAATTTGGATCAGTCGCCAATGATTGCTTGATTTCATCCAAGGCAACCTTGGTCTGGCCTTGCTCAAAATAACCGCTGGCAAGCTCTACCCGTAAGCGCGCACGGCGACGTTGATCAGTTTCATCAGACTCGGTTATCAGGTCCGATGGATTTCCAGATCCATATGCTCCGTCCAAAGCTTGTTGGCTGGCGCAGCCGCCGAGCAGCATCGCAACGGCGCAAGACATACTTAACGCGCTATAAATGCTCTTCATACTGTCGTTCCCTTAACAACCACCACCTTGATACCGCCCAGCATGCCCTGCCGTTGTGCAGCCATGCGTTGGCCCACACCAGTACGGTCCTGAACATCGCCAGCCAGCTGGCCACAGGCCGCATCGATATCATCACCCCGGGTTTTACGCACAGTGGTAACAATGCCTGCTTCAATCAATACCCTGGCAAATGCCATGACCTGAGGCATTTCGGAACATATCAACCCAGAAGCTGGAAAGGGATTAAAAGGAATGAGATTGAATTTGCAAGATAGCCCTGCTGCCGCATGGGCTTTCATGAGCGCCACCAACTGACGCGCATGTTCGGGCTGATCATTGACCCCATGCAGCATGCAGTATTCAAAGGTAATGAAATCGCGTGGCGCGGCCGACTGGTAACGAATGCAAGCGTCTAGTAATTCAGCGATGGGGTATTTCTTGTTCAGCGGCACCAAGTTATCACGCAACGCATCGTGTGGCGCATGCAGCGAAACGGCCAGCGCCACCGGACAATCCCGGGCAAGACGGTCCATCATGGGTACAACACCAGATGTTGACACAGTAACGCGGCGTCGGGACAAGCCGTACCCATGGTCATCCAGCATGACTTTGAGCGCCGGCAGCAGTTGGGCGTAATTCTGCAAAGGCTCCCCCATGCCCATCATGACAATGTTGGAAATGATGCGCTCGTCGCGACCCAGATGTTTACGAAGGAAATGCTCCGCAAACCACAACTGAGAAATGATTTCACCGGTCGTAAGGTTGCGGCTAAAGCCTTGATGGCCGGTAGAACAAAATCGGCACCCAACAGCACAGCCCGCCTGGGATGAAATGCACAAGGTGCCTCGATCGGCTTCAGGAATAAAAACGGTTTCGATGACATCTCCGGCGCCGACATCAAACAGCCACTTGATGGTGCCGTCAGACGAATCGTGGCGGGATATGACCCTAAGCCCTTGAACGTGTGCAAACAGGCTTAGCTTTTCCCGCAATGCCTTTGCCAGATCGGTCATCTGCTCAAAATCCGCTGCGCCCTTTTGGTGAATCCAGCGGAACAATTGGGTTGCACGAAAGCGCTTTTGCCCAAGCTGCTCACAAAAAGCAGCCAAGCCTTCCAGGTCGAAGTCAAGAAGGTTGGTGGTCATCGCAGCGTGCGATATCCTGAGTCGTCCCACGCGAGCGACGACCCGGACAAGGGGTGGCAAAGCATGGGGAAGAAGCTCATCAGCGCGAGTAAACGTTCAGACCCGCAAAGAAGAAGGCGATTTCTTCCTTGGCAGTTTCGACAGCATCAGAGCCATGAACGGCATTGGCATCGATGCTGTCAGCGAAGTCAGCGCGAATCGTACCGGCATCGGCTTTCTTGGGATCTGTGGCACCCATTAAGTCACGGTTTTTCAACACCGCACCCTCACCTTCAAGCGCCTGGATCATGACTGGACCGGAAATCATGAACGAAACCAAATCTTTAAAGAAGGGACGTGCCTTATGCACGGCATAAAAAGCCTCTGCCTCGCCTTGCGAAAGATGAACCATTTTGGCTGCGACAACCTTCAGGCCAGCGGCTTCAAAACGTGCGTAAATTTGCCCAATTACATTCTTGGCGACTGCATCTGGTTTGATGATTGAAAGTGTGCGTTCGATAGCCATAAATTTTCCTTGGGATTTAAAGTTATAGGATTTTTAAATTATTCGAATATCTGAATAAAGCCCATGATTTTAACCCGCAGGGTTGCTGCTTTCGAAGCAGCCCTGCGAAATGGCATGTTTATAAGCCGCTCAACGGTTACCGCCACTGCCACCACCGCGGTTTCCTCCATTGCGCCCTCCACCCGTGCTGCCTCCACGTCGCGGTGCACCTCCGCTTAAGCCTCCAACATTGCTCCCACTGCCACCGCGTCGTTGGCCTTGATCTTGGCGTTGCCTTGTAAAAGTGTCTGCCCCGATATAACCAAATGACGTCTTCATCGGATCAGGTTGTTTGCCGCCAGCAAGTTTATCGGACCGGGGGCTGCGGTCTTCCCGGCGTTTTGAGCCTTGCGGGCCGCCGCCAGCAGGAGGTGAACCGAATCGGGCCCCCGGATTATTAACGGACCCACCTTGTCTGCGATCGCTTCCGCCGTTTCCAGATCGCCTATTGCCGCGCGGTGGCAAATCTGTGTGAGTGATTAGCGGCTGCAGATCGTCTGTTGATTGAACGCCTCTAATTTGCCTTGGATCGGAATTGCGATCCCACCCACTGCCAGCGCGCGATCGATCATTTCTGCGTGGACCTCGGCGCGGGTCTTCGCCTCCCAGGCTTTCAGATTTACCGTTGCTTCCAGCCTCTCTGCGGGGATCAGGTCGTGCTTCAGACCGACTTACCGCGCTAGTCAGCGCGAAGATATCGCTTTCATCAAGCTCAACAAAGGCGCCCCTCTTCAATCCGCGCGGCAGCACCATTGCGCCATAACGAATGCGGATTAGGCGGCTTACCGCATGCCCCACAGCTTCAAACATGCGCCTAACTTCACGGTTGCGTCCCTCTGAAATAGTAACGCGATACCAGCAGTTGGCGCCCTCGCCGCCGCCTGCCTCGATTGATCCGAACTGAGCTATGCCATCGTCGAGGGTTACACCGTCGAGCAAGCGCTTTTTTTCTTCATTATTCAGGGCACCAAGCACACGTACGGCATATTCACGCTCCAGACCGAAGCGCGGATGCATCAGCTTGTTTGCCAATTCGCCGGAACTCGTGAGCAGTAGCAGGCCCTCGGTATTCAGATCGAGGCGTCCAACCGACTGCCATTTGCCCTGAAAAAGTTTGGGCAAGCGCCGAAACACAGTCGGCCGGTTTTGCGGATCATCATGCGTTACCACTTCTCCAGCCGGCTTGTGGTAAGCAATCACACGCGGGGGCGGGGGATCAATCCGCACCCTGATGGGTTTGCCATTGACTTTGACCGTGTCACCAAACTGAATGCGTTGTCCAATGTGTGCAGGTTCGGCGTTGACTGAAATCCGCCCCTCCAAAATCAGTTGCTCCATCTCCAGCCGAGAGCCCAATCCCGCTTGAGCCAGCACTTTGTGAAGTTTGGGCGTCTCTGGCTGTGGCGACAACACACGCTTAGGCAAGTCAAGCGCCACATCCTCTTCATCAGCGTCAAACTGACCAGTGACGACATCTTCAAACCGGATGGCATTAACCGCCGCTTTCCCACCACTCCGTCTGGCACCTGAAGGCGATGACACAGCTTTTTCAGTGACGCCTTTTGCTATCAAATCGGGAGCTAGCTGCACAGGTGGATCAAGCGGTAGAGCCATATTTGACTCATTATTTGGTTTTGGCAAGCTATCGTTAACAGGAGAATGTTGTGAATTCATGCTTTTATCTTCATTTGTATGGCTGGCAGGCCTGCGGGCTTAGGAACTAACAGGGTCATGGTCAGGACTCTTATCGACAGTTGGGGCTACATGCTCCAAAGTTCCGGAAAAGTTCAAGCTAGAGGACAAGAAAGCGACATTGTTGTCAGTGGCCCCAGCCATTCCCAGTTCCATTTGTTCGATCTTGGCGGGCTGCTGAGGGGTGGTACTGACCGCAGGAAGTTCCGCCAGTGACACCACACCCAAATCATCGAGAAACTGGCGTGTTGTCGCGTACAGCGCTGGCCTGCCAACGGTTTCCCGATAACCAATCACCTCTATCCAGCCTCGATCCTCTAATTGTTTGAGCAGCAAGCTATTGATTGTTACGCCACGAATATCTTCCATATCGCCTCGCGTCACCGGTTGCCTGTAAGTAATGATGGCCAAGGTTTCCAAGGTTGCCCTGCTGTAACGCGGCGGTTTCTCCGGAGTGAGCCGGTCGAGATATTCGCGCATGTGAGGACGGCTTTGAAAGCGCCATCCACTTGACACATGCACCAGTTCCATGCCACGACCTGACCATTCCTCCTGCAATTGTCCAAGCATGAGCTTAAGGCTATCGGCAGCAAGAGCCCCGTTAAACAACACTCCTAATTCACGCAAGGTAAGCGGCTGCTGCGTACAAACAAGGGCTGTTTCGAG
This sequence comes from Polaromonas sp., assembly GCA_028292745.1. Taxonomy (GTDB): domain Bacteria; phylum Pseudomonadota; class Gammaproteobacteria; order Burkholderiales; family Burkholderiaceae_C; genus Polaromonas. Next base: position 14,074 of record JAQGLT010000002.1, on the reverse strand, counting down.
GACGCGTTTAGCATCCATCGTATTCATGATTCGTTGTTCCGAAAAGGCAAGAAGAAAGCTGGAAGGCGCTTTAGTAGCGCATTGCATTCATTGCGGACTCATCCCTGAGTAGGGGAGCTAAGTTGCGGGTAGCTGAAAACTACAGTGCCAGATTATATCGCAGGCCCAAACTTGTCATTGCTTCTTGTAAATCTTGCGCTGGAGCTGACCTGAATTCCATTGGGGTTCCTGTTTCTGGGTGCTCAAATGCAAGACGGCAGGCATGAAGACCCTGGCGCTGAAGTCCATGCTCCATGGCACCACCATACAACACATCCGCTACCAAGGCATGTCCTAAAAAGGCCATATGAACACGGATCTGATGAGTACGTCCAGTATGCAGTTTGCATTTGACCAAGCAATGCTTGGCCGAGCTCTCCAGCAGTGAAATCACGGTAGAGGCTGTCTTGCCTGAATTTTTACCCAAGTCGACAACGGCCATACGCAAGCGGTTTCGAGGGTCGCGCCCAATAGGAGCTTCTACTTGGCAAGATTTGGCGCCTACCCAACTTCCATGCGCCAGCGCAATGTATTCTCTGCTGACAGTACGGGCTGCGATCATTCCAACCAACGCATCCATCGTACGGCGCTGGCGTGCAACCACCATCAAACCACTGGTGTCTTTGTCAAGCCGGTGAACAATCCCGGCACGAGGCAAACATGCGGCCTGTTGGTCATATGCCAGCAACCCGTTGAGCAAAGTTCCGCTCCAGTTGCCGGGTGCCGGATGAACCACCAACCCGGCTGGCTTGTTAATCACAAGCAGATGGTCGTCTTGGTAAACGATGTTCAGCGCCATCTCTTCCGGTTTGAAGGCTTGACTTTGGGGTGTTGGGCGCAGTTCGATGGTTAGGTCATCGCCTGCTTTTACCTTTAAAGAAGTTTTGAGAGCTGCGCGTCCTTTGACCAATACAGCGCCTGCCTCGATCAACTGTTGTAGATAACTTCTAGAGAATTCCGGTACAAGGCCTGCCAAGGCCTTGTCAAGGCGGCTTGCATGGCCCTCCACTGGAACGCTCAAATGGCGCAACTCAGTTTCGCTGGTCGCCTCACCCTCGTCCAGTACATCATCTGCCAGCATATCGGGGATAGGACTGCCCGATATAATCAATTTTCTCAGTTCTGAATCAGTCATCAATAAGGTCGATTGCTATGTTTTTACCCAAGTTATCGGATGTTCCTAAAGCATCACTGCTTGTAGCAGCTGTTTGCGTCTGGACATTTCTTGTTTCTGGCTGTTCAACCACACCTGAAACAGACAAGACCGCCACTTGGAGTCCGAACAAGATTTACGCCGAAGCCAAGGACGAAGCAAGTTCCGGAGCCTATGACAAAGCAGTTCCACTCTATGAAAAGCTAGAGGGCCGCGCGGCAGGAACACCGCTGGCACAACAAGCCCAGCTTGATAAAGCATATGCCCAGTATAAAGGGGGTGAACAAGCCAAAGCTGTCGCTACGCTGAACCGTTTCATGCGGCTTCATCCTGCGAGCCCTGCCATGGACTATGCCCTTTACCTTAGAGGACTGGTTAACTTCAATGACAACTTGGGAATTTTTGGATTTATCTCGCGTCAGGATTTATCCGAACGCGACCAGAATGCAGCCAAGGAATCGTTCGAATCTTTTAAGGAGTTGGTTGCCCGCTTTCCAGAGTCGCGCTATACACCCGATGCGCGCCTGCGTATGAACTACATTGTCAATTCGTTGGCTCAATCAGAGGTTCATGTTGCTCGGTACTATTATTCGCGAGGTGCCTACGTAGCTGCCATCAATCGTGCCCAAAGCGCGATTGCCGACTACCGAGACGGCCCGGCACTCGAAGAAGCGACCTTCATCCTCTACAAATCATACGATGCGCTAGGCATGACAGAATTGCGAGATGATGCACGCCGTATCATGGAAAATACCTATCCGCAAAGTCTTTACATCAGTAAAGGTTTTAAGGCTGCAGACAATCCTTGGTACAAGTTTTGGTAAATCTGATTAGTCTGTTCATTAATTCTGCATCTGAAGCAAGCCGCTGCATAGGAGGCAACGCCTTCAGCAATCGCCGTCCATAGCCCATGGACACAAGGCGATTGTCGCAGACCACGAGAACACCCTGATCTGTTTCTCGGCGTATGAGACGTCCAGCGCCCTGCTTGAGCGCGACAGCAGCTTCGGGTAAAAAGTAATGAATAAACGGACTCCGGCCCTCAGTCTCTAGCAGACATGACCGTGCCTCAGCCAGCGGGTCGGTGGGTGGAGGAAATGGTATCTTGTCAATAATAAGAAGTTGAAGCACGTCGCCGGGCAAGTCAATACCTTCCCAGAAGGATGCTGAACCGACAAGAATACAACCCTGGCGGCCCAATGATGCGCCTTCACGGAAACGCTCAATCAAAGCGCGTTTTGGCATACTACCTTGCACAAGCACCTGCAATTGCCCCGAATTTTCAAACACGGATTGAAGCTTGTCACCTATTACTCTCAAGGCATGCAAGGTCGTGGTTAAGATCATTGTGCGTCCACACAATTGACTTGCCCAGATGGCCGCGCATTCTGCGACTTTGCCAGGATGAGCAACATTACCTGGTTTTGGAAAATCAGGAGGAACATACAGAGCGGCCTGACGTTCGTAATCAAAGGGACTTCCAATCCGCAACACCTTGGCATCCTCCAAACCACAGGGCTGAGTAAACCAACTAAGTTTCTCATCATCGCCTAATGTGGCAGAGGTAAAAATCCAGGATTTAACCGCGCCTGGGGAAGCGCTAAGCATTTTGCTTTTCACTGCACTGGAAATATTTACTGGAGACTCGACCAGCCGTAGCTGTGTTCCCACATCAACCCAACGCACAAAGCCCGGTTTCCCTGGATGGGCGAAACTTTCCATACGATCAGCCAAGCGCAGACCTCGCTCGTGAAGTCGGACAAAATCGGGTGCACTTTGGCTGACAGTATCAAGTGCGGCACAAACCTGTAAACAGGTTACATGAGCTGCCTGTAACGCTTGTTCCCATACTTCATCAACTAAACCTTCAGGTATGCTACCGGTCCAGCGGAGCTTGGTTCCAAGAAAAAGATGGTCTGCAGACTTACGCAAGTCACGCGTCGCTTTTTCCATAGCACCAACAATCTCATGCCAATTCATTAAGCCACGCGCCAGTTGCACCACAACAATCAAAACATCGCTACAGAAGTCCAACATCTGACCGGTAGACAGGTTATTTCCTAAGAACTGCACCCCTGTTTCGTTTAATTGATGTGCTTCATCGAAAATAACAATCCGTACAGAAGGTAGCAGTTCAGCCACACCCGACTCACGAACAGCAAGATCCGCGAAAAAAAGGTGATGGTTGATAACGACCACATCGGCCGCCATTGCTTCCCTGCGCGCTAAGTTGACATGACAAGCACGAACACGCGGGCATTGTGAGCCCAGACAATTGTCTTTTGTTGAGGTTATAAACGGAATAATGGGTGACCGCTCATCAAGCCCCCCTAGTTCGGCCAAATCACCAGTTTTGGTGACTTGGGACCACTGCTCTACCTTCGAAAGAGCGCGTGCCGATAAATCGTTTGAATAATATGTTTCTTGGCGCGCCGTTTCTAGCCGATAAAGGCATAAATAGCTCGTGCGTCCTTTGAGCAAAGCGATACGCACAGGTAGGTTAAATGCATCTACCAAGCGCGGCAAGTCGCTGCCAAACAACTGGTCTTGAAGAGCTTTGGTAGCGGTGGAAATAAGAACGCGTTCGCTACTTAAAAGGGCGGGCACCAAATAGGAAAAGGTTTTTCCTATACCAGTACTGGCCTCGACCACAAGAGAACGCCCTTCCTCTATCGCATGCGTCACAGCCAGCGCCATTTCAATCTGGCCGTTGCGCGGCACAAAATTTTCTATGTGCTGCGACAGTATCCCCTGGGAAGAAAAAGCTTCATTGACTTCAAAAGCAAGATTCATCAGGCAGAACCGGGAGACGTCAAAAACGGTTCAAAATACGTAATACGATCAAAAAGCTGAAATCGGCGTTTTTTGAAACGTCTAAGTAGTGGTTCGGCAACAAATAAAGTGTTCACTACATGATTTTCATATTTAATTGTCATTTTTATCAGCAAACACGCAAGAAATAGATGATTTAGTGTCAAAGTAATTTTTCATATTTGTTGCCTGATAATACATTTATCGCAGCCACACATCGAGCTTACGAAAGCATGCCAGACTACACAATGACCAAAGGCTATCGCATTACAGCATCCACAGGCATCCACAAAGGTGATCGAGACTATCAGCAAGACCAAGTGGACTTGTTAAGTCATCACCGAATTCCTGGCTGCATGCTTGGCATCGTTGCGGATGGGATGGGCGGTAGAAGTGGAGGACGCAAAGCATCTGACCAAGTGATGTTGACAGCTAAGCAACTTTTCGACCGCTACGCCCCTGAAACGGATGATGCGCCGGCAATGCTTAAACAAATGATTGAAGAAGCTCATATTGTGATCAAACTGACAGCCATTTCCGCTGAACAAGAACCCCACAGTACGTTAGCTGCATTTCTAATCAATCCAGGAGGGGAATGCTATTGGGTCCATACCGGTGATTCCCGAATTTATCATTACCAAGGAAGTAAGCTGGCTTACAGAACTGTTGATCACTCTTATGTACAGACCTTAGTTGACAAAGGTGAGATCAGCGAAGATGAGGCGAATCATCACCCCCAAGCTAATATTCTCATGGGCTGTCTCGGTGCAGAGGAGGCTCCACCTATTGCACAGCATTACATTGCAAAATTACAAGAAAATGACGTTTTAATGGCCTGCAGCGATGGCGTATGGCATTATTTCAGTCCTGCGGAAATGGGTTCTGCGCTTTCAATGCTTTCCCCTCGTGAAGCAACTGAATTCTTAATCCAAAAAGCCCGCTCACGTGCGCGAGGTGTTGGAGACAACTTATCGTTAGTTGTTGTCAAGCTTGAATCGCTAGACTAATTACATTAATTTTCTGGTAATGGCAGGGGTTTTGCAAGAGGCTTATCGCGTTTTAGCTGATCAGCCCAATGCTGAGCTTTACGTTCCTGCGCTTTTTTCTGACGCTCATTCAAGTTTTTTAATGCTTCTCCAGCTGCATCTTTTTTCTCGTCAGCAGCTTGCATTTTTTCCTGTTGCCGTAGCACTCTTTCAGCAGTAACTTTTTCAGCATTGTTTCTATTTGAAATAGAGACAGCATTTTTATGCTGCTTGCGCTTTTCATCCTCCATACGCATCAAATAATCTTGTTTTGCTAGAGTATGACGATTTTCTACTTCAAGTTTTTTGTCAATAGAGGATTTTTGCTCCGTGCTCCGTAGCTGCGCTATGCCTTTAGCCTTTCGCTCCTTATCGTTAAGCAAGATTTCCTGCCGTCTGAATTCTGCCATTGCATCTCGACGCTGAGAATTAACTTTTCCCAAACAGCTATTGACTGCAAATTTTTTATAGCAATCCGCATTTTCATTAGTGAATCTAGCGTCTAACCTTTCACGCTCGCTGCTAATCATTTTACGTTCCACATCAGTGTTATAGGTCTCCTCAACAGGCAAGTCAATTTGCGCAGCCAAAGAGTTGCCCATCGCAAAAATCACCAACAACAAACCACTGAAATTTTTCATGTCAGTGATGTATCTACTGATCTGTGCTCTAAACCAAGAAATTCTTCAGATTGCATTTCATTAAGCCTGGAAACAGTCCGGGGAAACTCATGTACCAATGGGCCTTCCGTATACAACTCATCTGGCGGCACCGCGGCAGACATGATTAACTTTACCCGTCTGTCATACAGCACATCTACCAGCCAGGTAAAGCGCCGTGCTTCCGAAGCCATACGAACGGGCATATGAGGCACACCGCTCAGTAATACTGTATGAAACTGAGTCGCAATTTCAAGGTAATCATTTTGCGATCTTGGTCCACCACATAAAGTCTTGAAGTCAAACCATACAACTCCACCTGCCTTGCGCTTAGCATGGATTTGTCTAGATTCAATTTGTAAAATTGGATTTTCGTCATGTGATGCTGCCAAACGACTAAAAGTTTCCATCATTTCGGCATCCGCCTGCGGACCTAGCGGAGTGTGGTAAATCTTCGCTTTTTCAAGAGTACGCCTGCGATAATCAGTTCCGTTATCGACATTTACAATTTCTAGGTTTGTCTTAATCAACTCGATAGCTGGTAAAACACGATCACGGTGCAGCCCATTGGGGTAAAGCCCATCAGGAATAAAGTTGGATGTGGTTACAAATCCAACTCCATTTTCAAAAAGAGCAACCAACAAGCGGTGAAGGATCATGGCATCAGTAATATCCGCTACATGAAATTCATCAAAGCAAATTAGTCGATACCGCTTTGCAATGCGTTTACCTAACTCATCAAGTGGATTTGCCAACCCCTGCAAATCAAGCAATTCTCGATGTACTTCACGCATGAACTCATGAAAATGCAACCGGATTTTTCTCTTCAGTGGAACAGCACTAAAGAAACAATCCATTAAAAAGCTTTTTCCTCGACCAACTCCACCATGCATATATACACCTCGTGGAATATCAGGCCGGTTGATCAGTTTCTTGAATGCATTTGAGCGCTGCGCTTTATAACTTATCCATTCTGCAGCACAACGCTCCAGTGCGTCAATTGCGCGCAATTGTGCAGGATCGCTTTCATAACCACGTGCATTAATTTCAGCATCATACGCAGCGCGGACCAATAATGCTTCCAACTCCAACTCTTAAAAGTTCAACGTTCTCTTGTCAACCGCCAGCGCTGCCTCTTTAGTAGCCTCGCTAAGCGATGGATGGGCATGGCAAATACGAGCAATATCTTCACTGCTTGCACGGAACTCCATCGCTACAACACATTCTGCAATTAACTCGCTGGCCATGGGCCCAACAATATGAACTCCTAATATTTCATCAGTTGTAGCATCAGCAAGCATTTTTACCATTCCAGTTGTATCGCCTAGAGCACGAGCCCGTCCGTTTGCCATAAAAGGAAAGCTGCCGGATTTATACGCACGCCCTTCTACTTTTAACTGTTCTTCGGTCTGCCCTACCCAAGCAATTTCCGGGCTGGTATAAATTACCCATGGGATGGTATTAAAGTTGACATGACCATGCTGCCCAGCAATGCGTTCAGCCACGGCCACGCCTTCTTCTTCCGCCTTGTGTGCCAGCATGGGTCCACGGACCACGTCACCTATTGCCCATACATTCACCAGATTGGTTTTACACTCGTCATCAACCACAATAGTCCCACGGTTGTCTAGGCTCAACCCTACTGCTTCTGCATTTAGTCCGACAGTATTGGGGCTACGGCCAATGGAAACGATAAGTTTGTCTACTTGCAATGTTTGTGCTTCTCCCTTAACGTCAGCATAATGGACTGAGACTCCAGAAGAATTGGTGTTGATTTCACCGACTTTTACGCCAAGTTCGATTTTCAACCCTTGTTTGGTAAAAGCCTTATTCGCTTCACGCGCTATCTGCTGATCGACTGCCCCCAAGAACGTGGGCAAGCTTTCAAGAATCGTTACATCAGCACCCAGACGACGCCAAACTGACCCCATTTCCAAACCAATCACGCCTGAACCAATCACACCTATTTTTTTAGGAACAGCACCCATACGTAACGCACCATCATTTGACAGAATGTTGATCTCGTCAAATGGGGTTCCAGGCAGAGCCCGGGCATTGGATCCGGTAGCCACAATAATGTGCTTGCCGATAATGATTTCCTCAGCATCACCCTTTAAGTTGATAGTATAAATACCGTCTTTAACCGAGGCAAAAGAGCCACGACCGTGAAAAAAAGTTACCTTGTTTTTCTTAAATAAATAAACGATTCCATCATTGTTTTGCTTTACAACGTTGTCTTTTCGCCCCACCATCTTCGCAACATCAAGACTCAAACCAGTGATGCCAATACCATGCTCACTGAAGTGTTTCGCCGCATGTTCATAATGTTCTGATGATTGCAGCAGGGCTTTGGAAGGAATACATCCAACATTAGTGCAAGTTCCACCAAGAGCAGAACCACCTTTAGAATTTTTCCATTCATCGATACATGCCACTTGGAAGCCCAACTGGGCTGCACGTATTGCAGCGATGTAACCACCAGGACCACCACCAATCACGATCACGTCAAATTGTTTGATATTCATTAATAACCTTTTCAATTAACTTAATTTAGCGAACACGCAGGCAATCTTTTTAATATTAAATTCCCCTATATTGGGAAACCCCTCATTAAACGATTGTTTCTTTCACGCAAAATAATCCAAGCGATGCCAACCAATCTTTATTAAAAATTTGGTTTAACACAAACGTAATTAAACTGCAATGCAAAGAAATTCGTATTGATTTCTACGTCATCATTAAACAAATACAGTTCCATCAAAACAAGAACGCCAAACACTTCAATGCCAATTATCTAGGCATAAAAAGGTCAAATGCATAAAATGCCATATGTAATGTGGTCAAACTGAAATTTAGTTAAATATCAAATAAAAGGCGCACAGGATCTTCCAGGGCTTCTTTCATGGCGACCAATCCTAGAACAGCTTCACGGCCGTCAATAATACGATGGTCATAACTCATAGCCAGATAATTCATCGGACGAATCACAATCTGACCATTCTCAACAACAGCCCGGTCTTTGGTAGCGTGAACGCCCAAAATTGCAGATTGAGGTGGATTAATGATAGGGGTTGAAAGCATGGAACCAAATGTGCCGCCATTGGAAATTGAGAACGTGCCTCCAGTCATCTCTTCAATACTCAATTTTCCATCCTTGGCCTTTTGCCCATACTCAGCAATTTTTTTCTCAATATCCGCAAAACTCATCTGATCAGCGTTACGCAGGATGGGTACTACCAGGCCGCGCGGTGAACCAACAGCAATACCAACATCAAAATAGCCGTGGTATACGATATCGTTGCCATCTACAGACGCATTCAGCATGGGAAATTTCTTCAATGCATGCACTGCGGCTTTAACAAAAAAACTCATGAAGCCAATCTTGACCCCATGCTCTTTACTAAAGGCATCCTGAAATTTTTTGCGCATTTCCATCACTGGCGCCATGTTGACTTCATTAAAGGTCGTCAAAATGGCATTTGTGGATTGCGATTGCAAAAGACGCTCGGCGATACGGGCACGCAGGCGACTCATGGGAACACGCTGTTCAGGACGATCGCCCAGATCATTTTTCACTGGTGCTGCCACTTTAGGCAAAGCGGCAATGGGAGTCCCTGCTGAAACTGCAGAAGCAATTATCGGTTTGCTTGCACTTGCAGACGTTACGCCTATAACATCACCCTTGGTAACACGACCATCCTTACCTGTTCCATCGACGGAGCCCGGTGCAAGATTGTTATCTGCCATCAATTTTGCAGCTGCGGGCATAGGCACGCCAGCCATTGACCCACCAGTGACATTTTTTGGAGCATGATTAGAAGCAGAGGCCATCACGGGTGCGGCTCCAGCAGCGTCTGAGGTTGAACTAGCCTTGCCTTCGGTATCGATTTTACCGATGACTTGATCTGCCACTACTGTGCCGCCGTCAGGGACAAGTAGTTCAATTAACACCCCAGCCGAAGGCGCGGGCACTTCAAGAACAACTTTATCGGTTTCAATCTCAATTAATATTTCATCTATAGCAATTGCGCTGCCAACTTTCTTCTTCCACTGCAGCATGGTGGCTTCCGCCACAGATTCAGATAACTGGGGAACTTTTACTTCAACAATAGCCATTTTGTTACTTTCGTGTGTTTTCTTGTTTTCAGGCGATGGCAAGACTTTTACTTGGTCAAGACAAAACCCTTCAATTTGGAAAATGCGCCATCAACCAGCGCTTTTTGCTGTTCCTGATGCAAATGGGAATAACCAACAGCTGGAGAAGCTGACGCAGCACGTCCCGAATAGCCCAACTTTTGTTTATCGAGCATGTTTTCGTGAATGTAGTGCTGTACAAAAAACCAAGCCCCTTGATTTTGGGGTTCATCTTGGCACCATACGATATCGGTTGCATTAGGATATTTTTTCAACTCGCCTGCAAAAGCCTTGTGCGGGAAAGGATAGAGCTGTTCCACACGCAAGATTACCGTGTCGTCTATATTTTTTTCCTCACGCTTCTTGACCAAGTCGTAATACACCTTGCCTGAACAAGCAATCACCCGTTTAACCTTATCAGCTTTTTTGGCAATATCCTCTTTGGTTTCTGGAATCACGGTCTGAAATGCACCTTTGGTAAATTCAGATAAAGGTGAAGTCGCATCTTTGTTACGCAAAAGTGACTTTGGCGTCATGATGATCAAAGGCTTGCGAAGATTGCGCACCATCTGACGGCGGAGAACGTGAAAAATCTGACTCGCAGTAGTGGGCTGAACAACCTGGATGTTGGCATCGGCTGACAATTGCATAAAGCGTTCTAGGCGCGCTGAACTATGCTCTGGACCTTGGCCTTCATAACCATGCGGCAGCATCAGCGTAATGCCATTGACCCGCCCCCACTTCACTTCTCCAGAGGCAATAAACTGGTCGATCACCACTTGTGCGCCATTAGCAAAATCACCAAATTGCGCTTCCCAGATAACCATCGTGCTTGGGTCGTTAGAGGCATACCCATATTCGAACGCCAGCACCGCTTCTTCGGACAAAATTGAATCAATAACTACAAAAGGTGCTTGGTTATCCGATACATTTTGCAGCGGCACATAAGTACCCGTATCCCACTTTTCACGACTTTGATCATGAATTACGGCATGCCGGTGTGTAAACGTTCCGCGCCCACAATCTTCTCCTGATAACCGAACTGGATAACCGCTGGCCACTAATGAGGCAAAAGCCATGTGTTCGCCCATACCCCAATCCACTGGGATATCGCCACGTCCCATTGCCGCACGATCATCATAGACTTTCTTGACAAGATTATGTGGCGTTACGGTTGCAGGAATAGCCGTGATGCTGGCAGCCAAGCGTTTCCACTCCGCCATTGGAATGGCAGTGTCCCCTGCATCTGTCCACTTCTTCCCTACGTAGGGGCTCCAATCAACTGCGTATTTGCTTTTGAAATTTGTCAATACCGGATCAAATGTGCTTTTTCCAGCATCGAGCGCAGCACGCGTCGCTTTAACCATGTCATCGCCAAGAGTCTCTCCAAAACCTTGTGCAGCAAGCTTGTCAGCATAAAGACGGCGCGTACCAGGGTGTTGGGCAATCTTTTTGTACATCAACGGTTGGGTTAATGCCGGCGTATCCTGCTCGTTATGGCCCAGCTTGCGGAAACAAATAATATCGACAACAACGTCCTTCTGAAATTCCATTCGGAATTCGAGCGCCAGTTGTGTTGCTAGCACAACCGCCTCAGGATCGTCGCCATTGACGTGCAGCACGGGAGCTTCGATCATCTTCACAACGTCAGTGCAATAAAGCGTAGAGCGGCTGTCACGAGGATCGCTGGTCGTGAACCCGATTTGATTGTTAATTACGAGGTGAACTGTGCCACCCGTAAAATAACCACGGGTTTCCGCAAGCGCCAGCGTTTCCATTACGACGCCTTGCCCCGCAAATGCCGCATCACCATGCACCAGGACGGGCAATACCTGCAAACCTTTAGGATCAGCACGGCGGTCCATGCGGGCACGAACTGAGCCTTCGACCACCGGATTCACGATTTCTAGGTGCGATGGATTGAAAGCCAATGACAGGTGAACCGGGCCACCTGCAGTGGTCACGTCAGAACTAAATCCTTGATGATATTTCACGTCACCACTGGGAAGATCTTCTGGTGCTGTATGGTCAAACTCCGCGAAAAGACTTGCAGGCACTTTTCCTAGTGAATTGACCAGGACATTCAAACGCCCCCGGTGCGCCATGCCAATGACAATTTCCTGGACACCGACTTCGCCTCCACGCTGGATCAATTCATCCATACTGGCGATAAAGCTTTCTCCTCCTTCGAGCGAAAAACGCTTTTGACCCACATATTTGGTGTGCAAAAACCGCTCAAGTCCTTCTGCAGCCGTGAGGCGGTCCAGAAGATGAAGCTTCTTTTCCTTGCTTAAACTAGGTTGGCTGCGAATACTTTCGAGTTTTTGCTGCCACCACCGCTTATGATTTTGATCGGTGGTGTACATGTACTCCGCACCGATAGTCCCGCAATATGTTTCCCGCAACGCATTCAGCAATTCACGCAAACTCATTGTTTCTTTGCCGAAGAACGTGTTGCTTGTATTGAATACCGTCTCCTGATCGGCATCGGTGAAACCATAAAATGATGGATCCAGTTCAGGAATGTGGTCGCGTTCGGCGCGCTTAAGAGGGTCAAGGTCCGCCCAGCGCGCACCGACGTTGCGATAGGCCGCAATTAGTTGCTGGACAGCAGTGCGCTTGCGCCCCATTTCAGAATCTGCACCACTTGCAACGACTACCTTGGTTTGGCCTTGCTTGGCACGCTCTGCAAAAGCGTTGACAACTGGCAAATGCGGAACGTCTTTGGCGCTGCTGCCATCTGTTGCTGGAACGTTCTGAAGCGCGTCAAAATACTCGCGCCAGTTATCGGTGACGCTTCCGGGGTTGGCCAGATAATTTTCATACATCTCTTCAACATACGGGGCATTGCCGCCGAAGAGATAGGTAGTGCCCTGATAAGCTGTAAATACAGATGCAGATATCTGCGAGTTTGAACTCATATTCGCTGACCTTAATTTCCCTTGGGGAAACATTAGCTGGTTAAAGCTGGTTGATTAACCTTCCGCAACACGGCTGAACCGATTAGCGGATGCGACTGTGGCAAGGAAGGACCTTCAGAAACAGGCTGGATTGTGCCAGCTTACGATCCAGACAGGAAGTCCAGTAGTGGGAGTTTTAAAAACACCCACCAATTTTTGGCTCTGATTTTGTAACTGCGCGACGCCGCTTTTCCATCTCGGGTGGTGCTTTTAGCCGCGGTTTTCAAGACGAAACGGTTTTACGGCGAGGAGTCTGCCAATTCGGAATTGCAGCAAACGGCGTTGCTGCTGGCTCAGGCGAGCATGTCTGGCGCTGGATCGTCGAGGCCAGCTTTACGCTTCAAACGGCTGAGCCGCGATTCCGAAGGCATGCCAGGGTGCTGGCCGGACTGCATGTCGTGGTTTTTTCCATGCTGATGTCGCCAATGGCCCCCGCCCTGCTCCCGGCTTCCGGCGCAAGTTCATGACACTCTTTGGAAGTTAACGGACTTCCGGCATAGAAATTGGATTTCCCGCATTCATCTGTCCAGTCAGGTTGATTCAAAAAATGTGATTTCTGATCGCCCTGCCGAGCGCGAAGCTCGTTCAGGCATTGACGTAGAAAGGCCATAAAACTCTTTCCATTGCGTTTAGGTGGGGAACACGCATCACAGCGCGGCAGTCAATTCCGGCACGGCGGTGAACAAATCGGCCTCCAGCCCGTAGTCGGCCACGCCGAAGATCGGCGCCTCGCCATCCTTGTTGATCGCCACGATGACCTTGGAATCCTTCATCCCGGCCAGGTGCTGGATCGCGCCCGAGATGCCCACGGCGACGTACAGCTGGGGCGCGACGATCTTGCCCGTCTGCCCCACCTGCCAGTCGTTCGGGGCGTAGCCGGCATCGACCGCGGCCCGGCTCGCGCCCAGCGCCGCGCCGAGCTTGTCGGCCAGCGGCTCGAGCACCTCATGGAACTTCTCGCTTGAGCCCAGCGCCCGGCCACCCGAAACGATGATCTTGGCTGCCGTGAGCTCGGGGCGGTCGCTTTTGGCGATCTCCGAGCCGATAAAGCTGGACTTGCCGCTGTCGCCAACAGCCGCAACGGTTTCAACGGCACCGAAGCCGCCCGTTGCAGCAGCCGCGTCAAAGCCCGTCGTGCGCACCGTGATGATCTTGATGGCATCCAGGCTCTGCACGGTGGCAATCGCGTTGCCCGCGTAGATGGGCCGCTCGAACGTGTCGGGCGCATCGACTTTCGTGATGTCCGAGATCTGCCCCACGTCGAGCAGCGCGGCCACGCGCGGGGCGATGTTC